>CBFHHL010000165.1:0-3450 GCA_965655685.1 Luminiphilus sp.
TTGTCGAGGAGGTCGTCAATTTTTGCACCTACCCGTTCCTTCAACGTCTCAACATATTTAGGGAAGAAAAACTCGCTTTGCTGTATGCGTAGATCACGATGGATATCAGCGTCAAGATTAATAAGTGAGTTATGTGCGGCATGCATTAGCCGATCGGCCTTACCGCTCGGGGGTAAGACGGCCATATGCATGCTGCCGCGCTGAGAGGAAAAAATGTCGGGATTAAGCTCCACGTGCTTAACGTCGTCATAGCGTGACACTGACCAAAAGCCCGAGGTGGGCTTACGTCCTTGTGTCCACATCATGGGCGACTCCTCGCGCATGCGTTTGTAGTAGTCAAACGGTTGCCCTCGGGTCCACGCATTGGTTGAGCCGAGGTCAAAACCTTTCAGCCGCGAGTAGACTTCTTCGTAAACAGGGTCGACCGCGCCGCTGTCTACGAGGATATCGTCACTGATAGAGGGGTAGTGTTGAGGATTCTGTGGCTGATTCATGGGGCTGTTCCAGCTTTATTGATTTAGACTTTGGGGACATAACACATAGCTGACCGCGGAGCCTAGCTTAATAACCGAGCCCGTGCACGGCTCCGTCCAAGTTTCCTCCAATTAACCCAGAGTAGGCTCAGTCCTAAGCACTATCTAAAAACAACGAGCTAGGGTGCCAAGCAAATGTCGTCTGTGCCGAGCACGCTAACAACCGATGGTCGCTCAGGAAGAGTAAGTGTTAATCACATGAATGCTTTGCCAACAGCCACACCAGTGATAATTGTAATGACCATCTCAGCCAATTTTGGCTGCTGCGTGAAGTCCCTCGTGATTTACTGTGCCGAGGGTTTCGCTAAGTTGGCTGATAAAAGCGCATAGTGAGGTTGTTATTTGTGTCGCATTGGGTGGTGGGTGTTGCGGGCAAAGTCGTTGCACTGCAGATGATCGCTCTTTATGGCGTTGAATGCGGATAAGATCGTGGCTGCATCGGGATGAGAGTCAACCCCACCAGCATCATGCAAGAGATGCATGGCAAGGGGGACGATGAGGGTAATAAAAATTTAAAAGGAGACGTCACTATGGGCAAGCAAGCAGACGTTCATGTAAAAATCTTGAATGCGGATTCAACCGATGCGCTAATGAGGGTGTATGACGACTGGGCCGATCGCTATGAGCATGAGTTGCTCGACGAGTGGGGCTACAGCAGCCCTCAAATGGCAGTGACACTCCTCAAGCGCTACATCACTCTCGAGGGCGCGCGTGTCATGGATGCTGGGTGCGGCACGGGCTTGGTCGGTGTGCTGCTCAGTGAGGCAGGCGTAGGTCATTTGTCTGGCTTAGATTATTCAAAGGGCATGCTGGAACAAGCGGCAGCCAAAAATGTCTATCGCAGCTTGTCACAACTGGATCTCAATAAGACAGTACCGCTCGACTCTGGATCGGTTGACGCTGTCACTTGCATTGGAACCTTTACGTCGACGCATGTGGTACCCGAGGCCCTTGGCGAACTTGTTCGCCTGACCCGTTCTGGCGGTGTCGTCGTGTTTACCGTTCGGGATGATTACTGGGAAGCGACACGATTTGTCGACCTGCTCGTTCGTATGCATTTAGAGGGGCGGGTCGGTATCGAGGAAATCAGAATCGAGCCCTATATTCACTCTGAGGGGTCAGAGTGTCGCTTTGTTGTGCTTAGAGTCCGCTGAAGTTGCTATTTGTGATCAGTTTAATACTCATAATTCAGCATCGAACAGGTGCTCATCTCGTTTTAAGCAAATAACCATTTATTATTTTGGCCTCACTGTTGTGCGCCTTATTATCTCGCGCTGAATTCACAGCGGTAACAGACCTATGAAGCCTGAAACAATCGCCCTCCATGAGGGCTACGATGGCGATCCTGCCACTAACGCAGCCACGACCCCTATCTATCAGACAACCTCTTACACCTTCAATGATACGCAGCACGGTGCCGATCTTTTTAATCTCGCCGTTCCCGGAAACATCTACTCGCGCATAATGAATCCGACGAATGCGGTCTTAGAGGCACGCATGGCTGCGCTCGAGGGTGGTATTGGCGCACTCACAGTGGCATCGGGTATGGCGGCGATTCGCTATGCGATTGAGGCTATCGCAGGTGTAGGTGACAACATTGTTTCTATCAGCCAGTTATACGGTGGCACGTATAATTTGTTTGCACACAGTTTTCCACGTCAGGGCATTGAAGTTCGCATGGTAGATGCGAATGAGATTGCGAACGCCGACGACCTTTTTGACCGAAATACCAAGGCAGTATTTTGCGAGTCTATTGGTAACCCAAAGGGGAACGTTGTCGATATTCAGGAGTGGGCTGATATCGCTCACAAACACGGGGTTCCGTTGATCGTGGATAACACGGTGGCTACGCCTTTGATCTGCAAGGTGTTTGATCACGGTGCAGATATCGCGATTCATTCGTTAACGAAATACGTGGGTGGGCACGGTACAACCATTGGTGGCGTGATCGTTGATTCAGGCAAGTTCGACTGGACGGCAGACCCCGAGCGCTTTGCGATAATGAATACGCCTGACCCCAGCTATCACGGCGTTATTTACACTGAGGCACTGGGCGAGGCGGCGTTTATCGGTCGGTGTCGTGTCGTCCCGTTACGTAATACTGGCGCTGCTCTTGCGCCTCAGAGCGCCTTTCAGATAATGCAGGGATTGGAAACCCTCGCCCTTCGCATGGAGCGTCATTGTGAAAACGCCACTGCTGTAGCGGCGTATCTGTCGTCGCATGATGCTGTCAGCTGGGTAAATTATGCGGGATTAGAAGATAGCCCCGAGGCTGAGCGATGCCAACGTATTTGTGGGGGGCGTGCTTCAGGCATCCTCAGCTTTGGTGTCAAAGGCGGTGTCGAGGCTGGTGCTAAATTTATCGATGCACTTCAGATGGTGCTGCGCTTGGTCAACATTGGTGATGCAAAATCACTCGCTTGTCACCCAGCCTCTACAACGCACCGGCAGTTATCGGATGAGGAACTCGCCAAAGCAGGCGTTAGCGATGACATGGTGCGTTTGTCTGTTGGTATCGAGCATATCGATGACATTATCGCCGATGTCGAACAGGCGCTGGCTGCAAGTCAGGCGTAAGGATTTTTATCTATTAGGGTAAGCGCCCGATATTGGGCGCCGTGGAAACCCTAGCACTTGGTTACAACTTACCGACGTATGAAGTTACGTGGGTTGATGTTCGGCTTGGCTATCTCCGTGCTCATCTTATCGGGTCACGTTGCCGTCGCTTTCTAGACAGACTCGATGCCATCCAACCCGAAAAGCAAATCACTCAGTTGCTTTCTCAGATAGCCTTCAACCTCAATTACATGGCACCTCGACGGCCAGCGTAGATGGGGCCGTCTTGGAAGGCTTCTGAATCGTCGCTCAGGACAGTCTCGTGTACGTGGTCTTGATCTGCCGACCTAGGTCGTCCCTT
>CBFHHL010000166.1:0-2852 GCA_965655685.1 Luminiphilus sp.
GCGCTTTGCCAAAGAAAATGCGATGCCTTGTCCAATACCTTGCCCCGCACCTGTGATGAGGGCTACCTTGCCTGATAGGGGTGAGTTCTCAGCCTGGTTGCTCATAGTGTGTCCTTGATAAAAAAAAACGTTAGTCGATGCGTTGCTCGGTCATGTGAATGACGGATGACTTCTCCAGATTTAGCACCCGCTCACTGCTCTGTGTGAGACGGTGTATGTGGGCCATCATTTTTGCTTGGTCATCGCCGTCAGCAAAGAAGTCAGTCAGCGAGTCAGCGGCCTCTATCGGAAACAGTTCTTCCACGATCCCATCGAGCCGATCGTGGGATGATCTCATGACAAGGTTTTGGCGGTAGCCCACATTGTTTTGCGTTTCTACAGCAACCGATGCGTGTTCGTGGAACCAGATCCGGCGCAGCGCATCATCGGGCAAACCTTCAGCTCTTTTAAAACAACACAACTGAAGCGTACCTGCGAAGGTCTCATTGCTCCCCAGTGGATGAGGAATCGGGCTGGTGCCTACGCACCAATGTGCCTCGCCGTTAAGCTTGTGGGCTACCTCCGCTGCCACATCCCACTGGACGCTGTCGCTTTCGTACTCGAGTGCGAGCCGACTCGTTGGGAGTCTCCCTGTGGGGTTTCGAGTCCACATTGAGGCTCTTTCACTGTGTGCATCGCACTGTGCGAAGTGAGTGACGCGCGCCGCCGGTAGTAGCGAGCGAGCGTTATCTATCTGTTCGCGACTCGGCGGGACGCCATAAAACAACACCATGAGCCTGTAGCATTCGCTTTCCCCTGACGCTTCATCACTCACCAAAGTAGCGCTCCTTAATACGAGTCTTCAGCAATTTTTTTAGTGCGTTTCGCGCGAGAGGCTCATCTGTAAATACGATCGCTGCGGGCACCTTGTAACCGGCTAGCCGCTGCTTGCAGAATGCGGCAATCGCTTCGGGGTCTCTTTGATGGTCGGCTCTCATTCGTATAACGGCAGCCACTTGCTCACCCCATGCCTCGTCCGGTAGACCAATCACCGCAGCTTCCTCGCAGCCTTGTACTTCCAGAAGGCAGGCTTCGATTTCAGAGGGATATACATTCTCACCGCCTCGGATAATCATGTCCTTGACGCGACCACAGATATACAAGAATCCTTCATCGCTGATGTAGCCGATATCACCCGTGGCCATCCAGCCATCAACGGGTTCGTCTGAGGGCTTTCCTCCTGAATAATAGCCCTGAATGGCGGCAGAGGATCGGACCCATATTTCGCCGGGCTCACCCGGTGGAAGGGGGTTAGCGTCTTCATCGCGGAAACTGAATTCGACGATAGGGCTAGGAAAACCTGAGGCATCTGGGCGCGAAGCAAAGTAACGCCCGGTGAAAGCGGCGCCTGAGCCCATTGTCTCGGTCATGCCCCAGCCACCGCCCGACATGGCGTTACCCGTTTTTGTTGCATAGAGCTCGGCCAGTAATTCAGGTGTTGCTGCGCCGCCAGCACTGACATTTGCGAGATGGGTCGCGTGTTCGTCACCGAATTTCTCATTCTTCAAAAGCTCGAGAAGCATTACCGGCGCCCCCATGAGCACCGTAATTTTCTCGTCTTTGACGATTTGCAGCGCGTCCGCCACGTTCCACTTGTACATTATGAACAACGCGCGCCCGTGACGAAGGTTAATGAGCGCTTGAGAAAGCAGTCCGCTGATATGGAATAACGGGACAGCGAGCAGCGTTTTCGGCGGCGTGGGGCTAGCGAGTTGCTGGTTCATCGCCTCTGTGTTGGTCATATAGGTACCAGCGCCAATGAACTCAACGTTCATCAACGCTTGGCAGCAGTTAAAGTGGCTTAGCAGTGCGCCTTTGGGCCTGCCCGATGTGCCAGATGTGAACATCAGAATGGCAGGGTCGTGGCGATCCACGTTTACCGGCGAGGCTGGCTTGACATCATCCCGCGCCAAAATATCTGATAGTGCCGTTGTGCAGTCTGGTGCGCTCTCACTCTCTAGTTGCTCCTGCGCATCAACGGATACGGCAGGCAAGGTCTCGTTAACTGTGCGAATGAAAGCAAGGCGCTCTTGGTCGCCGAACACGAGTTGTGCGTTGCTGTCTTCGAGGCCTTGCTGCAGTTCTTGAGCTTTACCCCAGCTATTGAGTGGAACTACCACGGCCCCTACTGTTATCACCGCGACAAAGGCTACGAGCCACTCGGGCCGATTGCGCATGGCAATCGCCACCCGGTCTCCCTGTGCGATGCCCCCCTCATTGCTTAACCAGTCGCAAACTTGGTCTACCGCGCGGAAGAATTCGTTAAATGTCCAAGACGCACCTTGATACTGAAGGAAGAGCGTATCACCGTGCTGTCTTCCTGCAGACAGGAAGTTACCTAAGCTCGTCTCTGCGTTTTTAAACGCCTTTAGAGGGACGCCTCCTACCTCTACCGTCTCGACCTCAAAGGGTGCGGTGGGTGCGGTCAGTTGCGCAACGGCGTCAAAATACGGTTTTGTAAATTCGGACATCAGGCGTACTCCGCTAGCATTTCTCAAACTCTAAACCAGAAGCGGAGGAGCGCACAGCCTCTCGATAGGCCCCATAGTCTAATCAGCCTATCGTTAAGGAGCGTCGTTGATTGCAGTAAAATGGGGGTCCGATAACCTGCCATCAGCAGAGGCGTGAGTAGAGCGATGAAGACAAGATTAACGGATCTTTTGGGATGCCGATATCCGATCATTCAAACTGCAATGGGGTGGGTGGCGGACGCCAAACTCGTCGCCGCGACAGGCGAGGCAGGTGGTTTCGGATTCCTGGCGGGCGCAGTGATGACCCCTGAGGAGATCGAACAGTGTATTCGTGCCATAAAG
>CBFHHL010000167.1:0-1720 GCA_965655685.1 Luminiphilus sp.
ATATTTAAACAGAACGTGAACGCCAAGACATTACTGGGAATGACAATGGCCGAAATTGATCGAACAGAGATTCGCGCACTGCACTATGCATCGACCTCGGTGGCAATAGAAGCAATTGAGACCGCCTTTTTGGGTGACCCAGATCGGCGCGAGAAAGTCACAGCGATTGCTCGCAAGCTTGTTACACAAAGCCGAGAACGTTGTGACGAGTCCGGCACGCTCGATGCATTCCTTCGCGAGTTTGGCTTATCAAATAGCGAGGGCATTGCACTCATGTGTCTTGCCGAGGCGCTGCTTCGCGTTCCCGATGATGCAACACTTGATGCGCTCATCGCTGAAAAAATCAGCGATGGAGACTGGGGAGCGCATGAAAGTGCCTCAGACTCGCATCTGGTCAATGCGTCCGTCTGGGGCTTGATGCTCGCTGGGAAACTGGTGGGTAAATCATCCTCTGGCTCGGTATTCCCAGTTAACTGGCTCTCAAATCTCGCCACACGCATTGGTGAACCGACCGTTCGTTTGGCAACGCTTCAAGCAATGAAAATTTTAGGTGGGCAGTTTGTCCTCGGCAGGGATATTGACGCCGCACTGTCGCGCGCAAAGCGTCATAACGTGGCGTGCAGTTTCGACATGCTGGGAGAAGGCGCACGAACTGCGGACGATGCGGAAAGATACTTTCAAAGCTACGAGACGGCGATTCATCGTGTCGGTAAAGCCTGCTCAGGGACCGACGTGCGGGAAAATCACAACGTTTCAGTAAAGCTCTCGGCTTTGCACCCGCGGTTTTCAGAAAGCCAGCGGGCTAAGTGCCTTCCTGCGCTTCAGCACAAAATGTTGAGATTAGCCAAACTCGCAAAAAGCTACGGCATGGGAATGAGTCTCGACGCAGAGGAGTGCTCGCGACTTGAACTATCGATGGATGTATTCCAGTGGCTTTGCAACCATCAGGAATTGAGTGATTGGAACGGCCTAGGTTTTGTACTTCAAGCCTACCAAAAGCGCTCTGCTGCGGTGGCACGTTGGCTTGTAGAGCTGGCGAATATACATCCTTCAGGCTTCATGGTGCGGCTCGTTAAGGGCGCTTACTGGGATACTGAGATTAAGATCGCACAGCAACTCGGCTTGGAAGACTACCCCGTGTTTACGGATAAATCGCATACCGACCTCTCTTATGAGGCCTGCATGCATATTTTGCTAACTAGTAATCGAATCTATTGTCAGTTCGCGACGCACAATGCGCGCTCTGTAGCCCATGTCATTGAAGCGACCGAAAACAGCGAAGCGTCATTCGAACTGCAGAAGCTCCATGGCATGGGTGACCTGCTTTACACCTTGGTCCGAGAAAATTATCCCAGCATCCCAGTTCGAACCTATGCACCCGTAGGACAACACGCAGATTTACTGCCCTACCTTGTGAGAAGACTTTTAGAAAATGGCGCCAACAGCTCGTTTGTGAATCGATTTCTAGACAAGCAATTGCCTGTCGATGACCTCATAGCTGATCCGGTTGACAGAGTAGCGAGCTATAGCGAGGCGCAGATATCACACTCATCCTCTTTAACGTCTTTGTCGGCCACTGTGGCTTCTTCGGTTGCTTCTGCTATTCCAAATCCGAGAACTATCTTCTCGAGCGCCGCTATTCCTTGGAAAGCGTCAAAAGGCTTCGATTTGGATAATCGCGATTTGATCGAAGAGATGGGAAAAGAGGCTGTCGCAGAGC
>CBFHHL010000168.1:0-13267 GCA_965655685.1 Luminiphilus sp.
TCTCAAAGGTCAGCGGGTAGATATCTGCGTTATTCGCAAAACCAACATAGTCAGGTGCGCCCGTTGGGAACGTGTAGGTCTCTGTTGCAGCATCAACAATCGATCCATCAAAAGATCCCGTTGTGAAATCAGCGGTAACTCCCGTGGAAAGACGCTTCACCAGAGGGTTGGCTTTCATTGCAGTCAACTGCTCGAAGGCTTCGTCGGTGGGTGCAAAAACGGTGAGATTCGCGTTCGCATCCATGAGAGCCTCTGTCAAACCTGCGTCCTCGATGAGACCACTGAGGGTGGAGAATGAGCCATTTGCTGCGAGGGTAACTGCCAAGGGTGCTGACGCAACGCTAGGCGCGTTAAGGACGGTGTCGATAACGTGGATAATACCGTTGGCGGCCACGATGTCAGTAGTCACAATGTTCGACGTATTGATCATTAGCCCCGCGTCACCGAGTGAAATGAGGGCGTCATCACCGTTTGCCATGGTGATTGAATTTCCCGTAGCAGCGATAGCGTCAATTGACGTGAGCTCTGCACCAGCGACTACGTGGTAAAGCAGCGTGCTCTCGAGATCGTCCAAGTTGTTCAAAAGATAATTCAGTGTCGACTCACCGAGGGCTTCGAAGGCTGCATCGGTTGGTGCAAACACTGTTAGAGAAGCGTCTGGATCATTCAGCGTGCCAACAAGATTTGCGGCCGTTGCGGCTGCGACGAGTGTTTCAAAATTCTCATCAGCAGCTGCAATTTCAGCAATGGTCATCTCAGACGGGGTTAAATCCGGGGGAAGCAAAACCGAGTCAATCACGTGGATAACACCATTCGATGCTTCGATGTCGTAATCCACAACCTGAGATAGGTTAACGAACAAGTTTTCGTTGCGTGATGTGACTGCAATCTCTGCGCCATTCAGCGTTTCCACTGTCGTGGGCGCAAGGTCCAGAGCGCTACTTACATCTACAGCGCTGCCCAAGACGTGGTATGTCAGAACATTTGCAAGCGCATCGGGATCCGCCAGCAAGGCATCCAATGTACCCTCTGGCAGTGCCGCAAACGCTTCATCAGTCGGCGCGAAAACAGTAAGAGACGCGCTTCCATCAGAAAGCGCATCCACCAAACCAGCGGCTTCAACGGCGGCGATAAGCGTGCTGAAGCTACCTGCCTCAGAGGCTACTTCTACAATGTTGCCGGGACCTGGCGCTGGCGCTGGCGCCTCGGGCGCAGCGACCGTTGGCAGGTCATCTTTGTAAAGAACACCGTCACCGCTGTCTGAACAAGCAGCGAGTATAGCCAGGAGGCTCACTGCCACTCCGCGGGAGAGGATCCGTGTCATCGAATTCATAGCAAATTCCTATTAATGATCTCGGTTTTAAAATTAATATAGTGGGAGGTTTCCACACTGGTTATCTCACAGCCCGTTGCGCGGCCGTGAGCCAAATTCGATGACTGGGACTTTCGGCGGGACGAACTATGATCGCTTACGCGAGCTTGGCTTTAGCTCGCCTTTTGAGCGTCGATTCACGCGGTGTAATGGCTACATCGAAAGTGGCTGCGCAAGCTCGATCTTTGACTCATTGTATTCACGAAGATATCGATATTCTGTTGCTATCGAGAGGCGCTATAAGCAGACTTTCCAAACGGCTTGAGGAGTACCAGCATGGCAAATAGCACCCACACCTACGCACCCGATGTTCGAAACCAGTCGATATTGATCAATATCAATGGTGACTTGGTGCCACGAGAACAAGCCACCATCTCCGTCTTCGATAGCGGTTTTATTCTCGGGGACGGCATTTGGGAAGGGCTTCGTGTGCACGACGGTGCTATTCCCTTTTTGAGCAAGCACCTAAAGCGACTTTGGGAAGGTGCGAAGGCCCTTGATCTCGATATGGAAATCACGCAAGACGCGCTGGCGGCGCGATTGTTTGAAACCTTGGCCGCCAACAACATGTCGGATCATGTCCACATTCGGCTTATGGTGACGCGCGGGATCAAATCTACGCCGTATCAAGACCCTGCAGTCACGATTGGCGGCCCAACGATAGTCATTATCCCCGAATACAAGGAGCCGGATCCAAGTCTGAATGATAGAGGCGTCCGGTTATACACGGTCTACACCCGTCGGGGCTATGCCGACGTTCAAGATCCGCGCATCAACAGCCACTCGAAGTTAAATTGTATTTTTGGGTGCATCCAAGCGGCAAAAGCCGGTTACGACGAGGCACTTATGCTTGACCCTCACGGGCATGTCGCAACGTGTAACTCGACACACTTTTTCATCGTCAGGGAAGGAGAGGTTTGGACTTCATCGGGTGATTATTGCTTAGACGGCATCACGCGTCGGAACGTAATCAACGTCTGTAAAGCCAACGGAATTCCCGTCTACGAGAAGAACTTCTCTCTCATGCAGGTGTACGGCGCAGACGAGGCATTCGTAACCGGTACGTTTGCCGGTTTGACGCCGGTTTTTGAGGTCGATGGACGAACTCTCACACACACAAAACGTGGGCCAATGGTCGATCGACTGCAGTCACTTTACAAAGAGTTAGTAGCATCCGAGAGTGAGTTGGCAGCGAATCGAAGCAGGTAATATGGCAGTGAGAATTGCGGGCTGGTCGGGCCCAAGGAATATATCAACCGCTATGATGCGTGCTTGGGAGTCCCGACCTGATTGCAGTGTGGTGGATGAGCCCTTTTACGGTTGCTATCTGCTCGAGTCCGGTGCGCAGCACCCAATGCGCGAGGCCATTATTCAAAGTCAGCCTAAGACTCGTGAAGGTGTTGAGGCGCAGTTGAGGGCAAACCGCGCTAGTGCTCTCCAGTACGAAAAGCATATGACGCACCATATGCCGCGAGGCGCGGATCTCAGCTGGGTGGTGGAAGCTCGGCACGTATTTCTCATCCGGTCTCCTGCTCGAGTCATTGCATCCTATCGTCAAAAAATGCCTTCGATCACCGAGGACGACATTGGTATTGTTCGTCAGCGAGAACTCTTTGATGAGGTTTCAGAGATTCTGGGTGAGCGCCCGCCTGTTTTGGATAGCGCTGACGTACTTGCAAACCCCGAGGGTGTTTTGCGAGCGTTGTGTGACACATTTGGCGTGAGATGGATCGACGGCAGTATGACGAGTTGGGCCGCCGGGACCCGACCCAGTGACGGGGTATGGGCGTCTCACTGGTATGGAGCGGTCGAAGCCTCGACAGGTTTCGCGCCGCCCGTTGTCGGTGCCCCTGCGCTAGATCCAGCCGACGAAGCACTGGCATCGCGGATGCAGGAGCACTACGAAGCCATGGCAGCGTTCAAGCTGATCTAGGTGTTGAGTGCCGGCCTCGTAATCGGGTTACACAACGATGCAAGCACACTGCGACTTCCCTCGAAGGGTCGGCGCCCATGCATCACTTTCAGGTTGTCTAGCAAGGCAACATCACCCGTTTGCCAATCCAAATCGACGGTATGCTGATAGGCAGCGTTTATCGCGTCGGTCAGATCTTCCTGCTTCATTGGGGTGTCGTCACCAAAGCAAAGTCGAGGCTCTTTGTCGTCAGCGGCGACGGTCCAGCCGGCCGCGGCAGCAACGATTTGATTGAAAAAAACCTCTTTTCCTCTGCCGAAGTGATCGACAGCTGCAAGTGCAGGGGTTTGCACTGAGAGGGTGCCGTCGTCGAGCCAGTTAAATCGGTATCCGAGGTTCGAGAGTTTCTCTTCGGCTTCTCGTTCAGTGTTCACTGTCAGCGTATCTTTCCAGCTTCGGCCCTGCCCGGACTCGAGATTCGCCTCGGACGGCATCGAGTTGCGATATTTGACACCCATTTCACGAAGCTTGGTAACAAAGGTTGGATTTTTTTCTTCTAGACTTTTTAGTGTTAGATCCGATCGACAGACCGGCGTGGCGCCCCCCGATTCGGCCGCCTTTTCGCAAAAGAAAAAGAGTGCGCCCGGAAAGGTCAGTGTTTGAGCCATCTCGTGATGCAAGAATATCTCAACGTTTTGTGGTGCTTCATTAGCGGTGAAGACGCGCTCGCTCCGGTTGTGTCTAACCGCGTTAGAGAAAGAGTCGGCGTATCGGAAGTTATCGAGGCCAAAGCATTCGATAAAGCTATGGAAATCGCTGTCGCTTGCAATGCCGTAGCCGCGAAAGACAAGGAAGCCATGCGCATTGATCAGGTCGCTCACCACTGTCTTTGAGGGACCGTCCAGAGGCTCTCCAAGTTCGATAGCGAGATCGCTTGGAGAGAGCAGCGCGACGGTTGGCCGCTTGGTGCCGCTCAATTGATCCCCTCGCGGGTCAGTTGCTTTATCAAGTTTTGAAGTGCTGACTGTTGAAACCCCCGATTGGGAATCACTCGTGTTCGAACTAGGATGGGTGCTTGTGTTGTCAAAAGTCTTGTTCATTTGGCGTTCTCACAGGCTGGCATCGTTGCTAATCCAAACCTCGGGTAGCAAGCCCTGTTGATAAGGATTCAATGATTCAGATGCTAGCATCTCCCTCACACCGACAACGCTTCCTTGTCGAATCGACGCGTGTGCCATCCAGGCAGTGATAATGGCCCATAGACCCTCTGCACAGGTCGCCCCATCATTTCTAAGACCTAACAACCGGTCGCGAAATCGCTGGTGCTCAAAGAGTGTGGAGCCGTAGTGACCACCAAGCTCAATATCCTCAGGAAACGTGCAATCAATGCCCTCGTAGGCTGGGTGGTCAGGCGTTTGTACCCTGATGCTCGAGCGTGATGGACGTCCCGACTTGAAGCTTGCGTATTCCTCGGTATGTAGTGTGCCTTCGGTACCGCTAACGCTGAGTGCCTCGTAGAGCTCCTCGCTAAACATGTTAAGCGCGAACTGCGCTTTAACGCCATTTTCATAATCGACCACAACGAGGGCGTGGTCATCGATATCCGAAGACTTACCTTCGTACGCGAAGTCAGTGAAATTTACAGCCTGCCCGCCAGAGGCATAGACGCGTGCGGGCGGGGCACCGGCAATACGATTCATCAAGTCAAAGTAGTGGCAGCACTTTTCTATGAGTGTGCCTCCCGAATATTCTGAAAATTTATTCCATTCCCGAACTTTAGGTAGGAAGGGGGGGCGGTACTCGCAGAGGCTGATCATCTTCACGGCCCCCAGCTCATCGCGCTCGAGCGCAGATAGTGCCAGCTGATACTGAGCTTTATAGCGGTACTGCATGCCGAGTTGGATAGGTGCGGGGTAGGTTAATGCGGCTTCCGCCAAGTACAAGGCGTCATCAAGCGTTGTGGCCATAGGCTTTTCAAGAAAGATTGGTTTTCCACTTGCCTTCACCTGATCGAAGACGGCGCGATGCGTGAAATTGGGTGTGCAGATTAAAATTGCGTCTACATCAGGGTCATTTGCCAGTGCCGCAGGACCAGAATGGACCTGAGGTGCTTTACAGCCCGCCCGCTCAACTTCAGACAGTCCCAGCTGAAGGCTCTTTGGGTGCGAGTCGTAGATGCCCGTAAGTTCGGCTTGGTCCAGCTGAAGGATAGCCCGAATGTGTTCTCGCCCCATCATTCCCGTGCCGATTATCCCGTAGCCGGGTTTGCTGCCGTCGGGGCTTATCGAGGCACGAAGTGTTTCAACTAAGCTATTTAATTCGTCTTTCATTAGTGGCTATACGCATCATTGTCAGAGGAAATTCAGTAAGGGTTGGTCTCTACATTGTCTTAAGGTTGTCTCTAACGGTTCTCGCTATTAGATCTGATGTTTTAGCTAATCGTAGGCTGAACGCGACGGTGCGTTCGCGTTTTGTACCACGCCCCTAAATTGGCAAAAATCAGCAGGCAGCTCAGCGAGGTAAATAGCACACCGGTCTCACCTGCGACGCCAACGGGTGAGAACAGGAGATACAGAAAGACGATGCAAGATAAAAGGGTAAAAGCACAGGTCTGAGCATAGCGCCACGGCGCCATGTCGACCGCTGGGTTGTTGCCCAATGCTGCGGCCAAGTCCTTTTTCGCTGCGGGTCGGAAGTGACCTACCGTCAGCATAATCCCGACTTCACAGAAAAATAGAATGGCATAGAGGTGGAGAAAATGGATATCCACCGCTCCTTTAAAGACAAACTGTAAAAGCGCATAAGCGACGAGATGAAAACCAATAGCGAGCTTCACGGCCGATGCTGGGACGTGCTGTGTGAGCATTCCCACCAAAACAACGGCAATGATGGGTATGTTGTAAAACCCAGTGAAGATGCGAATGATCTGCCAGAGCCCCTCGGGTGCGTATTGCAAGAGTGGGGCGATGGCCAGTGAGATCAACGCAATAGCAATACTTGCGACTTTGGCTGTCGAGACAACAGCTTTGTCTGACATTGGGCGTTTTTTTAGCGGTTGTATGACATCAAGCGTGACCATGGTTGCCGCACTATTGATCAACGAATTGAACGAGCTAAATACAGCGCCTAAGAGAACAGCAAGGAAGAAGCCTAGTGCCCATACGGGAAGCGTGTCTTTTACTAGGCGGGGGAAGGCGAGGTCGATGGAGTCCAAGCCCGGCCCGTAGAGGTGGAAGGCAATGACCCCAGGAATCATCATGAAAAACGGTACCAAAACCTTGAAGTAGCCCGAGAGTAATACGCCTTTTTGCCCCTCGGCAAAGCTCCTCGCCGCGAGCGTTCGCTGAATGACGTATTGGTTTGAGCACCAGTAAAAGAGGTTGGCAAAGATCATGCCCGTGAAGAGTGTGCCAAAGGGTGTGGGCGACGAGTCATCGCCAATAGCATTTAGCTTGTTGGGATGTTCGCTTGTCAGAATAGAGAGCCCAGTCCATACATCTCCACCGAGTAGCTTAAGCCCTAGAATCGGGACGGTGACACCGACAAGGAGTAAACCGATACCGTTTAGTGTGTCGGAAACGGCGACGGCCTTGAGTCCGCCAAGCACCGCGTAAAGTGCACCCGTAATGCCAATAATCACAACAGTAGCCGATAGGGCGCTTGCATAGCTGAGATCGAACAGAGTCGGTATATCAAAGAGTTTCAGCACGGCTACAGAGCCTGAGTAGAGTACGCTGGGGAGCGTTACCAGCCCGTAGCCAAGGAGAAATAAAACGACGCTAAGGCGTCGGACATCATCGTCGTAACGATCAGCCAGATACTGCGGCAGCGTCGTAAACCCACCTCGCAGGTATCGCGGCAAGAAGAAAAATGCCATTGCGATGGTTGCCACCGCTGCGGTTACCTCCCACGCCATAGAACTCATGTTATACCCGTAGGCAGATCCATTAAGACCAATGAGTTGCTCGGCAGACAGATTGGTGAGTAGCAAGGACCCTGCGATGAAGGGTGCGCTTAGGCCACGCCCAGCGAGAAAGTAGCCATCGCTATCGCTTGTGGCGTCTCTGGATGCGCGATAAGAATACCAAGCGACAAGACTCATGAAGAAGCCGCATGACAGGAGGACAGAGGAAAGTTCGAAGCTGCTCACGCGGTGTGTCTCTCTTAATGAAGGTCCAGCATAGGTAAGGCGAGCACTGCCTTCAACACTTACAGATTTAGGTGATAGGCGCCCCTTTGTCTGGGTGATAACCTCATGGCAAATCTCACCTATCTTTAGGTGCGACATTAAGGGAAAAAAAGGCGAGTCGATACGTTATGTCTGCAGACGTTTTTCAGGTCATCTTATTCTTAGCTATTACGGCACTTATTGGTGGCCTTACCTACCGACGGGTCAGACGCGATATTGCCGCACAAGGTGTGGCGAGTAGTGCACGAGAGGAGGTGTTTCTCGCGGGTAAAGGGTTGAGTTGGTTTGTGGTCGCAGGCTCTATCACGCTGACCAACCTGAGCACCGACCAGCTTGTCGGCATGAACGGCAATCAAATGGCACTCTTAGCTTGGTGGGAGCTCTCAGCTGTTGTGGGTTTGGTGATACTCGCGAAGGTTATCCTGCCCGTTTACTACCGCTACAACTGCACGACTACCACTGAGTTGCTCGAAAAACGCTACAACGATCAACGCATCAGAGGGTTGATCGGACTCTTATTCCTATTAGGGAATCTGTTTATTTTCATTCCCGCGATGCTCTACAGCGGCTCGCTCTTTATTCAAACGATGTTCAATGTTGATATTCCACTGATGCTCATTGCCGTTGCCTTTGCGGTAGTGGGCTCGGCCTATGCCGTGCTGGGTGGACTGCGTGCTGTCGCGGTCTCTGATGCATACAGCGGAGTCTTGTTGCTGACGCTGGGGGTGGTTGTTGTCATCCTGTCGCTCGCAACAATTAACTTTGACCTCTCCGGCATACCGGCTGAGAGGCTTACTATGATAGGCGACAGTTCGACGCCTGTTCCTTGGCATACCTTGCTCACCGGCATGGTCTTTATTCAAATATTTTACTGGGGTACTAACCAGACGATTACACAACGCGCCATGGCGTCTCCCACGGTAGAAGAGGGTCAAAAAGGCGTGCTCGCCGCGGCCGCCATCCGGCTGATGATCATCCCTCCACTCGTCGTAATCCCCGGGATCGTCTCTTATAAGCTATTCGGTGACGTGGGCGATGCCGCCTTTGGTTTGATCGTTCGAGAGGTGCTCCCGCTCTGGTTGTCTGGTGCATTTGCCGCTGCAATTGCGGCGGCTGTGCTGACGAGCGTCAACAGTGTGCTGAATTCATCAACCACCTTGTGGGTCTGCGACATTCACGAGCCGTTTATTAACCCCAACGCTGATTTGCGGCGTTTAAACCTGGTGATCACCGTGAGCTTTGTGCTGATTGGCCTCGCGATGGTGCCGATCTATGCCACCGCAGATAGCATCATCAATCTGGTACAGGAGCTATACGGTTTGTTGAGCATGCCCATTCTCTCGGCTTTTATCTTAGGTCTGCTATTTCGTGACGTCGCTGCGGGTGCGGCTATTACAGCTGTGGTTCTTGGCGTTTTGTTGTACGCGTTCTTCTCGTTCGTCTGGGCGCCATTGCACTACATCCACATGATGTTTTTCACGGTGATTTTCTGTGTACTAACAGCGCTGGCCATAAGCCGATTCATATTTAAGACATCACCTAAATTTGAGCCAGCCATTCAACTGGGCTAATGCCTGGTCGTTTCTCGGTAGCCTCTAGGTGTGCTCTGCAGCCTCCAAGTGAAAAATCAGTATGCTCTCCGGCTCCATGATGGGAAGCGCTATTCCCACTCGCTGCAACCAATCTCCACCAAAGATTTTCGTCTTTAAAATATCTCGATAGTCATCTTTTGTTACCGATAGATCCTGCGGCCAGATTAGTTGCACCTGATAGCGTCTATTAGTGTCGAGACCTTGAAAACGCATGCGCTTTGGGAAGGCGGTAATGGGTGTGCGCAAAAGTGAGACCGCAGTTAGCAACTCGGCTTGATCATCAGAAACGATACTCCATGCAACCTGCTCGCCCATCGGTTCGTGCGCAATATAGCGACCTTGATGCAGAAGATGCCGGTGCTGTTTGTGCAGGCTGATCGCAGCTGCAAGCGTTGAGCGTTCGCCCTCAGTCAGTGTGCGAATATCGGCTTCGACACCCATATGCCCCCAAAGAGCAACCCCGGCTCGAAAGGCCATGGTGTGTTGTCTACCCGTCAGATGGCAGGGTCTTGGTCCAACGTGCGTACCCATTAGCTCCGGCGGCAGCATGGACAGAAACCCTGTCTGTACCGCGATACGGTCAAGCGCGTCGTTAGTGTCTGAGGGCCAGAACCGGGTCGCATACTCCAACACGCCCATGTCAATCCGGCCACCGCCCGACGCGCAGCTCTCGATGGCCACATGTGGGAAGTGATCTCGTACTCTCGCCATCAAAGCGTACAACGCCATCGTTTGCTTCTGCACTGCGCGCAAGCCATTCGCGTTCTCCATCTGATGCACGTCACGATTCATGTCCCACTTCAGGTAGCTAATCGGAATCTCATCGAGTAAGGCCGAGATCGACTGAAACAAATAGTCGATAACCTCTTCACGCCCGAGATCGAGCACTAGCTGGTTGCGCGCCTCGATCAGTGGGCTATTGGAGAAACTGAGTATCCAATCGGGGTGTGCACGGTATAGGTCGCTGTCTGGACTGACCATCTCAGGTTCAATCCACAACCCAAACTCGAGGCCTTTGTCATTGCAGTGGGCAGCGATGGGCGCAAGTCCTAAGGGGAACTTTTTTTCATCAACTTGCCAGTCCCCGAGCGAGGTTCGGTCGTTGTTTCGACCGCGGAACCAGCCGTCGTCTAAGACAAAGCGTTCGATGCCAAGACTTGCGGCGTGATCGACGAGTTCGATGATGATGGCTTCGTCGACAGCGAAGTAACACGCTTCCCAAGTGTTTAGTTGAACGGGGCGGGTCTGTTTTGATGTGACGGTGTTAGTGTCTTTGGACGTGCTGTCGGAAGTGCTTTCGGAAGTAAGATGGGGTGCGCCATTGGTACTGCGAGAGGAAGATCCACCGCGAATTCCATGCGTGTTGCGGATGAAGTGATGCCATTGCTGAGATAGACCATTCAACCCCTTATCGCTGAAGCAAAGCAGACACTGGGGTGATGTGTAGTGTTCACCGGGACCTAGTTCAAGGTCACCTGCTTCTAGCAATTCACCAGCTTGTATTGTTCGACGACCATCAGCCAGCTGCTCTACGCGAATCGTATGGTTGCCACTCCATGCGACCTGTAGGTCGATTGCATCCCCCGCATCGAGCGAAGTGTTCGCAGACAGAAGTCTCAAAGAGGGGTACAGATGATGCGACGTGCGGCCCGTACGGTTTTCTCGTACAACGGATGAGTAGGGTAGTTGAAAACGGTTTTGTTGAAGCTCATAGCCCCAGCGTCCGGTGAGTTCACACGCTTCTGTAAGGTGATCTTGGGTCGGGACTGTGACGAGGCACTGATCAACACTCAGCGCTGTCGAGTGGTGAGTGTTGGCGAGTCTTACGGTAAGGGCCAGCACCCCCGTTTCGCTATCGAGCCTTAGGCAATGTGTGAGCTCGACTGCCAGTCTTTCACAAATGCTGAAAAAACGCAGTTCATATTCCGAAGCCTCGCAAGCAATAAGCTGAGGGTTGATTTGCCACTGATCATGATCTCTTCGGACAGCGAGCCCCGCATGTCCCAAATAGCCCATGCCATGCGTTGGCGAGAGAGTGACAGCAGGTTCAACGGATAACGAGGCCGGTGCTTCATGTCGGTTCAGTTGCTCGAGCATGGACTCGCTAACGGCCGTTAGACGCGCGCCGTAGTAGGCGATCGCTGGTTGCCGGCCTCGACAGTCTAATACCAGTGATACGGCCTTATTTTTCAGATGGTAGACGTGCTCGACACCTTTCCGCATGTAAATTACTCAGAGCTGACGTTACATTGGCGCAAGAGTAACCTGCGGAGGGTCCGGTTTCACGCGATCGGCGGTGCAGGTCAAAGCGATTGATGAGCGCTTTCCGCGGAAAATGGTTTTATTGGGGAAATAATGAGCGAGTTTTTCATCGCAGCAATGACGTGCCGGTGGAGTATGTTTTATTTGAAGATGAGGGGCATGATTTTTAGTAAGCGTGTTAACCGAATTGCTGCGAGCGAGGCGTATCTATCGTTTTTGAATACACATCTGTAGCCGATCCCAACCTATCGGCGATCGTAACTTGGCACGTTCACTCGCTTGTCCACTCGCTCGTCTTGTTCTGACACATTGTGACAGTCAGATCCTAAACTTCTGGTGAATGGTGTCATATGCCCTAGAGTGAAGCTTAGGCTCGAATCGCGAGCCTATTATTCTAACAAGCCCAAGGGGGTCGTTATGCTTAAGAAGATATTGACAGTCAGTACTATGTTGCTCAGCACGTCAGTTTTTGCTGCGCATCACGAAGAAACACCCATGATTGCGGAATTCTATGAATGCAGTCTGAATGAGGGGGTCATGGTTTCAGATCTCGTCGATTTTGCGCGATCAGATTTTAAGGCCTTTGCCGAGGCGAATAGCCTGACGATGAATACGTTTATCTGGGAAGCGGTAGCGGTATCACCGCCCTATGATGAGCCTGATGTTAGGTGGGTTAATTATTTCCCGACGTGGGGTGATTATTTTGCCAGCGATAAAGCCTGGCGAGCGAAGGCGCAAGCTGTTGCCCAGGGACTTTTTGAGCGCGTCTCATGCAGTAAAGCGCGCACGTTTGCTGTGCACAACGCCGGCGCACAACCTGCGGTTGCTCAAGAAAAGCCCCTGATTGCCATGGTGTGTAACCTTGATGAAGGAAAAACGATCCAGGATGCGCTCGCTTATCGCAAGGCTGTTAACAAGGTAAGTAATGGCATGATCGAAGGGAGTGTGGGTAGCGCAATCTTAACCCCCGCACTGGGTGCCACAGGGTTCGACTATGTGGCTATTGTGACGGGTGCGACGGATGACATGGCTGGTGTCATGGACAATGTGCGAGGTGGCAAGGCTCGTAAGGCACTTCAAGAGGCAGGGCTGGAGAATCCGGCACAGTGCATTACTGACCTCCATCGGTCCCACCTGATTATCTCGCGCTAGATAAAAACGCGTGTTCTGTTGTTAAGACGCCGTTTCGCATAACCTCTTACTGGAAGAGGGAGGCGGTATGTCTGACAAACCAAAGATGCTCGAGCTCCGAGGCTCGAGCATCTCTTACTTTACAGGCAAGATGGAGAATTACTTCCGGCTGAAGGGTATTCCTTATCGCCTTGAAAGTATGGAGTTTCCGGGCGAAGTCGAGCGCAACAAAAAAGTAGTAGGTATCTCACAGATGCCCGTGGTTCAGCTCCCGGACGGTCGCTGGATGACTGACACGACAAAGATGATTCAATGGTTCGAGAGAGAGCATCCTCGCAACCCGATAATTCCACACGACCCTAATCTCGCCTATGTCTGCTATTTACTGGAAGACTGGGCAGACGAGTGGTGGTGGCGGCCTGCAATGCACTACCGCTGGTACTACGAAGAGGGCGCCCGATTTGCATCGGGTCACCTCGCGCGTGAGGTCACGGGAGGACTCCATCTCCCGCTGTTCGTTAAACGTTTGATGCTGCGTCGCCGCCAGCGCAATGGCTACACATTGGGTGATGGTATTGGGCCCGAGGCTGTGTCGGGTGTTGAAGCCGATGTTGCTGCGCTCTTGACGTCCCTGGAGCGCATTTTCGAGTCTCGCCCGTTTTTATTAGGTGACTATCCCACCCTCGCCGATATTGGTTTCTCAGGTCCGTTTTTCCGGCATTTCGCCTTGGACCCGATACCGCTACAGATGCTTCGGCACAATGCCCCGCGAACACTCGAGTGGGTGATGCGCTTGTGGAACAGCACTC
>CBFHHL010000169.1:0-5844 GCA_965655685.1 Luminiphilus sp.
CCCACTTACAAAAAGGCTGGCGTATTGGGCGAGTTCCCAACGGAGGCTATGTTCTCGCGCTGGTCGGGCGCGCGATCTCGCAATCGCTGGGCGACGCAGATCCGCTGTCGATTAATGCGTTTTATCTGGAGCCCACTTCCTTGGGCGATGCTGAGATTCAGGTCGAAATTCTTCGTATGGGGAAAGGCACGCAGTTCGCTGCGGCGCGAATGTATCAAGAGGGTAGCCTGAAGGTCATTGCCAACGCGGCCTACAGCGACCTTGCGAACTTAAAGGGCCCGACCAATACCATTATGACGATGCCGGAGGTACCTGTTTTTGATGAAGTCGATATCCCTGCTCACAACGTGCTGGAGATCCACAGCTCGATTGATACCCGAATCGTGAAGGGCAGAGAGTTCTTTGACACGAAAGAGCCGACGAATACGGGTGAGTTTATTGCTTACATGCAGCATGCAGACGGCGCCGCCATTGAACCTATTGATCTGTTGATGTTTGGCGACATGATGCCACCCCCCTCGTTCACCTTGGTGCCCAATGTTGGCTGGGTGCCGACGGTAGAGATGACGGTTCAGTTGCGCGGAAAGCCGGCGCCCGGCCCCCTGTTGTGTCATGCGCGCTCACACACGTTGATTCGCGGTGTCACTGAACAGGACTGTGAAATTTGGGATTCAAAGGGCGACCTCGTTGCCGTTGGTCGCCAGACCATGAAAGTTCGATCGATGAGCTGAGCTACCAGGTCGCGACATGCCCTCCAGGGCGTCTCGGGTCAGCGTAACCGTAGAACCAGCCGTCCTCGATCTGAACTGAATTGACCCGCCCAATGGTGCTATTCGAACGCAAAATCTTGTGTTTACTCGCTTCGAGGATGCTCACCGTATCAGAAGATATGCCGGGCTCGACCATCGCCCTATCGGGCATCCACTGGTGATGTATTCGCGGTGAGGAGGTGGCCATACCGAGGGTCATATCAAACGCCATAAGATTAAGTAGCGTCTGAGCAACTGCCGTAATGATGCGGGAACCACCCGGGCTTCCGGTGGCAACCCAAGGCTTTCCGTCCTTGAATACGAGAGTAGGTGTCATCGAAGATAGCGGGCGGCTGCCCGCCGCAACGGCGTTGGCCTCACCTTGAACAAGGCCGTAGCCGTTGGGAGATCCGGGCTTTGCGGCAAAGTCATCCATCTCATTATTTAGCAGCATGCCGGTTCCCGGTACGACAATCCCAGAGCCAAAACTAAAGTTAATGGTGTAGGTATTGGTCACTACGTTGCCAAACTGGTCAACAATCGAGAAGTGGGTTGTTTCCGTGCTCTCATTGTCATCGACATTGCCTGGCTTAATAACCTCAGAAGGGGTCGCTACGTCGGCTTGAATAAGAGCGCGTCGCCGGTCGAGATAAGACTCGCTTGTGAGTGTTTTGACGGGAATCTCTGTTCGATCGGGATCACCGAGATACTCACTGCGGTCTGCATAAGCCAACTTCATGGACTCAATCAGCAAGTGGAGATAGGCCGCGCTGTTATGGCCCATATCTTCGATAGGGTAGGGCTCCAAAAGTTTTAGAATTTGGGAAACGTGAACACCGCCTGATGAAGGTGGGGGGGCGCTGACAATGTCATAACCCCTGAACGATGATCGAACAGGTTGGCGCTCAATCGCGCGATAACTCGCGAGGTCCTCCACATTCATAACACCGCCACCGCGCTGCATTTCTGCGGCGATGAGCTCTGCCGTTTTGCCCTTGTAAAAACCGTCAAAGCCTTTGTCTCGCACCCGCTTGAGTGTCGCGGCGAGATCGGGCTGTTTGAACAGGCTACCCATATCGGGGGCAGTTCCTGTGCCGCCTAGGTAGACCCGATTAGCCTCATCGTTACGAGCAAGGCGCTGCGCCGCAGAGCGCAGGTTCAAATGAAGTGCGGCAGGCACCTCAAAGCCGTTCTCCGCAATATCGATCGCGGGCTGAATCACGGTTTTTAGATCAAGCGTTCCGTATTTCTCCAGCGCGTGAATAAGACCGGCAACTGTGCCGGGAATGCCAGCTGCGCTCACGCTGTTATAGGCTTTGCGCTTATCAACTGTGCCATCTTCGTTAAGGAACATGTCCCTCGAAGCGCCTGCGGGCGCCATTTCCCGGTAGTCGATAAAGACTTGCTCATCGGACTCAGCAAGGTGCACTAACATGAAGCCACCGCCGGCGATGTTACCTGCACGAGGGAGCGTTACCGCTAGTGCGAAGCCTGTAGCAACAGCAGCATCAATCGCGTTACCGCCTTTTTTTAGCATCTCTAAGCCCGCTTCTGATGCGAGTTTTTCCGGGCCAGAGACCATGCCACGCGAGGCGATCGCAGGAAGGAATCGTGTCCCATAGTCGATTAGTGGGCCGCCTTGGCCCTCGCCTTGCGTCCAGCCCTTAAGAGGACTTATCGCGATGAGGAAGGCGAGAAAAAAACGGGTGACGTGCATCGATGCTTACTCCGAAAGAGAAAAGATGAGAAATTAACACAGGTTGCTCATGATATTGCGCATCCTATTGGTAGAGGGCTGTTAGGTAGAGGGCTATGCGCGTCACCTCAATGAAAACACGATGATCAAGTCACCTGTGCGAAGTCGCCTTTCTATAGTCCTCTTTGTGACGTCATCTGAATGAGGTTATGCGTATGGCGTCGCAATGGCGCACCCAGTAAGAGGTGTCGTGTCGCCTGAACCTCCCGAAAGCTGATTTGTGAGCCGACGACGGTAATTGTGAGGTCTTAAAAGATTTGAAGCTTCCACTTCCTCTCGAGCGATCACTCCGTCGGTGAGGTCAATATCGGTGCGGACGGCGAATCAACGATTGGATAATTTCGGTGTTGAAAAGTTGAGTCTCAGGATGGAGGTGGCACAAGCGTCGGGATATTCCAGGCGCTGCAAAGGTCGCCATTTAAAGTGGATGCTGGGCAATCACTTATCAATATCGATTACCATAACGATCTCAGGAGGGGTTATGGAACTCAAAGATTTTCGCAGGCAATACACACAGGGCGGACTTCAGCGTGCGTCACTGCCGGACCAGCCGTTTGCGCTGTTCGAGCAATGGCAGGCCGACGCCGCGGCGGCGGGTCTTGCAGACCCCACCGGCTGTGTTGTCGCAACCGTGCAACCCAGTGGAATGGTTCGTCAGCGCTTTGTTCTGCTAAAGGGCGTTGATGCGCGAGGTTTTGTGTTTTACACCAACTACAACAGCGATAAAGCGGCGGCACTCTCCCATTGCGATCAAGCCTCGATGTTATTTCCATGGAACGAGCTCGATCGTCAGGTCAGTATTTCAGGGAAGGTAGAAAAGGTTTCAGAGGAAGAATCCGATCACTATTTTGCTGCCAGACCGCGTGCCAGTCAGATTGCCGCGTGGACATCCCAACAGAGTCAGCCCATTGAAAATCGGGCAGCACTCGAGCGACAGTTTCACGATACTTTGGCGCGATTTGAGGGTGGCGATGTGCCGCGACCGCCGCACTGGGGCGGTTACCGGTTAAAGCCTTCCAGAATTGAGTTCTGGCAGGGTGGCAGTGACCGACTCCATGATCGATTTGTATTCACCCTAGAAACCTCGGACCCTCAAGAAGCACGATGGTCGCTGTCGCGGCTCCAGCCTTGAGCGACTCATCGAAGTATTCCACGAGCTTTTCTAAAGCGGGTTTTGATCAGACAGTTGCGTATGAAGGTGAGCGCCGCTTGCTGGCATTAATGGGAATGTTTCAGGTCAGTAGGCGCAAAGTGCGCGCTAGGGCCGCTCAAGTGCTGCGATAAACAAATCGCTTTATGTAGTGCGGAATGGGGGGAAGGTTCAGTACCTGACGTCGCATCAAGTCTAGTCCGATCGCGGCTACAAGGATCTGAAATCGTTCTCGAGAGCCCGGGATTTGCAACCGAATCGCATCGTTGTGCGTCTCAGTACCCCAGGCAAGCCAGACGGTGCCAACGGGTTTTTCCTCGGAGCCGCCGCCCGGGCCGGCAACGCCGGATACTGCAATACCAATATCGGCGTTCGCTTTGTCGAGGGCGCCGCGCAGCATAGCGCGCACTACAGGCTCACTGACGGCGCCGTGGTCATTAAGCTCGGCTTCAGGCACATCGAGCACCTTCTGCTTCGATGTGTTTGCGTAGGTAACAAAGCCTGCGCCAAAAACTTGCGAGGAACCCGCTTCTTTGGTGATCAGCGAGGCAATTAGCCCGCCAGTGCAGGACTCAGCTGTCGTAACGGACATATTGTTTTCGATTAATGCCCGCTGTAGTGACATTGCTAGTTGATCGCTGTCTTCACCGATGACGTGATCGCCGATGAGGTCGGTGAGCAGGTTTTCAGCACGATCACGCTGCTCGAGAAGTGACTCATCATAGACTTGCAGCTTCAACTCGAGCTGAGGTAGGCCTGATCGGAATCCGAGCACGACTCCTTCCGGCCAGTCATTGCTCCGCTCGTTGACCAATTCCTGAATAGTAGATTCACCGATGCCGAAAGTCTGGAGGCGACGAATATTCGTGGTACCCGAACCCACACGAGCACCGATGCGTTCGCAGATTTCGGGAAGCATGGCCGAAAGTTCGACGGGGACACCGGGTGTTGTGATAACCAGGCAGCCCTCAATTTCTACGGCAAACCCAACAGCGCTGCCAATGGGGTTATCTACGAGATCCGCCGACGTCGGTAAATGCGCTTGTTTTAAGTTGCTTGCGTTGAGTTCTAATCCGCGTTTCTCACACCACTCTTTCAGATGCGCTATCGCGTCCGGATGATCCGCAAGTTGCTCTCCCGCCACCTCCGCCACAATCTCTGCCGTGAGATCGTCTTCGGTGGGTCCAAGTCCGCCATTGATAACCACGACGCCTGCCTCCCGGCATAGCTCTTTGAGGCTCGCGCGGAGCAGTGCTGGATCATCCCCAACAGTGATCTTCTTACTAACAGCTATTTGTCTCTCACCCAACGCCAGTGCAATCCGAGAGGAGTTGCTGTCGACAGTGTCACCGCTCATGAGCTCATTACCGGTGAGCAAAAGAGCGACGTTTTTATGCTGCGACATAGGTTTCCTCGGTCAATTGGGCAAGTAACAAGGCGCGATTATCTCGCCCATCGGGCTCGCATTAGAAGTCCGTGTTTCCAGGTGTTCTCGGGAAGGGAATGACGTCTCTCACGTTTTCCATGCCAGTGATGTAGGCGACCAGTCGCTCAAAGCCCAACCCGAAACCCGCGTGAGGCACTGTGCCGTAGCGACGCAGATCGCGATACCACCATAGCGTCTCTTTAAGATCCGCATCCATCCGCGCATCGAGCACGTCGAGTCGCTCTTCACGCTGACTACCCCCGATGATTTCACCAATGCCTGGTGCGAGAACGTCCATCGCAGCAACTGTTTTTTCGTCGTCATTAAGCCGCATGTAGAACGCTTTAATATCGCGGGGGTAATCAGTGACCACCACAGGCGCTTTGAAATGCTCTTCGGCGAGGAAGCGCTCGTGCTCGGATGCCATGTCGATCCCCCACTCCACAGGGAACTCAAATTTCTTGCCAGATTTGAGCAAAATATCGATGGCGTCGGTGTAAGTAACGCGGACAAATGGGTTTTCAACGATATTGCCGAGTCGCTCGAGCACTGTTTTGTCGATGCGCTGCTGGAAAAAACCAAGATCAGTCTCACAGTCGTTTAGCACGCGTGAGGTCACAGATTTGAGCAAGCGCTCGGCAAGCGAGGCGTTATCTGCCAGATCAGCAAAAGCGACTTCGGGCTCTACCATCCAGAACTCCGCCAAGTGGCGTGAGGTATTGGAGTTCTCTGCTCGGAAAGTGGGTCCAAAGGTGTAGACCAG
>CBFHHL010000170.1:0-1547 GCA_965655685.1 Luminiphilus sp.
GCCTGCGGTCGATTCGGGGGGCTCGAAACACCGCAAACGCTAAAGCTTTCAACTGGACAATCTGATCTCGATATCACTGTGCGGCTTCCTGTTGAAAACTGAATACGCCAGACGAGACTGTTTTTTTTCAGTGGTCAGCGCAACCACCTACCGCTTTTGGCGAGAGTGTGCCCTTTCTGTAAGGGCACGGCCGCATGGGGAATGCCGTAGGTTTAACGGGGGGCGAAGTCAGGGTGGGGTTCGAGGTAGGGGTGGGCTCAAGCCGGTGCTAGTGTAGGTGCACCTGGGTCAACCTTTCGGCGTTCTCCTGCCAACTTGGCGCCGCTTGGAGGGTAAACAAGTCGCAAAACCTGACACAGGCTTCTAAAGATGTGACTGCACCTACATGCGGATTGAGTCCGTAAAAGTCTGTGCATTCTCCCGGCTAATTGCTAGCCCTTAGAGGGAAACCAGGGCACAAAACCTGATACACGCTTCATGTGCTCGCCATACTCTGGCCGCCGCTCGAGGCTTCGCTTGTCAATCATGGGGATGCTCGCGGCCAAGAACATGACCAACATGGCGATAGAGCCGGGCACGGTCCACCACCAGCTTGTGGGCACTGCCGCGACCCCGAAGAGCGCAAGGCCTGCCCAAAATAGCCATTCACCAAAATAGTTAGGGTGGCGTGAGTAGGCCCATAGACCGGTTTTCATGATCTCACCTTCTTTTCGATGATTCAGGAACCGGTGTAGCTGAATATCGGCCACGAGCTCGATCAAAATGGCTGCCGCTGTTACCGCCGCCGCAGCGTAGTCGAGCCAGTTCAAAGGCTGAGCATCCATAGCAACCGCCGCGTAGATCGGTAAGCACGAGACAAAAACAATGACGGTAGGGAAGAGGTGAATGGCGGAGAAATCAGCCAATACATCCAGCTTGCCTGCACCCTCTTTTATCGGGCCATAGCGCCAGTCCTCATGCTCAAGCCCCGGCCAGAAGGTTGCCCAGTTCACGGTAAGGCGAACCCCCCATAGCCAAACGAGCGCGATCACGAGCCAAGCCCGGGTTGCGTCAACACCTGCGCTGGTTGCCTCCACTGCCCAGTAAAGGGCAATGAGGGGCGGGATTACGCTCCAATAGGCGTCATAAAAGCTCGAGTTTTTATAAAGACGACTGAATACAAAGATCGCGATGGTCGCGGCGATATCTGCCCAGAACATATCCCAGATAGGGCTTTGACCCAGGGCTTCCAAAGTTGCCCAAGCAACACCGATAGTGATGACGTAGGCCAATGTGATATGAGCTAAGCCGCGTAACTTCATGGTGATGACCTTTTTATTGTTTATTGGTTTTGCGTTGTAGCTGAATGTCCCTTCACTCAGATCTCGATAAGTTACTCGCTGAACAGCCAAGTGTTTGATCGAGCGTTTATGAGCCCAATACACCGCAAGTGAATGCCAAGTGCAAAACAGTTGACATGAGCTTTATTGCTCAGTGAATAGCCCCAGCGCAATTAATAATTTCCGAAACGGAGAGTATCACGAGCGGTATTTTGTAGTTACATGACC
>CBFHHL010000171.1:0-1166 GCA_965655685.1 Luminiphilus sp.
GATGCATCGCCGATGGTAGTGTGGGGTTTCCCCATGTGAGAGTAGGTCATCGCCAGGCTTCTAAATTAAAAAGGGTCACCCGTTAGGGTGGCCCTTTTTTATTTGGGATGCGTTGCCGGTTCTTCCCCGATGTCGAGCATCGCGAGATCATGTGACCACACCTGCACCGAAGGTGCGGTAGTTTGTGCGCCCGAGGTGTCACGCAGCAATCGCAAGCAATGCTTGCGACACAGTGTAGGGGGTGGTCGGGTGAGACAAATCTAGTAGTGATGACCTTCTTGAAACGCTTTGAAGCACATCAAAAACACATTTTCCCCGGCCGATGCACTACCATTGCACAATGTCGCCGGTAGAAGCTTTTAACAATTATCACCCGCTATTCGTTGAGGGTATGGGCTCCTACGACACGCGCGATCCCGTGCGAGTAGCCGATGCTGTTGTAGCGTCAATTCGAGCGCACTGGACAAAGTGCGCACCCGGTAAGCCGCCAATGCTGATCATTCAGGGCGATCCACTCGAGCCTAGGGGGATCTCAGCTATCACTCCTCGTGTTGCCAACGCCATGCATTTAGAGCGAGGTTTGATTGTGCTCGACGAAGACCTGGCTGATTACCACTCGCCTAATGCGGACCGTAACAACGTCATTTTAGAGACTCGTTACTCGGAGGTCGCTGCCCGTCTCAACCGTGAGTGTCCGGGTTCGGTTGCTGAGATTGAGCGCGCTGTAGATGCGCTTCTTTTGGAGAAGAACCAGAAGCGGGCATCGCTCGGTAAGCCGCCGATGGCTGACTACTACCGGATTTTTGCGCTGTTGCAGGAGGTCTCCAAGGTCGCGCTCGCGGCTTTGTGCGGTGAGATGACGCTTGTGCACACAAGTCGAGAGATTGGCGAGTTCTCAGTAACGAGTTTCTACCAAGTGGGCGTCGATCTGGGTTGCATTTGTCCGTCGTCTATCGCGCCGTTTTTGGAGGAGCTGTAAGGGGCATCCTCGCACATGGCTTGTTAATCAGCTTGTCAGTGAGCTTGTTCGTGAGCCTGTCCCGTGCCGTAAGACCGAGATTAGTTGCCTTAAAATAGGATGCGGAGAGCCGGTACAGCCTTATCTGCGCACCAGAATACCCTTTTAAACATTGTTACTGCAGTGAGCGCCGCGTTAATGCGCGTAA
>CBFHHL010000172.1:0-15748 GCA_965655685.1 Luminiphilus sp.
TCGGCAAGCGAGGCGTTATCTGCCAGATCAGCAAAAGCGACTTCGGGCTCTACCATCCAGAACTCCGCCAAGTGGCGTGAGGTATTGGAGTTCTCTGCTCGGAAAGTGGGTCCAAAGGTGTAGACCTTATTCATGGAAAGACAGTACGACTCGACAGCCAACTGGCCCGATACAGTGAGATAGGCATCGCCACCAAAGAAGTCCTGCGACGTATCAACTTGGCCGGAATCAGTGCGCGGAAGGTTGTTTAAATCCAGCGTACTAACACGGAACAGTTCGCCGGCGCCTTCGCAATCGCTGGCAGTGATAATCGGTGTGTTCACCCAATAGAAGTCTTCACCATGGAAAAAGTCATGAATAGCGTTCGCTAATGTGTGGCGGACGCGAGTAACCGCGCCAAAAGTGTTTGTGCGTGTTCGCAAGTGTGCCTGCGTGCGAAGGTATTCGAAGGTGTGGCGTTTTTTAGCAATCGGATACGACTCGGGGTCGTCTACGTCACCAATCAATACGACGTCTTTGGCCTGAATTTCCACGGCTTGACCGCCGCCCTGCGAGGCGACCAGCTCGCCTGTAATGCAGACGGCGCAGCCGGTAGAGAGCTTTAATACCTCTGATTCGTAATTAACTAATTCTTTCGGGGCAACACACTGCAAGCTATCAAAGTGACTACCGTCATTGACTGCCAGAAACGAGATTCCCGCTTTCGAGTCACGTTTAGATCGAAGCCAGCCGTTGACCCTGACTTCGGTGCCAATCAGCGAACTATCTGTCAGTAGTTGTTTAACGAGGTATAGCGTGTCCATGGTGGATTAATCCTGCGCACTAGATGGAGTTGGATAGGTTTTTGACGCCTAGTTTAGGCTTTTTCTTGCCCCTTTGGGCTCATGCTATGGCTTAGATTGGCGATGTCTAAGAGTTTAGGTTTACCTAGACTGGGGCAATCTAGCCATTCTTCACGGTGCTTCTGATACGCACGTTACCGCATGCGTTGTCGCACTCTTCATATACTCTCTTCAGCAATCTCCTTGATACTCGTCAGAGCGTCTTCCTCGGCAACTTTCGCAGTGCTTTGTGCGTTAGCAGGAGTAGCTGTTGACGCCCCAGTAACGATCGAAAAGGCGGCTTGCGCACCGCGTGGCTTCTCAGTCGGCACGTACTGGACGGTGACGTGGTGCCCAAGTGCAAATCTAGCGCTCTTGCTAGAAAGAGCCATTTCCCATTTATCAAAACTGAATTTATCTTTGTGGCCGCGTAAATCGACAACACCTTCTAGACCGTTCTTGTCGAGTCGCACTGTGAAGCCAGAGGTGTTGATGTGAACGATCGAGCCCTCGAATGCACTTTCTCCGCTCGCGGCACACTTATTCAGGTAATTACAGGTCAACCAATTTTGAGCGCTATTCACCGCTTGGCGATTTTTTGCACTGGCCTGATTAATCGCATCAAAAACTGTGGCTGGTGCCGGCGTTACTGATGAGTCTCCAAGCAAGGCTTTAAGTTGAAGATGAACGCAGTAATCCAGTGCTTTTCGCAGGGGGGACGTACCGTTGGTGTAAAACTCAACCGCCATACCCATGTGCGCTGCAGGTTTAACACTGAAAGTTGCCCTCGACATAAGTCGATTAATCATCGCGCGAAGGGGGCGCTCGTCGCTCGCTGCTTTAAGGCCGTTAATCAGAGCGCGAAAACCGTCGAGGGTAGTGAAATCGGTCTCTGCCAGCTCGGGGAGGAATCGTGTGAGGAACTCTTTTGCCTCATCGCTTTTATCGCGGCGAATGCCAGCGTGTGTCACAAAAGGCCCGGGTTTATCTGCTGCCTTAAGTTGACCTGCGATCGCCTTGTTGGCGGCCACCATGCATTCTTCAACTAGAATCTGTGAAGTGCGCTTGTCGATGGGTTCAATGCTGCTGATTTGTTTCGCATCATCGAGAATCCAGCGATAATCGGTCCTATGTTCAATTACGAGTTCGTTTTGCTCGCGCCAAGATCGAAGCGCCTCGAAGCAGGCATATAGGTTGGCAATCTCGTCTGAAAAATCATGGTCGGTATCGCCGTTGATGACACCGTCAACTTCCTGATAGCTCAGTTTTGCTTTCGAGCGCACAGTGCCAAGCGACACCGAAGCCTGAGTTGTCTCTCCATTCGCTGCAATAGTCAGCTGGCAAACGATCGCTGGTCGATCCTCTCCGGGCGCGAGTGCCGCAGGCTTTGAAACAGAGTCTGGAAGCATCGGAATAGCCGCACCATGGAAGTAGTGTGAGGTCCCTCGTTCGGCAACAACTTTTGTCATCGAGACTGAGTGCCCGATCATGGCGGTTGGGTCTGCGATAGCAACGCTGAGTTTCCAACCGTCTCCTTCCGGTTGTGCGCAGATGGCGTCGTCAATATCAAATGTCGATGGTGCATCGATACTCACCAGTGGCAGATCAGTGCAGTCCGTTCGCGCTGCTCCGCTCTCCGGGATCGCTTTCAGTGCCTCGTCCAGCGAAGTCACCGCAGGTTTTGAAAGGTATCTTGCGATACCTGAACGCAGAGCACAGTATTCGTTCTCAATCCCCGGCGTACTTGTGTTACCGATGTTCTGCAGCACCTTTACTGAAGGCTTCCCGTCTTTAAACGGGTGTCGTTCCAATTGACACTGCACGAGGTCGCCATGCTTTGCCCCGGATCTCGCGTTGGGTGGAATGAAAAGCCACCGCGTAAAGTGAAGTAATTCGGGTATGTCGGGCGCGATGAAAAAGGCCTTTCCTTTCTGGACCACTTCTCCAACAAAGCAGTCCACTGCCGTGCTTAGAAGCTTTTCTAACTCGCCCGCCGTTTGCGCTTTTGCCTTCTTGTCGTTGGACGCTACTGGCTTAATGATAATACCCACACGATCGCCAGGTAATACGCGCTGCATTTCATCGGGTGAAAGGAATATCTCACGGTTGTCGTCGAGCACAACGAAGCCAAAGCGGTGGCGCGTGGCCTTGACTACGCCCTCTGCATACTCTTTTTCGGCTTCGATTTGATCTTTGAGGCCCTGAAGCTGGGAGAGGGCATTTTTGTCTAGCATTGGCGAGTGAGCCTCTTGCGTGTTGCTTATGGGCGGTGTCGTTACGATTTCTCGTACACTTTTACAGCGTGCGTCCGGCTTATGTATCCATCAGTGCTGACTTCAAAGCAGTGATATCGCTACGTCGGCAGCGTGTTTTCCTTTATGCCCTCATGGCGACAGTCTGAGTGCAAATCGTAGCTGACAGTCGTCGACTTTTCACGCTTTTATCGGCAACAAAAACGTCACTCAAAAAAACCGAGGCGTTGATTGACATGTCGATCATGCATGGTTTTACTGAGGGAGCCCGAAATAAAGAGAGTAGGACGACATTCTGGTGATGACGCCGAGATCTAATGCCTTGACGTTTCGTTCCATCTACCAACGCTGCGACGTCTCTGCGGCGACCTGCCCTAGATCCCTCCAATTTCTAACGCCCTACTTTCCATCGCATTGTAAAAAGCACTACAACCATAATGTGGCGCGCGCCCGGCGAGGCGGCTCGAAGGTATATGAAGTCCGCGATATTCGTTTCTCAACTCAGTCCCCGGAGATCCTATGCAGCAATCCATAACTTTGCCAAACGACCTATCAAAGCTTGCTCCTGCGGGCGTAAAGACGTATGTGCTCGATACCAACGTTCTGTTGCATGACCCGACCGCGATTACGGCATTTGCGGAACACCGCGTCGTGATTCCCATGACGGTGCTTGAGGAACTCGATCATATTAAAGATAGGCGTGACAAATCAGTGAGTCGTGAGGCCCGAATTGCGATTCAAATGATTGATAAAGTGGTTGGCGCAGCCGCACCCCAGGCGATACAAGCCGGTGTGGAAATCCCCGGTTCAACGCTCTCAGGAGACCTTGGCAAGCTTGCGATTTTCCCCGATCAGCTGCTCGACGCGAGTGACAACGTGCCGTTCTTAGATAGCACACAAGACCAGGCAAACGATAATCGAATCATCAACGTGGCACTTAAGTATCAGAGCGAGCATCCCAATGAGTTTGTGTGCTTAGTGACCAAAGACATCAATATGCGAATCAAGGCCAAGGGGTCGGGATTGGAGCATGTTGAGGACTACCGACACGACCGCGTGCTCGATGATATCGACCTCTTAGCGACGGGCTACAAAAAGAGTGGCGGAGACTTTTGGGACGGCATTTTGGAGGTCGATACGGTCAGAGAGGACAACATCACCTTGCATCGCATTCCTCGCGTGGAATTGCCTGAAGCCTACCCCAATCAATTTCTTTACGACGACAATGGCTTTATTTCATTCGTCGATCATGTCGATGCGGACTTTGTCTATCTGGCGGTAGATAGTCGCGACAATCTGATGAATCAGAGATTTTGGGGGTTGGCGCCACGAAATCTAGAGCAGGCGATGGCCATGCGTCTGTTAGATAACGACGACCTTGATATGACCGTGTTAACCGGGCCTGCGGGATCAGGAAAAACCTTATTAGCGCTTGCCTACGGACTCCATGCCATCCTCGAGCAGAAGAAATACAGCAAGCTGATTATCGCCCGGTCTACCCCGCCAATGGCTGAGGAAATAGGCTTCTTACCTGGAACCGAAGAAGAGAAGATGGCGCCCTGGCTTGCTGCTTTCGACGATAACCTCGAGATTTTGCACGGCGCTGATGAGTGCGCATTTGGCAGTATCGATTACGTAAAAGAACGCGCGAATATCCAGTTTAAGTCATTGAACTTTATGCGTGGTCGCTCCTTTAATGGTGCCTATATCATCATTGATGAATCTCAGGGGCTGACTCAGTTCCAACTGAAATCCATCATTAGTAGGGTGGGGGCTGATTCAAAAATTGTGGTGCTGGGTAACCTCGCGCAAATCGATAACAAATATATCTCGCCACTGACGTCTGGACTTACCTACTTGGTGGAAAGGGCAAAACCCTATCCTCATGCAGGGATCATGCACATTAATGGGATTGTCAGGTCGCGACTTGCCGCATTTGCCGAAGAAAATCTGTGAGCGATGGTCTTGTGGGATCTCGAAGGGATCAGACCAATTGCTGATCTAATCAAACAGCAAAAATTCGACGCGAGCCTCGAGGGCCAAAGCGCCTTTTCTCTGCGCATAGGGTTCGTCAATGCGATAGTTGAAGGTGGGTTCGAGTTCGAAGAATAAAAACTTGCGTAATGCTTGCGCTCTAAAGCGGAGGCCGAGTTGGTAGTTATTCACGTAACTATGCGGTTTCGTTTGGCCTTGCACCTCAAGGTATAAGAACGAGGCTCGCTCAAACCCCTCGGCATCGGTCCACTGTCGAAACCTGCCAACATTCGTCGACCATTCCGCGCCTTCAGCATCACGTCCTAATAAGACTCGGTTCTGGCTCCTCAAAAGCGATGTATCGGATAGCACGTAATCTACATCGAACTTTGTTGTGGCGTAGGCCCCGTCGTCTAAATCATACTGAGCGCGCTGTGAGAAGCGCAGCGCTGTGTTTGCGTTAAACATTGTGTGGTAACGGTATTTAAACCCGGGTTTTGGCCCTGAGCTCGAGAGCCCGATAGTCAGGTCAGTACGGTGTTTTCCACTCGTACTTTCATCTAAATTAACTTGGATCCCCACTTGGCTTTGAGACGGGTCATTTTGATAACCGCGAATGAGTTCGTCAGGGTCGTCGCCTCTAAAAACGAGGTCTACTCTATTGGCGAGTTGGGGTAGGTCTATTTTGCCGCCAACCGTCACACGATTTTGGTTGGGAAATCGCTCGTCCCACTGAGTGCCGAACTTAACTCTGAGTCGCGATTCGGCAGTTTCCGCGTCACCCTCGACGTCACCAAAAAAGCCATCAACCCAGCGTGTAAGCGCCATTGTTTGATCTGTGGCAAACCGATGGCTTGAATCGACCCACCCTAACTGTCCGGCTACAACGGACTCCTCACTCATCGCGTTTGTTTTGGTCTGGTTGTCTTCCACCACGGGCTGCTCAGCATATGCTGATGCTGCCAAAATACTGAGAGTGGCAAACAATGAGTGCGCTGAGAGCACTCCTAAAGAAAGACCCCGAATCATCATAGTTTGAGTCTATGCCAGAAAAGTGGTTTAGTGCGATGTCAAGCTTATGTCGTTTACGATATTCATGAAACTTTCATATCGTACTTTCGAGATAGTACCTTGGTCTACCGCGGATAACACGGCGCAGCCGTGCTCAACCAGATGGCTACAGTCTCGGTATTTACACTGGTCTATAAACGGTTGAAATTCTCTAAAACCAGGAGCGACATCCGCGGCTGCGATATGCTGTAGGCCAAACTCGCGTATGCCAGGAGAGTCGATAATCAGACCGCCTTCCGGTCTGCGAAAAACCTCGGTGGTCGTTGTGGTGTGCTTGCCCTTAAGAACGCTCTCGGATAAAGCGCCAACTCGGAGCTCCTGATCAGGAATCAGCCGGTTAATCATTGATGATTTTCCAACGCCACTTTGCCCTACAAAGACCGCTGTATGATCGTCCAACAATTCGCTGAGGGCCTTGGTCGATTCCTCATCTGGACCCGTTTCAATCATTGTATAGCCAATGGCGCCATAGCGATTTAGGAGTGCTAGGCTCTCGGGATTTGACGGCACTAGGTCTGACTTATTGAGGGCAATAACGGTATCAATGCCCTCGAGATGAGCGGCGACTAAGTAACGATCAATCAAATTACCAAAGGGTTCAGGTTCGGGTGCGATGACTATAACGATGAGATCGACGTTAGCCGCGACTGCTTTGAGCTGTCCGCGAACGTCGGGTCGCTTTATTTCTGATTGACGTGCCAATTGTGTTGAGACTACAGCTCCCTGTTCGTTCTTCTGCCAAAGAACGCGATCTCCGGCAACGAGATGGGCGAGATTGGGCCGCAAGTGACAGCGATGCACCTCGTAGTATTCATCCATGACGATGGCGGCTTTACTGAAGCGGGCGATGATGATGCCTTCGAGGTCTTCACCCTTGCCCAGCAACAAGCTTTCTCTGCGCTTCTCCGCATTTTGCTCGATTTGCCGTCGCTGCCTGTCCGTTAGTCGCCGATTTGCCATCTGTTCAGTGTAACCTGTCGCAAGGATCCCGTTTGAGGATTTGAATATTTTTATGGGGTAGTGATTCATGAAGAGCGAGCAACGCTTAATTTGGGTCGATATGGAGATGACGGGCCTCGATCCCGATGCTGACGTCGTGATTGAAATTGCCAGTATCGTAACGACGAAAGACTTAGAAGTGCTGGCGGAGGGCCCTGTGATCGCCATTCATCAGAGCGACGCCACACTTTCACGGATGGATGATTGGAATACGCGAACCCACGGCGAGTCGGGTCTGGTCGAACGGGTGCGAGCGAGTGAAGTGAATGAGACTGCCGCCACCTCAATGACGCTAGAATTCTTCAGAGAGTGGGTTGAGCCAAATACGTCTCCAATGTGTGGAAATTCGATCGGCCAAGATCGGCGCTTTATGGCGAGGCATATGCCTGAGCTGGAGTCGTTTTTTCATTACAGAAATCTAGATGTGACCACGCTCAAGTTGCTCGCTGGGTACTGGCGTCCGGACCTTCCTGCGCATCCCAAGAAAAATGCCCACGAGGCATTAGCCGACATCCGCGAGTCGATTGAGGAGCTGCGTTATTACCGAGAGCACTTCATTCGAGACTAGCGCCGCCGCTCTCTTTGTCGCGGCCACCCGCCCGCGTAAAAGGGGCTTGGGTCGCTGGCGTGAGGGCGTGTGCCCCACTGGGTGTTTTAGTCGTGTTCTTTATCACAGAGTCTCTCGTTAGAGGATTATTGTGGCCGTCTATTGGATTGCCACTTCTCCGTTCTCAACTTTGCGTTTCCCCTTCATGCTGCAAAAGCGCCCACGCAACGTGTTCTCTAACAAGCTGAGATGGGTGATCCTTTTGCGCTCTTAATGCGCTGATTACGGAGTGAGTGGTCTCCGCATTACCCAGTGCCACAGCGATATTTCGTAACCAACGTTCATGTCCTATACGGCGGATCGGTGAGCCCTGTAGTCGTCGTTCGAACTCCTCTTCCGTCCATGAAAACAGGGATGCGAGGTCGGGGTTGGCGAGGTCGCCTCGCGGCTCGAAATCGGGCTCTTTGCTAAGCGACGCAAATTTATTCCACGGGCAGACGAGCTGGCAGTCGTCGCATCCGTAAATCCGATTGCCCATTTTGGCTCGTAATTCGGGGTCTATCGAGCCTTTGTGCTCAATGGTGAGGTAGGAAATGCAGCGCCGCGCATCCAATACAAAGGGCGCTACGAAAGCGTCTGTTGGACATGCAGTCAGGCAAGCAGTGCAGCTGCCGCAATGTTTCTCTCGCTTGGGCTCTGAGTGAGGTAATGGAATGTCGGTATAGATTTCGCCGAGGAAAAACCAGGAGCCGGCCGATTCGTTGATGAGCATTGTGTTCTTCGCGATCCAGCCCATGCCGGCTGTCTCCGCGATCGCACGCTCGAGTACCGGTGCGCTATCGACAAACGCGCGGAACTCCCCAGAGGCCAGCTCGTTGCGAATCCGGTCGGCCAGTGTCGCCAGTCTGCCTCTTATCAGTTTGTGATAGTCGCGTCCCAGCGCGTAGCGGGAGATAAATCCGCGCTCACTGGAAGCCATAACCTCCCAGGAATCCTTCGCTTCGGGTAGATAATCCATTCGGCAAGATATAACTGTGCAGGTGCCGGGAACCAGCTCTTGAGGACGGCTGCGTTTGTTCCCGTGACGCGCCATCCAGCTCATGGTTCCCTCGTATCCGGCGTCTAGCCATTTTTGCAAATAGCCCTCGTGCGCCCCTAGGTCCACACCTGTAAAGCCAATGTCCTGGAAACCGAGTTCTGCTGCCCAGTTTCTAATGGTCGTTATTAATTCGTTGTCGGTCTCGGTTTTCACTTAAACATTGTGACAGATAAGGGGTAGAGCGAGGTACACTGCATGCATGGAGATCGCAGAACCTGTTATGACCTTCTTGCATGATGAGACTGAGACCGTGGCACTGGGGGGCGCGTTAAGCGCTGCTCTCGCGCCGGGAACGCTTGTCTTTCTTGAGGGAGATCTAGGTGCCGGCAAGACAACCTTGACCCGCGGTGTGCTGCGAGCGCTGGGTCACGAGGGCGCCGTAAAAAGCCCGACCTATACGCTCTGTGAGCCCTACCTGCTCGAGAGCGGGCAACAGTTTTGTCACATCGACCTCTATCGTTTATCCGACCCTGAAGAGCTCGAATATTTGGGGTTTCGGGACTATCTGTCGGGAGATGCGATCCTGTTTATCGAGTGGCCCAGTCGCGGCCATGGTTGGTTGCCCGCTGCGGATCTAAGCATCTCGCTGACTGAGACAAGGGGTGGTCGTGAAGTCATTCTGGCAGCCGGTACTGACAAAGGCGCCATGATCCTTGAACGTTTTGAGTTGAACTGCGCGTGAACTGGTTCTTTAAACTGCTTGCTTGGATGCTGCCCGCTCTTCTTGTTTCTTCCTTCATGTCGGTAGAGGCGCATGCCGCGGTTGAAGTGGAAGACGTGCGACTCTGGCGTGCGCCCGACCATACGCGCATCGTCCTCGATCTCTCGGGCCCCACGACGCATAGTGTTATGGAGCTTAGGGGACCTGACAGACTCGTCCTCGATATAAAGGGCGCCGCCATGCAAGGCGTGCTAACGGATCTTCCGCTTGAGGGGACGCCAATCACCCGAGTGCGATCGGGTATCCGCGGAGGCGAGGACCTTCGCGTGGTTTTTGATCTGGCTGCGAAGATTGAGCCGTCAAGCTTTGAGTTGCCGCCCAATGAGCGCACGGGTCATCGATTGGTACTTGACTTGTATGACACGTCCCCCGCGGCGACTGTTGAGGCACCGAAAAAGCTTACAAAAACGGTCCAGCAAATCGACAAGCGACGGCCTGTCGTCGTGGCTATTGATGCTGGGCATGGTGGTGAGGATCCAGGCGCCTCTGGCCCTAATAAACTGAGAGAAAAAACAGTGGTTTTTGCGATTGCCAATCGTTTGAAAAAGAAGCTGGAAGCCTCACCCAATTACCGCCCCGTGATGATTCGATCTGGCGACTATTACGTGAGCTTGAAGGGTCGCCGTGAATTGGCGCGAAAGCATCAAGCAGATCTTTTTATCTCAATTCACGCGGACGCTTTCACGCACCCCTCTGCGAACGGAGCCTCGGTTTATGCGCTCTCCACCCGCGGCGCCTCATCGACTGCGGCTCAGTTCTTAGCTGATAAAGAAAACGCAGCGGACTTGGTGGGCGGTGTTGCTGTCTCAGAAATGGACGATGTGCTAGCGGGTGTCCTCACCGATTTATCAATGACAGCAACCTTAGACTCCAGTTTAAGTGTGGGTAAAGAGGTGCTGGAAGAGATGGGGGGGTTCGCCAGATTGCACAAAAAGCAGGTGGAGCAGGCGGCTTTCTCGGTGCTCAAATCACCCGATATCCCGTCAATACTTGTCGAGACGGGTTTTATCTCTAATCCTCAGGAAGCGAAATCTCTAAACAGCGCCGGTTATCAAGAGAAAATGGCGTCTGCTATTTACCGAGGCGTCGATCGCTGGTTCGAGGCCTATCCACCGCCCGGTACGTTGTTTGCTCGTAAGTCGGACACTAGCGCCACACTTCGGACCGTGACCGTGGTTCGAGGTGACACGCTGTCTGAAATTGCTCGCAGATATGACGTTTCCGTAGCTGACTTACGTTCAATCAATTCTCTGAGTTCTAGCACCATTCGGGTCGGACAGGTGCTTAAATTGCCGGAGTCTGGCTGATGTCATTGATCAAAATCCGTCAACTCGACAATCGACTCGCTAACCAGATCGCAGCGGGTGAGGTCGTTGAGCGACCCGCGTCGGTGGTAAAGGAGTTGGTGGAAAATGCGATCGATGCGCAAGCCACCGTGGTCTCGATCGATATTGAAGAGGGTGGCGTTAAGCGCATCCGGATAACCGACAACGGAATTGGTATTCTTGAGGAAGACCTGCCTTTGGCGCTGGCGCGTCACGCCACAAGCAAGATAGCCTCGATCGATGATTTGGAGGCGGTGGCGACACTCGGATTCAGGGGTGAGGCCTTGGCTTCTATCGCTTCAGTGTCAAAGCTCTCCATCACCTCTAATACATCCGACCTGCCGGCCAACGGTCGCTCTGCGTATTGCGAGGGACGCGAAATGCAGGTCAGCATTGCCCCGCAGGCACATCCGCGGGGCACAACGCTCGATATTCGAGATCTCTTTTACAACACGCCAGCGCGGCGAAAATTTCTTCGTACGGAGCGCACGGAATACGCGCGTATCGAGGAGGTAGTCAAACGGACCGCCCTAGCACATCCCGAGGTTGCCTTTGTGCTATCGCACAATGGTAAAGTGATTCAGCGGTTCCCTGCCGGCTCGTCCGATTCCGAGCTTCAGCGGCGTATCATCAGTGTCTGCGGTGAGACCTTTGCACATCAAAGCGTTGTGGTCGATCGTGTGGCGCACGGATTGTCCCTGCGTGGTTGGGTAGGCCTACCCACGTTTTCGCGGGCACAGGCTGATCTTCAGTACTTTTTTGTAAACGGTCGAGTTGTAAAAGATAAAGTGATTACACACGCCGTCCGTCAGGCTTACCGAGATCTGCTCTACGGCGGAAGACATCCCGCTTACGTACTTTTCCTAGAGCTCGACGCCAACCGGGTCGACGTCAACGTTCATCCCACAAAGCATGAGGTCAGGTTTAGAGACAGCCGATCCGTGCACGGTTTTGTGTTTAGTACTTTAGGACGAACACTCGCCGAGGTGAGACCTGGCGATCATGCGAATGAAGCCAACCTGACCGACCTTGTCCCAGCCACTTTCGAGCAAGTGTCCATTGGGCTTGATGTGCCGGCAAATCAGTCCGGCGACGCAATGTATACGAGGAAGGGGAGAGCGGGAGTTGAGGGCACGGTCGCATCCACTATGGGCGACTCTTGCACCCGCGATCACGGTGGAACCTTGCCTCAGTCGGTTGCTCCGAGGACTTCGGCTAGTGCAAGTCTCGGGCAGCACGCAGGGGCCACAACCAACGTTTCTCACGGTGAAGTCCCGCCTTTGGGGTTTGCTGTTGCGCATTTGCACGGCGCTTATATCGTTGCGCAAAACGCCAATGGTATGGTGCTGGTGGACGCGCACGCAGCTCATGAGCGCATTACTTACGAGCGTTTAAAGTCCGCAAGGGCCGCTAATGGGCTTGCACGACAGCCATTGCTTGTCCCGATCTCACTGCATCTTTCGAGCACGGAAGTGGCGTCATTTGAGGAGTTTTCTTCGGCCTTTGATAGTTTGGGCTTGGTCATAGAGATAGCCGGTGAAAATACAGTTTTGATTCGAGAGATCCCCGTGATTTTGGCTCGCGATAACGCAGAGCAACTGGTGCGCGACGTTTTAGCTGATTTAGCTGAAGTAGGGCACAGCGATCGTTTATCTGCGCGTATTGATGAGATATTGGCCACCATGGCCTGTCACGGGGCCGTTCGCGCTAATCGAGCACTCTCTCTTGGCGAGATGAACGCTCTGCTCCGCGATATGGAGGTCACCGAGAACTCGGGCCAGTGTAATCATGGCCGACCGACATGGGTGCAACTTAGCCACGATGAGCTCGATAAGCTGTTCTTGCGAGGCCGGTAAGTGACAGATCCTCTGCTCTGTATCATGGGTCCTACCGCTGCGGGGAAAACGGATGCTGCAATCGCACTGGCAGAAGGGTGTAATGCTGAGCTGGTCAGCGTTGATTCAGCCCTTATATACAGGGGCTTGGAAATCGGTGCCGCTCAACCTGATTACCCTCATCACCTGATTGATATTCGAGATCCGCTCGATATCTACACGGCGGCAGATTTTGTAGACGACGCATTGGAGGCAGCTGATGGCATCCGTGCTCGCGGGAAAGTGCCTATTTTCGTCGGCGGCACAATGATGTATTTCAAAGCGCTCCTGAACGGTCTCTCGGAGATGCCCCCCTCAAAGCCTGAGGTTCGAGCAGCGATAGAGAGAGAGGCGCTTCAGGTAGGTTGGCCGGAGATGCACCGTCAGCTGAGCGCTGTTGATTCGGTGACGGCAGAATCCTTACATCCTAACCATAGTCAGCGGATATCGCGTGCGCTCGAAGTGTATCGTCAAACCGGTGTCCCTATGAGTCATTGGCGTGAGCGGTCCCACGGCGAGAGGCGGGCTGCTATTTGTCTTGCATTGGCGCCCGCTGAGCGACGTGTTTTGCACGAGCGGATCGAGGTTCGATTCGACCACATGTTGGCCAATGGCTTTTTGGCAGAAGTCGAGAAACTTTATAGCCGTGGGGATCTGCATGTTGAATTGCCGGCCATTCGCGCGGTGGGTTATCGACAGCTTTGGTCACATTTGTCGCAGGAATATTCTCTCGAGACCGCAAGAGATAAAGGCATTGCAGCAACACGGCAGTTAGCAAAGCGTCAAATTACGTGGCTTCGCGGCTGGTCTGGTCTACACTGGATGGACAGTGGTACAAAAGATGTACGAGAGCAGGTCAAAGAACACTTTCGGAACTACCTGTAAGCACCGCTGTCGTATTAGAATATGCAGCCCCAATTTGGGGGATATTGGGCCGCCTCGTTTTTTGCGGCCGCTGACATTTTAAGGAGCACCCATGTCAAAAGGGCAAACGCTACAAGACCCTTACCTCAACGCACTCAGAAAAGAGCGTGTTCAGGTATCCATCTACCTCGTAAACGGCATCAAGCTACAAGGCCAAATCGAGTCATTCGACCAGTTCGTCGTATTGCTCAAAAATACCGTATCGCAGATGGTTTATAAGCACGCCATCTCGACTGTCGTTCCCGCCCGCAACGTTCGTATCCCGATCGCTGCGAACGAGGAAGAGGCCGCCTGACATTGACCGCCGACGCGTCGCTGTAACACGCGTAGCTAACTTCGATGTTCTTTGAACTCCACTCGGGTGGCGAACGCGCTGTACTTGTTCAAATCGCGATTGATGGTGGCGCGAACGAGCCCGACCTTAACGAATTTATTGAGCTTGTTCGGTCCGCAGGCGGTGACCCGGCAGCCGTTGTTCGCGGGTCGCGTCGCTCGCCTACGGCGAAGTATTTCGTTGGCGACGGTAAGCTCGAGGAGATAGCGAGGGAGGTGGCCGATACGGAAGCCGAGCTTGTGGTCTTTAATCATGTGCTTTCACCTAGTCAGGAGCGCAACCTCGAAGCGTATTTACAGTGTCGAGTTATCGCTCGAACCGGATTGATCCTCGATATTTTTGCGCAGCGTGCCCGTACTCATGAGGGCAAGCTTCAGGTAGAGCTCGCACAGCTCAAGCACGTAAGCACAAGACTCATCCGCGGTTGGACTCACCTCGAACGACAAAAGGGCGGTATTGGATTGCGTGGCCCGGGCGAAACCCAGCTAGAGACTGACCGGCGGTTGCTACGTGCGCGCGTCAGCGCGATCGAATCAAGACTTGATAAAGTTCGGCAGCAGCGCGCGCAAAATCGTCGGGCACGGCAGCGTGCAGAGGTTCCTTTGGTATCGCTAGTCGGCTATACCAACGCGGGGAAATCGACACTTTTCAACATCTGGTCTGACTCGGGCGTTTATGCAGCTGACCAGCTCTTTGCCACCCTGGACCCTACATTGGCCCGCGTTGAGATTGAGGGGTTGGGTGGGGTGATCATCGCTGATACGGTGGGTTTCATTGCAGATCTTCCGCACACGCTGGTCGAGGCGTTTCGCGCCACACTCGAAGAGACATTGAGCGCCTCTCTCCTTATTCACGTTATTGATGTGGCTGCGGACGATCGAGAATTTTTGAAGTCCGAGGTTGAGTCCGTGCTGGAGGAAATTGGCGCCAGTGACATCCCTCAGTTAATTGTTTACAACAAAATTGATCTGCTGGAGCGCGAGCCGCGGATCACCCGTGACAGCGATGGTAGGCCCGATACGGTGTCGGTTAGCGCGAAGACGGGCGCAGGTCTACACTTATTGCAAGAAGCGATTGGCGAGCGTTTAGTGGGGCGTTTCTTCACAGGCAGTGTCGAATTGAGCGCCATGCAAGGCAAGCTAAGAGCCGCACTGTACGAGCTCGGGGCTATTCAATCAGAGGAGTGGCTTGATAACGGGAGTAGTTCAGTCACTCTGCACTTACCTGACTCCGACTGGATACGTTTAAAACAGCAGCATGATTTTTAAGCCTTGAAACTTCATGACGGCCCCCCAATCTATAAGATCTTGTTAGACTGTGCGCATAGTTAACCGAGGAAACCGATATGTCGTGGAATGAGCCCGGTGGCGGTAATCGCCAGCGCGACCCCTGGGGTGGTAAAGATCAAGGACCGCCGGATCTCGATGAGGCGCTGAAAAAGCTTCAAGAGCAATTAAATGGCCTTTTTGGCGGTCGCTCCGGTGGTGGTAGCTCTAAAGGTGCTGGCAGTCTGATCGGTATTGTTGCGGTCATCGCTGTGACAGTGTGGGGGCTCATGGGCCTCACGCAGATCGGCGAACAAGAGCGAGCGGTGGTGCTCCGTCTTGGTGAGTACAACCGCATCGCCCAGCCTGGCCTGTTTTGGTACCCGCGCGGCATCGACACGATCAGCCGAGTAAATATTACCCAGGTACGATCAGCACAGTTTCGCGAGACGATGCTGACGCAGGACGAGAACATCGTAGACGTCAGTATGTCGGTGCAGTACGTCATTGATGATCCCAAGAATTTTGTTCTTGAGGTGAGA
>CBFHHL010000173.1:0-20906 GCA_965655685.1 Luminiphilus sp.
ACAGGACCGCTAAAAGAACTCGCGCCCATTGCGCGTATGGCAGATCTTGAGGTGAATGCGCATGCAACGATTAGGCTTGACGTCTCCCCTAGTGAAAACACGTCGATCTTTGTCTTCGAGGGCGCGCTGGATGTCGAGGTGCAGACCCTTCAATCACCAGGCCTTGCGGTTTTTGAGGGAGGAGATACGCTTCAAATCACCGCTGCAGCTATGGGAGCGCGGTGCTTGGTGCTAACCGGTGTGCCCATTGCAGAGCCGGTTGTAAATTACGGACCTTTCGTTATGAACACGCGCGAGGAAATAGAAACCGCGTTAAGAGAGTATCAAGATGGCACATTCCTCAAAGCCTAAAAAACGATCGAGTACTCAGGCTCTCACGCTGCTTGGCCTGCTGTTTTTCTTAACGAGCGGTTGCGAGATGGTGCAGGAGCTAAGAGGTTCAAACATTACTGAAGTCCGCGAAACCCCTGTTTCCATGCCGGTGACGCGCAGTTGTGAGGATCCGCGCCCCAAGATCTGCACCATGCGATACGAGCCTGTATGTGCCGTCATGGCATCGGGCCTGATTACCACGTACCCTTCTGCCTGTAATGCCTGCGCCGATATTACTGTCAGCGGCTGGCGTCCAGAACCGTGTGAGGAATTGTGATGTCTCTGACTAACCGAATTTTATTGGCGATGGTGCTGGGTATTAGCCTCGGCTCGATACTCGAGGTTGTCCTAGAGAGCTTAGACCCTGAGGATGGTCTCTATGGATTCCTCTACAACGGGCTGGTCATGGGGGTTTTTGATGTCCTGGGGCGTATCTTTATCGCCTCGCTCAAATTACTTGTTGTACCGCTGGTATTGGTGTCGCTGATCTGCGGTATGGCCGCACTCGGCGCAAGCAGCCGTATGGGGCCCATTGCCGGTAAAACCCTAGGTCTCTATCTCATCACCACCTGTATTGCCGTGACCCTCGGCTTGGCAATCGCGATTCTTGTGGGTCCGGGTAATGGTGTGAACGCCGTGGCGAGCATGGATTTCGTGCCGAAAGAGGCACCGCCCATAAAAGAGACGTTGATCAACATTTTCCCCACTAACCCAATAGCAGCGATGGCCGAAGGCAATATGCTTCAGGTGATCGTCTTTGCTTTGCTGGTTGGTTTTGCGATGACGCGCGCAGGCGAGGCGGGGGAGAGGTTAATTGCCTGGTTCCAAGACATGGAAGTGGTGGTCATGAAAATGGTGGGTGTGCTCATTGAGTTAGCGCCTTACGGTGTATTTGCCTTGCTCACGAAGCTCTTTGCAACCATGGGATTTGGCACCATCTTCGACCTGGCTAAGTATTTCTTCACTTTGCTCGCCGTTTTGCTGTTCCACGGGTTAGTGGTTTACGGCTTGGTGTTGCGAACATTGACACCACTGTCGCCGGCAATGCTTCGGGCAAAAATGCGACGTGTTTGGGCCTTCGCTTTCTCCACGTCATCGTCAGGCGCGACCCTCCCGGTGACGCTGCGTACGGTTGAGAAGCGTCTGGGTGTAAATAAGAGTGTCGCGGGTTTCGCGGTGCCGCTGGGCGCGACGATAAATATGGACGGCACGGCCATCATGCAGGGTGTTGCGACGGTCTTTATTGCGCAGGTTTATGGTGTCGATCTAAACAGCAGCCAACTGCTGATGGTGGTACTGACAGCAACGCTTGCTTCTATTGGTACAGCCGCTGTTCCTAGCGCAGGCTTGATTATGCTCTCGCTGGTGTTGACTCAGGCAGGACTGCCCATGGAAGGGATAGCGCTTATTTTGGGTGTCGACCGATTACTCGATATGGTCCGCACGGCAGTGAACGTGACGGGTGATGCGACGGTGTCCACCGTTGTTGCGTATCACGAAGGGCAGCTCGATGAGGTTGTCTTTAACGACCCTAACGCAGATCTCGACATGGAAGGTGACGAAGACAGCGCCGGTAACGCCAGTGACCAAAAGACAGGGGCTCAAGCATGAGTGTGTCGGTCAGCATCGTTCCGGTCACGCCCTATCAGCAAAACTGTTCGATCATTAAATGCAACGTGACGGGAAAGGCCGCCGTGGTTGATCCTGGTGGCGATATCGATCGCATCAAAGCGGCTATTGAGAAGATGGGCGCGACGGTTGAGAAGATTCTGCTCACCCACGGTCATATGGATCACTGTGCGGCGGCTGACGTTTTGCGTCAGGAGTGGTCGGTCCCTATTGAAGGCCCTGAAGAGGGCGACCGGTTCTGGATCGATAACCTGCCCAAGTGGTGCGAGATGTCAGGTTTTCCATCAGCCGAGGCTTTCGAGCCCGATCGGTGGCTAGTCGATGGCGATACTGTCTCCGTAGGCAATCTTGAATTGGCTGTCATTCACTGCCCGGGTCACACCCCGGGGCATGTTGTGTTTTATGACCGCAACCAAAACCTGGCATGGGTAGGTGACGTCATCTTCGCGGGCTCGATTGGTCGCACAGACTTCCCTAAAGGCAATCATGACGAATTGATCCACTCGATTCGTGAAAAACTCTTTCCCCTAGGCGATAACGTGCAGTTTGTTCCCGGTCACGGGCCTGACTCCACTTTTGGGCACGAACGGGCAACGAATCCCTTCGTTGCCGATATGCAGTTTGGCTAGCTTTTCCCTGTAGCGATCCAAGTCTGCTTGACCCCGAGTTGGCGTCGAGTGTGGTCCCCTTCGGAGCCCCATTAAGCCATTTTATTCATACTTACGTTGCGACAAAGCCTTTCCAGGACGCCATGTAGTCGATGAACGCTTGTCCCAAACCTTGCTCGGCAAGGTGTTCACGGCTTACCGGCAAATCGAGCATGGTAAAATCCGGATTGGCCATGGCGAGATTTGGGAAGTCCGCGTGAACGATGGCACCACGTCCCACCAAGACGAAGTCGAGACCGCTCTCCATAGCGCGTTGGCAGTCACTTGCTGAATACAACTTACCGGCTGCGCCAAGCGCCACGCCCTTGCGCGGTAGGTCGCTGAAGACTTTAAGTAGCGACTCACCAGCAAACGTCTCGTCGTGAGCCGGTTTGAATACGTCCCAGAGTGACATGTCCACGTAGTCGATACGCTCGTCAGTCAGCAGCTGTCCCGCTAAGTCACGAATCTCTTCGGTCCTTTGGCCGAACCGCTCAGGTGAAAGTCGGACACCAAGGCTAAACGATCGTCCGCAGGACGCGTTGATCCCTTCAATGATATCGAACAACACTTTTGCACGCTTTTCCGGTGTGCCACCGTAAGCGTCATCCCTACGATTCATTTCAGGGCTCAAGAATTGCGCTATGAGATAACCGTGAGCACCGTGCAGCTGTACACCGTCAAAGCCTGCTTCTTTGCACCGAACGGCCGATGCAATGCAGTCCTCGATGAACCCCTCGACCTCCTCAATGGTCATGGCCTTTGAGTTAGTTGATTCGTCATCGGAGGGGCACATAGGGGTATTTTCACAGTAATCACCCATGGCACGCATGCCGCCGTGATGGAGTTGCACCACCGCGTGGCTACCGTGCGCCTTGATGCCAGTTGCCATTCGCTTGAGACCTTCTAGGTGGCGATCGTCGTGCGCCCCAAGCTGTCCGGGGAAGCCAACACCGCGGTGCTGCACCGACGTCGCGCAGGTCATGGTTAATCCAAAGCCGCCCTCGGCACGACGTGTCAGCCAGTGATATTCGTCATCACTCATAACGCCGTCGTTACCGCTTTGCAGGTTGGTCAGTGCTGCCAACATAAAGCGGTTTTTTATAGTGGAGCCGTTCTTAAAGGTTAAAGGTGCAGCTAGGGATGTCATATTCTGATCTCGTTAATTTGGGTGGGCTTTACCGGCGAAGACTGTGCCGATAACTTTAATCTGTCGCAACGTCTCAAGGGGTGCAGTCATAGGGTCGTCGGCGAGTATCGTAAAGTCTGCTGCTTTACCCGCGCGTATCGACCCAATCTCATCTTCGAGACCCAGTATCCAAGCGGCATCAATCGTAATCGCTTTAAACGCACCCTCGCGCGTCATCACCTCGGCTTGCCCTGTTTTATCGCCAGAAATATTCTCGCGCGCGACTGCAGTCCACATTAGTGTCAGTGGAGACAGCGGGGCCATCGGACTATCTGAGTGAAGGCCAACGGGAACGTTCTTTTGCTCGAGTGAACCCAAACGCACCATCTGCGGTCCTCGATCAGGCCCTAACCAATCACCGCTGTACATTTCAGAGAGAATGTAATGGTAGTAGGGGTTAGCTGAGATCGCCGCGCCTAGCGCTGCGAGTTTTCGGTTTTGATCTTCGGTGGTGTAGGCAAAATGCTCGAGCGTCATGCGGTGGTCGGCTCGAGGGCTGACGCGCTGCAGATGCTCGAGGAGGTCAATGAATCGTGCGGTGGCTGCGTCACCATTGCTGTGCGCGTGGATTTGGAACCCGGCGTCCCAGAAAGTCGTCGCAAAGGCTTCGAGGGTGGGAACATCCACCATCCAGACACCCATGTGCCCGTCGAGGTAACCGGGCGCTCCCATTTGGGAGAGTCCTGAGAAGATCGCGCCGTCAATCATGAGTTTGAAGTGGTTACCTACAGTAACTTGATTGTCGTTCATGGTCTGCCACTCACGGACTTCAGCGAGGGCCTGCTCTGAGGTTTTTTGCCGCGTGATGAAGTCGGTAATGATGGGCGTGAGAAGCACTCGAACGCCGATAGGGTCACTTGCTACTGCGGCCTTTACCGCTTGAATTTCAGCAACCGGGTTGCCAAAAACACCGGTGCCCATATCCGCTGCCGTTGTTACACCGGACTCGTGCATCATCGAGAGAAAGTTCTGCATGCCCTTCATGTAACGCGCGGGTTCAAAGAGAAAACCCATGCGGGGAAAGACGGCTCTTAGACCTAGTTCATAAAAGTGTCCGCGTTTCCAGTTTGCGCCCTCGTGGATCGCGTTGGCGTCTTTCTCGGTCACTCCTAGAAGGTTCCAGGCAGCGTCGTTGCCAATAAGCTCATGAAACGACCGGTGCCAAATCATGACCGGTTTGTCGCCAAACCATTCGTTGAGGTCATCGCGCCAAATCTCGCCGTGCCAGAGCGGGTGATAGCCAAAGGCAACAAACGGAACGTCGGGATCATCGTGATCGGCCACGAGGTTGGTGAGCGCGCTTTTATAGCCCTCGGGCGTTGTAGCGCCCGGGAAATCCCCAGTGGGCAAATACCAGTCATCGGGCGCAAGGAAAGGAAACTGAGTAAGCACGGCTGGCAGTGTGGGGTGGACATGTGGGTCGATGAGCCCGGGTGTCATGACGTACTCTTCGAACTGTCGATCGATGCGTGCGCCGCGAGACGCGATAAGCGGCGCCAAGCTCTGGAGGTCGCCAACCGCCAAAACTTTCCCGTCCTCCACCGCAACCGCCGTCGCCTCTGGTAGTGCCGGCTCCATGGTGCGGATCAGTTTTGCGGTGTAGACCACGGTCTGAGCGTTCACTGCTGGAGCAATTGCCAGTGCCGAACAAACGGTCAGGCCTAAGAGCGGTCTTTTAATGAGTGGGGTAAGTATTCGAAGCTTTGTTATTAGTGTCACGTATCAACCCTCCACATATGCCGCTCATGATGTCACGAACCGGTTGTCAAAGTGGAGGTTCTAGCGCAGAACTTTTATCCAGTCCCCGGTACGTGGTTCACCCCCTGGATAGTAGCCGTTAATGAGGCGAAGCTGATTTTCAGCGTCGGGGATACGGATGCCGGTGCTTAGGGAGGCAAAGGTAGCCCCGCGTGGAACTTGAACGTAGGACAAGGTAAGACTCTCGCCACGTTTCTTCTCTTTCGGGAAGAGCGGGCGGAATGAGGTAATAATGGTTTTAAAGGCGTCATCCGCCCCAGCAAAGTCGCTTGCTTCGCCCTCGAATAGGTAGCGAAATCGATAGTCCACAATGCCAAGGCGTTTTTGAACACCGCCGGCGCTGGCAAGCCCCGTAGCACCTTTCAGGCCTTGGTTTTCTGTTTCTTCTTGTTGGCTGATCTCTCCCGTGGCAAGCGTCGGAAGCGCGGTTGCTGGGTCTGCCTCAGGGATAATTTTCGCGATCTTGATGGTTAGTGCAGCGTCGGTGTCGGGCGCACGCGCAACGATCTCACGGGTGTTTGCGCTGACAGTCCAGCCCTCGGGATGTTCGAAAGTGAAGTCGAGCTTGTTGTGGTAATACCGCAGTGGGTCACTTTGGGCCTCGGCGCTGGCGCCGACCACCATGCCTTCGGTTTCGCGCCTGAAGCGCCCTGGCAGCTCCGGGTCATCTGCCATGGTGTCGAAATCAAGCGTGTTGGCCGTTTTGATGACCGTTTGCAGCCGCAGGTCATTACGCGGGTGGCTGGCGTATAATCCGTGGTAGGTGCCCGAAGGTTTACCGGCAGCCTTAGCCGCTGCTTTCCGGTAGCGCTCTTGGTCTTTGAGTACGCCGATGACTGACAACAAGGCGTCAGCGTCATAACCGCTTTTATGCATGATTTCAGCACCCTCGGCATCGGCCTCCAATTCCATCTCACGACCAAAACCTGAAACCAGCTCCGCACCATACATATTGGTTGCATCGTAGAGATCGCCTGATCGTGTCAGGATGAGCGCAGTCACCGCCACAGCTTGTGTGGTGAGTTGCTGAGTGCGTCGCCGCGAATGATGTCGCTCTGTAATGTGCGCAATCTCGTGAGCAATGACCCCAGCTAGCTCGGCTTCATTATTGAGGTAAGCCAGAAGTCCACGGTTGATGTAGATCATCCCGCCCGGTAGGGCGAAAGCATTAATGTCGGGAGAGTCCAGGAGCGTGAAGGTGAACTCCTGATCCGCCAGGCTCGAATTTGCAACCAATCGATCTGCGATTTCATTAACGTAGGCCGCAAGCGCGGGATCGTCATAAATTCCGACGTTCTCAATTAGCTTCTCGTGTTCGTCAGCGGCCTTTTTCGGCATGCTGACCGGGCGACCGCCTACGGTGACCGTGGACGACCCAGCGCAGCTAACGAGAAAGGCCATTACCAGTGTGACGGTGAGTAGTCGCGTCATCACTTAGAACTCCGCGGAGAGATATTGAAGCAGTTGGTTGCCCAAGCTCTCACAGGCCGTGTCTTGGACTGGCGCAATAATAGGAATGGGAACAACCACAGCCGGCATATAACTTTGTCCGCTCGTTTGAGCGCTCATCCGACCCACTTCAGAGCCCTCACCAAAGTTCCAAATAGTAGCTTCGTATTCGGATTCTGTACCCCAAGTGCCAAACCCAAAGCAGCCGGCGCCTGTTGGACCGACGCCGCAGGTCATCGAGCCACTGCTGTTCGTATCCTCGGTACGACCGTCAATCCAGATCATGTACTGCAAATCGAGCTCGCCTAGTTTGTTGGCAACGCTCGGCACGGTCATCAAGCGGTCGACGCTCTCGATGCTTAGGGGCGCTGTACGCGGCTCAAACCAGGGGTAGAGCGAGTCAATGAACTGCCGCTCGGGAATCACACTGATGCCGGCATCACCGCGACTGACGTGTCCGCCTATGCAGTCGATGAAATCCGGCTCAGTATCATAATCGGGCGCATGTCGGCGGCCCAAAATCACAATACTACCCTCGCCCATTCCGGCTACGGGGGCATCGAAAGTCATCTCATCAATATTGGCCGTCACACAGCCGCCGAGCAATGTGGTCGCAGTTAACAAGCATACTGTTGCACGCATCATTGAGTCTCCTCAGGGTTAGCCACCCACTCGAGCACTCCAGGCACACGACCAAAACTGGTAATAAAGTTAGCGCCGGCATCGCGCAGTGCCATCACTGCCGCTTCATTCACTGCGTCGGTATCACTTTGCAAAAACGCCGTTGGTGTTTTGCCGTAAGCGGTCAGTGGCCACTGCACAAACGGCTGCGCGTTCTCTGTGTTGATGGCTTGGTTTTCATCGTCCTTAAGCTGTTCTGGCTCGACCAGAGAGAGTTGATAGCGCATCCAGATTTCATAGACTTTGACGTTGGTATACAACGGTATCGCGTATTGCACGTCGACGACCTCAGGTATGAAGACTGCATCGACGTCATAAGTGTTGAGGTCTTCGTAGCTCTCTATAAAAACAACATTTTGGAAAAAAGCCGGTAAAAGCGTTGACCAAAAGTCCACTTGCGCGACACCGGTACTGACGCGCCAACTTGCCTCGCCACGCCCTGTCGCATCGTCGACGAGCTCGTGCTCGCGGAATTCTTTGGTGAACAAAACGCCAACAGATACGGGGACTGGGTCAACAACGGGTGTAGGGAAAGTGCCTTCAACAACGACCTCTCGACTGCTACATGCGGCCAAGATCAAAAGACAGTTTAGCGCTAAGGCGCTTTTGGCCTTACGGCCTAAAGTCGTTAAGTCCAACAAACGTTCCACCATTTCGATGAGTCAGTTCTCGCATGAGTGTAGCAAAACGAATCCCCGTATCCTGCAATTCAGGCGGGCGAATAAACTGTACGGGGAAGCCAACTGCATGGATGCGCACGCGACGCTCACCCGTTTTGGCTTCTGCATTGAGTTTATCCACCGTTAAAACCACCTCTTCGATAGAGCGCCCCGTAAATTCGTCTCCGAATACATAAATCGAAATCTTCTTGTCGCGGTCGTAAAACGAGCGGACCGCTTGCGTAATGCCTTCCACCGGGGACGAATTGGAAAAAGCGTTCCAGTTTGCGAGATTGCGTAAAATAAGTTGGCGTCGCGCCGGCGTATCAGGAATCCATTGTCCTGCGTAACGACTGAATAGGTAATTACCCATGTCGTTCATGACCTGGATACCTTTTACGTTGGGATAGATGTTCAGCGTCGCTTCCATCTCCCGCAACATGCGCTCCCACGCATAGGAAAACATGGATCCCGAGGTGTCGATAATGAAGATGATGTACTCGCTGTCGACCGGAATGCCGCCGATTAGCTGATTTTTGCGTTCAGCATCGCGACCCAAGAGTCGCTCCTCTTCTTCACTCAGTTCTTGTCGGGCTATCGCCAACTGCGCTTCGACAATGCTATTGGCATTTCGGGTAGTTTGAAGCGAGTCGTAGCGCGATTTCGAGGCCGCGAGTGCACCCTGTAAAATTGCTATTTGCTCTTCAAACTCAGAAACCTGTTCCTGCTTTGCCTCAAGATCTCGATTGAGCACCGTGGTTTCGCCACGGATTTCGAAGAGTTGCTCGGTGAGTTCGGCCACACGACCCTCGGCGATCACTGTCGATTCCTCGAGCACCTGTGGTTCAACGGTTTTGGTAATCATTAATAACAAGATGACAGCGCCAAACCCGCAACAAATGACGTCGAGGAAGGATAGGGAAATCTCAGGAGTCGGTCGTCGCTTCGGCATTAGGGCCAATCCTCCGCAGGTGCCATAAAGCTACCACCTGTTTCCTGAGCCAGCTTCCAAAATTCTGAAGCCGCGGCAGGGTCGCCCTCCATAGGGGAGAGCACCACATTTACGGGCACGTTATTGGGTAAGCCCCTCAATGCATCGCGGTAGTGCTGTAAGCGCGCGGGACCTGAGACCGTGTTGCGACGTGGTGCCGACTTACCCTGTGTTGGCAGCCCGTCGGTGATGAGAAAGATGTTATCGGGCTTGCTGTCGAGCTCTTGCAGAAAACCAAAGGCGTTGTGTAGGGAGGTGCCGCCGCTGGGGATCACCTCACGAATGCTCTCGACAACGCGCTCAATTTGTTCCCCGTCGGCAACTTCTAGCCAGCGGCCCTTCGTCTCGGGTAGAGCGAAGCGCGCTTCAGTATTGAATAGGATAATTTGATAGCGTGACCCCGTCGGAAGCTGTGCTGTAAGCCAGTCGACCACGTCGAGCGCTTGTACCCACTTCCGCGCCGAGCGTTGAATCTCTTCCGATTGGTTGCGAATACGAATGACGTTGACCACCTCCGGCGCGAGCATACTGGCCGATACATCTAATAGGATGGCGATGCGGTTGCCACCTAATTTCAGTCCTGTGAGGTATTGGCGGTTACCCTCACCTTGAAACTCGCGCGCACTGACGCCACCGTCCGCCTCTGCGGCCTCTTTTAATTGCTGTATGCGCTCTTCGAGAGAGTTGATCTCGGCTTTAAGTGCGTCGAGGTCGGTGGTTTCACTGACATCGGACTCTTCGAGAGAGGCAATCAGTGCCTCGAGTCGATCGAGCTCGTCGGTAACGACACGAGCACGGCCCTGCGCCTCAACGATGTCGAGGTCGGTGCTGCTAATCGCATTTCGGAGCCTAACCAAGCCTTCCTCGCCGTCTCGGATGTCTTCCTCGAGCAAGTCGACTTCCGATAGCACCTCGGCGTTCACGGATTGGATTTGTATTTCAATCGAGTGATCGATAATGAGAAATACCAGCACGACAGCACCGAACCCGCAGGACATGATGTCCAGAAAACTCAGGTTAAAGGTGTTGGTCTGTCGCTTACGGCGCGCCATAGGCTAGCCTTCAACGTGGATGAGAAGCGCTTCAGTACCGTCATTGTGGTACAGGCGGCAGCCTGCCAGTAGCTGATCGTAACTACTTTCCGTCGACAGCACGTTGACCTGATTGCGGAAGTCCCCTGCTATTTGGACTTTGCCATCGTCGACGACAAGACCGAACCCCTGAGCTTCCGTGCTTTGTGTGGCGATCGAATATGCTCGCGAGTTGATTAATACATGTGTGGGTCCCGCGAAACTGGACATTGGCTCGGAGGGACTGTCGGTTGTTCGCACGATCTCCTCATGCTCTTCGTCGAGCTCAGTCGCCGAGAGTGCACTCTCGACAATCGATTTGTCTTTCACCTCTGCGCGGCTAATTCGGGAGAGGGCTGCATCAGAAGCACGGCTACTCAATATCTGTTCTACAGCTTCACCGAGCCTCTTTTCGGATGCGGTGCCGTCGAATCGAACGCCTGGGAGTCCCGCTAACAGGCCGTCGGCGCTGACCGCGCCAACAGCGCCTTCTACCGCCGCCATGAGGCGTTTGCCGATAAATTCTAAGCCCGTTCGAGAGACCTTAAAGTCATAGCCGCTTATCGATAGGGCGGCTTCTTCACTGATAGCCAGCGTCGCGAGCGCAGCAGGGATCGCGTTAAAGAGCAGTTGCTCTGACTCGGCGCTCCGGCGCGGATCGAATCGGGTTTGTTCGACGCACATATCTGCAGAGTGCTCGAGACATTGCTCCAAAATATCAAGATAGCCACTGCCGGGAAGGGTGGAGGAGTTCCCCACGACGAGTTGCCCATTCTCCAGTTTGACTTCAGTGACTACCATTTGCCGCCACTGAAGATCGAGGTGCACACCGGCTTCGCCAACGACCTGTTGATGCACGAGGGCTCGATCCAAAATGGCAGAGGGTGTTTTGCCGATTGCATTGAGAATGCCCAGCAGGAGTTCAAGTTGTGTTTGGCTAATGTTGGACGGTGCGATGATTGCAAAGTCATCAACCGACGCTATTTCGCGTTCCCTCTCTGCAAAAATAAATTTCAGATGCTCATAGACGAGGTCAGCGCTGTGTCGCGCCCCTGCGAACTCTGTGTTCAACGGAACTGTAGAAAGCTGCGCCCAGAAGTCGGTTCGAGTCTCCAGTGGACGGCGCTTTAACACTTCGAGGACCGGCTGACCAAACGTGAGTGTCGAGGAGTTTTGAGCGTTCCTATCGGCCCGACTAATACCACCACTAACATTTGCCAGTGCTGCGCCCGGTGATCGAATAATCGAGTTGCCCGCGCTCAGGACAATCTGCGAGTCCGTGATATCAAGAATAATCCGGCTCATTTGGGCGTCGCCAAGTGTCGGATGAGCTGCTTATCGGCATAGCGCTGCGTCCTAAGGACCAAGCGCTCCTGGGATAACTGCAGTTGGTGCAATGCAAACATGATAATGATCGATAGGACCAGTGCGACGAATGTACTGTTGAACGCGACCCCCAGGCTGACCGTCACACCTGATATATCGCCCTCAACGGCTTTGTAGGCCTGGCCCAGAGCATCACCAATACCGCGGACGGTGCCGATAAAACCGATCGATGGAATCGCCCAGCTGATGTATCTCACCATGGACAACTCGGAATCCAGCTTATCGGCTTCGATATCGCATTGTTCGCGCACGGCCTCTGACACTGCTGGAATACTCGCAGTGGTTGAAAAGCGACTCAGCGCATTGAGCAAGGTCCTCGGTAGGAGTAGGTCTTGTTCGGCTTCAGGCAGTGCTTCGATGGCGCGAGAGTAATTACGCGCGTCTTGCGGCAATAGCGTGGTGCCTTCCGAAACTTGAATGAGATTACGCTCGAGCATGGCGGCTTCCTGACGAGTCCCCCAGGCCTTCAAGCTCATGATCGCGAGCGCCCAGATCATGAGGATAAAACAGGCTTCTTGCTCGAAATCTCGAATAACAACATAGAGCGACCGCTCCGGCACAAAAGCTTGCCCCGAGGCCTGCAAGGCGGCTTGGGCGGCAAGCTGCGCATCGGCTGAAGGTCTTATAAGTCCGACGTAGAAGGCATGGACGACAATGACGGCCGCCAACAGAGCCAAAACTTGAAAGGCGAATTCGGAGGGCAGTCTCGACTTATTCATAGCAGCAGTTCTCAAATGTCGACTGGGAAGGATACGGAGCGATCTTCTGAAATGCGCTCTGTGGCGCGGTAATCATCGACCCTGCGTTCAGCTTCGATGATATCTGGTTCGGCGCTCATGGGTGACGGATCGGCACTCGCAGAGCCTTCGGGTGGTGACGTTCGTGTACCCTCATCATTGGTTTCACGGAAACCGTCCGTATCGGCATTCTCAACGCCGCTTCCAGTGTCCGTGACGGTCGGTGGCTGGGCGCTTTGGTTTGCCCTTGACGACTCAGTTGTCAGTGGCGCTTCACCCGACGTGTTTTCCTGTGCTAAAGCAACGCAAGCGCATGCTAAGAGGAGGGTAACCAGTGCTCGTCGTTTATTCTGCATATCGTGCCACCCTAAAGCCGACGTCGTCTCTGCCGCGCTCGCCATAATCTCTGTAAGTTAACCGGAGTTCTCTCAATCTGCTGAGACTCCAGCTCGCACCTCGAATAGTAAAGTTATCACCTTGTTCGTCGCCTAGCGGGTTTTCTTCTACCGCCTCACCCGGAACCGGAATCCGATAAACGTCGTTCACCCACTCTGAGACATTGCCTCCAAGATCATATAGGCCTCGGGGGTTGGCGGGGAACTTACCGACTTCGGCGCTGACAATCGCACCGTCGGAGTAACCATTCAGGATTCGACCCGTGACAATCGCCGAGGAGCCATCAGCCAAGTTGGCACTATTATCTTTGGGCGGCCAGGCCTCACCCCAGGCAAAGCGCCAGACTTCCTTGCCCTGAACGCGACTTGCAAAGGCCCACTCGGCCTCGCTAGGAAGTCGGTATCCAGTGCTGCTTTTATCAAAACCGACGACGATGCCATCGCGCTCTTTATAGAAGGGAGCGAGCCCTTCACGCGCGCTTAGCCAATTGCAGAAACTGGCGGCTTGCTGCCAAGATAGACCAACGGCGGGTTGATGCTCTCGATTCAGGCTTTTTCCACCGGCCTGCCCTGAATCGTGATCGGTGGTGAACTGGCGGAATTGGGCGTTGGTGACCTCGGTGGTTGCCATATAGAACGCGCGGGTGAGACGAACGGCACGCTCTACCTCGTTTGCCCCGCGACCTGCGTCTCGCCGCGGCGCGCCTAGGGTGAATTCGTTGACCGGTTCAACTAGCGGATCAATCAGCAGTAGTGTCTGACCTAATGAGGTAAGGAGTTTTGGCTTAATGGCCGCCTTACGTGCTGCTTCCTCAGTTAATAAGTCGATCTCCAGTCGCTGCGCTAGGCCCGCGCGCGGTGTCACCGTGCGCTCAACACTTGCGTAGCCCGGTGCGCTGATGACGATTCTCTGCTCAATACTGGGCAGCGACAGCGTGGTACTTCCAGCCCCTTGATCAATACCGTTCACTGCAATCCTTGCGTTCGCTGGCGTGATTTGAATAGTGACGTCACCTAGGGTGGGTTTAAGGGTAACGGCTCGTTGCTCGCTCGCCCCTTTGTCGAGCGCAGTTTCAAATTCACTAGGCTGGTAGCCTGCCCGCCTAAGAACAATTTGATGGTTGACGTTGGGCGACATCGTGACATCGACAGGCGTAGTTCCGACGAACCTACCGTCCCGTGTTACTGACGCACCGCTTGGTTTTGACGTTAAACGCAAAATACCTTCAGCGGCAACGAGCTCTACCGTGCCCAAGTCGAGATCCGTATTGGCAATGGCATTAACATCAATGGTTTGACTGACGTAACCCGGCGCGCTCAAGGTGAGCTGCCGACTTCCGGCCATGATCTCGAGAATATCTCCGGTTTGCGCGAGGGGCTCGCCGTCAATGCGAAACTCAACACGCTCGGGCACCACGTCGACAGACACTCGAGCCCAGCCCGGCACGAGGTCTTTACTGTAGCGCTGAGTGACACCGCGCCCCTCGACGGCGATAACATCATCCACTGCAATGTAGCGTTCCCGAGACAGCTTGATTGTCACGTCTCCAGCTGCAATCTTCTCGAGCGTCAGTGGGGTTGTTCCAATGACTTGTCCATCAATGTCGACAGTCGCCCCAGCTGGTTGCGTTTCGAGTATCAAGGTGCCGGGAAGCGGTGTGAGATAAACCGAGCGGTTTTGAACATCCGAAGTATCTACTTCCAATGTTCCTTCAAACGGGTAGTAGCCATCGGCGGCAACAGACAGAGCGTAAGATCCGGGCCGCATAAGTAACCGATCGCCAAAGGGTATGTTCAAGCCGCTCACACGAATTTCAAGCGCGGCCATCGTGTCTGCGGTGATGGTGACCGAACGCGCAGTCAGGAGAAAGAAAAGGCTGTAGGCCAAGAAGACCCCGCCCACCGTTAAGGCTAATAAACGCGGTTGGAGCTTTAATCGCTTTTGCGCGACCACCTCCTGTCTCGGTTCGAAGGTCGATGCTGCGAGCGGCTCCTGCGGTGTTTGCTGACTGGTTGCCTTCTCTGATACTTGTCGCTCTGCCATTACCCGCCAATCGCCTCCGTGCAGCGGATATCGATGCTGTTTTCACGATCTACGCTCACGTTTAGTGTTACTAAAACATCACGAAAGCCAACGCGACTCCCCAGCAGTTGGTACTGGCCAGGTCTCAGGGAGACAGTACGTGAGGTCAGCGTCCCTAAGCGCGCTACCCGTTTGATGATGATTTCTGTTACGCCGTCGGAGGTCATCATGACCGGCAGGGGCGTGCTCGCGTTCTCGACGACCTTTAATGCTTCGGACCAAAGCGCTGTGAGCTTGGGCATGGCGCTTTTTCGATCAGATAGATCGCCTAATACGCCGTTTGCCTGCTCAACCGTTGCTTGCGCATCACCTAAGATCGTGGGGTCTACCAGCCTTGCTGATTTATCAACGATGTTACTGAGTCGCGAAAAAAGATCAGCCATAGGCTCCGCTCGCGCCAGTCCCTCTGTCGCCTGAACCAAACTCGGGTCGAGGGCCAAAGCGTCCGCGTAAGAGGTTGCTGCCGCTTCCCAATCTTCGCTGCTCTCCTGTCGTTCGGCATTGCTGACATAACGATTGAGGGTGCTCAATATCTCAGCCTCCTCAGCTTGATCGAGTGCGATGCTTGGGGAGTTGTCGCTAGGCTTTAACGCCGCTGCTGAGCTAAAGGCGGCTTTCGCAGACTTGAAATCACCTACCTCGAGTGCCTCAAATCCCCTTGTCATCGCCTGCTGAAACCGATCGTCGGTTAAGGCGCGCTGATAGTCCTCAGCGAGCGCTTGTAACCGTTTGTGCGCGGGATCGAGCGCCTGAGCCGCTTGGACTTGCTCCAGTGCTTCGCTAAAGCTTCGTTGGCCGAAGAGGGTGTCAGCACGTTCGATCAGCGCGGCCACCTCCGGGATGGCTGGAACCCGATCTACCGTTGCGGCAACGTCGGCGTTGTCGGGTGCCATCTGCGATAAGGTCTGACTCACGCTCGCCGCGCTCTCAGCGTCACTCGCTTCAATTGCAGCAAGCAGTGTTTCAAGCCGAGCGACGATCTCATCAGATAGCTGTGCCTCGATGACCTCAAGTGCCGACTGCGCTTCTCGATAGGTGGCCTCGGCTTCGACAAAATTTTGTTCTCGGTAAAAAACGTCACCCTCGACAGCAATAGCCGTTGCCGCAGTGAACTCGGCCTCTGCCCATGCGTTAACGGCTCTCGCCTCTAGCCGTGATTGGGTCTCTAATAGTTTTTGCAACGCCTCCTGTGCCGCGCGGCGGGCTTTCGCTAGTTGTGCCTGGGCAAAGGGACTTTGCTCCTTAGTCTCACTCGTGACACTTTGCGCTGTTTGACTAGCTGCGGTATCCGTTGAGTTGAGGCTTTGCGGAAAAGGCTCGGCTGTGGGTGCTGGTGCGAGGGAGGGCAGGAAAAGGACCACGAAAGCCAGCAGAACAACCCCGATGGCACCAGCAATCCACACGCCGTGTGACCCAGTTTCGGGACTCGTGTCAGGAGCCGAATCGATGCTTGGCTTTGGATCAAAGGTGACGGCGCGCAACCGGACGTCGCTATCTGAAGACATACCCTAAATACCTCTGACTAGGACGACGGTTTGTCGACAGACGTGGGGAGCTCTGCAATTTCGGCTGCGTAAATATCACTCAGAATCTCTCGCCACTGGCTGTATTGATCTTCGATGCTACCCGACAACTGGACGGTTCGGTCCTCGAGTTCAATGACTTGGGGCGTGATCTCCGCCTCAAGGGACTGGCCCAGTTCTTCTAGCGCAAGCGAGTGAATCTTGGCTTCCGCACGCCGTTCGAGGCCACTTTTGACGAGGCTGCCACCCGCGTAAATGCCCACAGCGCCTGCCGTTCTCGTATCACGGTTATCTGATGTCGCGGCAGCTACACCAGCTAAAAGCGAAAGTCCGCCAGCGATCAATTGCATCCGGGCTTCGGCCTGAAGTTCGCGCAGTGCGACCGTCTCGTCATAACTCAGGCGTCGCCACTCGTTATAGGGTGCTTCCATATTCCCCGAAAAGTTGTCGTAGTGCCCCTGGAGTGTGTCTACGAAAACATGATTACGCTGTTGAATAGCTGAGATCCGAGTCATCATGGGATCGCTTTCGGCGGGCAAACGAATCGCACGAGTGATATTCGAGTCATCAGTCTGTAAATAATCAGCAAACGCATCGGGAGCGAAACTCTGGGCAAATTTTAGCCGCGCAACATTTCTAATGGCGAGTCGCTCCTCCCGTGACAGCGCTTTAAAGGCGAGAATGAGGTCGTTGGCGATTTTGCGGTAGACCCCCAGGAATGGATCGCGTTGTACACGCTGTGTTTGCTGGTAGGCGTATCGGCTTGTTGATCCTGAGTAGGCTTTATCTAGCCATACTCGACCCCTCGCGTCTGTCGCCTGAATATTTAGGACGAGGGATTCACCGTCTGACTGTTCAATGCTGCCCGATATAACAACGTCGCTAATATAGTCCGCTGATGGCACAACACGACTTGCGCCCCACACACCCTGGTCGTCGAGCACTAGGGCAAGCTCTCTTGCGATAAACGTGGCCTCAGCTCGGCGTATTTCCGGATAAATATTCTCGTCAACATCAGCCTCCGCGAGCCCGGGGTTAAACACGGCTACGACGATATCGAGAATCTCATCATCCGAAAGTGCACTTTCGTAAGTCGCAAGGGCTGGAACAGAGGTCGTCTTTACGGTTTCCGTTACGCAGCCGGCTAGGACTCCAATTAGTGCGAGTAGCGTTACCCAACGAGTAGTCATTCTTCAGGTATCTCTATCCCTTTGTATTTCCGATATTCGTTCCAGAGCGCCTCCCTAACTTCGGGGTCCGCTTCCCGCATCGCTGCTTCGCGGAGTTGTCGAGCAACGATATCGTCGTCGTTTCCAGATGGAATGTCGTTGGGCGCCTCGAAAACTGCTGGGTTATCAGGGGCTCCGCCCGACCGACCGCCAATGCCTCCACCAACGGACCCGTAGCCGCCTTCGTCGGAGGCCTCATAAGGGTTTCGACCACCGGATGAGCTCTCAGTTCCAGAACCACCGCCACTTTGCGCTGGACTACTTTGCTCACGCCGACTGCTTCGCTGTTGACGCTGTTCTTCTCGGATAATGGCGTCGAATACGCCGGTGCTGGCTTCAAGCTGACGATCGAGAACGGCCACGCGCTCTGCTGTGGTCATAGGGTCGCTTCCCCAGCCTGGTTCTAGGCCGCCTTGGGCGCGCGTTCCCGTACCCTCGGTTCCTGAAGCCACAACGGTACCTCCAATGGGTGCAGACGGTGATCCGCCTGGACTACCGCTACCGCTCTGACTGCCGCTAGGGCCACTTCCTTGGGAGGGTTGTGCGCCCGGCTGGGTACCCGAAGCTGAATCCCCCGAGGGCCCGCTCGCACTGCTTGAGCCGCCCCCCTGTTGGCCAGTGCTTGCTGAAGCACTGCTGTAGGTGGGTACTTCGTCAACAAGGCTGGGTAGGGATAGGTCACCACCGGCCGCGTCCCCAAAGCCAGGATCGCCGCCCGATGTGCTGGGGCTTGAACCGCCACCGGCACTCGCTGTTTGACCGCCAGATGAGCTGCTACCGCCGCCGGACTGGCCGCTTTGGCTTCCACCTCCAGGCATCGACGAGCCGGGCATGCCGCCACCTGATGATGCACCGCCGCTGCTGGGCATTCCCCCACCTGAGCTACTGCTGCCCGAAGAGCCACTGGAGCTGCCACTAGAACCGCCAGAGGAGCCCCCGGAAGACACACTCGAAGACGAACCAGCACTCCCACCGCCAGAACTACTGGAAGAGCTGCTGGAAGAACTACTCGATGAACTGCTTCCTGACGAGCCACTGGATCCAGAGCTGCTTGGTGACGGCATGGATGCTGAGGGCATGGAAGGTGTCGAAGGCGTGGTTGGCATACTTGCCGATGGACAGCCAGCGATCAGCGGTAAGGTCACAATTGCTGCGGAGAACCATTTTCCAGACTGCCAATTCATGTCGAAACCTCCGTTGCCGAATCATAGGGGGATGCCCAGTGCTCTGGGCCAAATACCCAAGTGATGGGCCTGCTCTCCACTGGCTTGCCCGCCTCAAACACAGGTCTAAAACGGAGTCGCCGCAATCGTCTCAAGACACGATCGGGGCTGCGTGGACCCGCCGTCTCAGGTACCTGTACACGCTCTAGGTTATCAACTTTGCCGTTCGCATTAACGGTAAAAGTCACAATAAGATCGGCCTCAGTTGCAGGCGCTGTCTTTACCTTGAGTGCGGGGTCAAAGCCTTCCTCTGCCGGGAGCGGTACCGGTGTCTCCAGTATACGAAACGTGGGGTACTTCTCCGTCGCTTCCGTCGCTAGATCGGCATCGACTGACTCGGGATCTGCCTCTACGAGCTGATCAGGCGCCTTGTCGATTTTGCGGCCTGTCTCATCAGCGGCACTGATCTTGGACGCGTTAATTGTCGCATCTTGCGGGCTAGCCGGATTATCGCCGGGCCGCTCGCCCAGCGTGTCTTCCGTAGCACCGCTGACAACTGATGAGTCACTTTGCATCGTATTGTTTGTATCTGCGGCCCTGCTCCCTGCATTCAAGGCAACGTTTGCAACGCTTTCTTTCTCGACGTGTTTGTTTTCTTGACCACCGTTTGCTGGTTCATCGTTTTCCTCGGTGGGTGGGCGATCGGACGCGTCGGCAGCAGCCAAAGCGTTTTTTATATCCTCGTCAGCTGCAAGCTCGGCATTTGCCTCAGGCCCTCGATTTAGCTCTTCTCCATTTGCCAATTTGATGGCATCCCCATAGAACTCGAGTGCAAAGTTACTATTGCCTGTCCACCATGCCCAATCGCCCATTCGGATCAGGTCTTCGGCTTGCACCTCGCGACTCGCGCCTAAACGATCGCGATTGAGTTGCTGCATCGCAATGAGAAGCGAGATGCCGCGCTTGAAAGTCGCCTTCGACAGACTGGGCGAGGTTCGCTCGCGACGCATATTACCCGGCATCGCAGCACCAACCCCTTGATGGCTTGCCAGGAGATACTGCGCGCGCACCATACCGTGCAGTGCGGGCAGAAGGTCGGCAGAATCCTCGCCAAAGGTGGCGACTGACTCATTCAGTGCTCTCTGGTAAAAATTCCAAACCTTACCCATTCTCGCCTGTATCGCTTCGTCCTCGTCGATGTCCTCAAGAAGTGCATATTGATGCCACTCGGCCTGTCTAAGGAGTGCGTCGATCTTTTCAACACCCGAGGGTAATACTTGCTTTTCGATTCGTGACAGGTAGGAGTGCCGCTCGTCTGCGAGCGCTAATTCGCCGAGCGCTCGGTAACTTCGGATTTCGGCCCTAACATAGGGCAGTTGGCTCGCCGCATTAAGTCCATCACTAATCCGGCTGAGGTGAGTTGCCCTTTTTAGGACGGGGATAGCCTCTTCGTGTCGCTCTTGCGATTGCAGCTCTATTGCCGTATTCCACAACGACTCTTGTTGTCGTGGGTCGTAAGCACTGTACACAGGAGTCTGGGCCCATGCTGGGGTGGCGCCAATGGCTGCGAGTGCAATCGTTATTCCGAGACTTATCGAGAGCGGTTTCACCAATCAGTCCTCTTTTTGCGCAGTCCAGTATAGAGATAGTTCGGTCTAAATCTCTACGTCTTGTTCAGAGCCATGTAAACTTCGCCGGCGCCTACCGTCTGGGCGTGATCTGGACAATGAATACCGTGCTGACAAGATTAAGGTAGATCCATGGGTAAGTTTGCAGCTGACACGTCGCTTGAGCAGATAGGTGATCATCGATGGAAAGCCCACTTACAAAAAGGCTGGCGTATTGGGCGAGTTCCCAACGGAGGCTATGTTCTCGCGCTGGTCGGGCGCGCGATCTCGCAATCGCTGGGCGACGCAGATCCGCTGTCGATTAATGCGTTTTATCT
>CBFHHL010000174.1:0-5671 GCA_965655685.1 Luminiphilus sp.
CTTCTCAGTGACATTCTTGACCTGCACGGTAAATGGCGTGCCTCCGATGACGCAGTTATATGTCAAAAGGTCACATGGACGTGGCGAGACTTTATGTTGGCGACTTATCGTTTCGCCAATGCCTTGTTGGATCTTGGCGTTGAACCAGGGGATCGCATCGGATTATTGATGTCCAATGGTCTACCTATGGTGCAGGCTATTTTTGGCGTTATTCGCTGTGGTGCCACCGTGGTGCCATTGAATACGTCGGTTACCAATGACGCAGCTGCCAACATGCTCAATGACGCTCAAGTGACGACTTTAGTGGTCACTCAGGATCTGTTAGATCGCGGTATTACCATTTCAGATAATTTACACCAGACCCATATTCGGGTTGTGGATGTTTACCCGGACGCGGTGGAGACACGTCAAGAGTGGCTATCTCTGGAAACATTGTGTGCGAGCGCTCAGGTGTCCCCACCTAACGTACACATCGACCCTGAAGACATTGTTAATATTATTTACAGCTCTGGGACGACGGGGACACCAAAAGGCATAGCACACGACCACATTGGACGCCGCGACTGGACTTATGATATCGCGCTAGCGCTTAGATATCACAGTAGAGCGAGGACGCTTCTTACGATCGGTCTCTACAGCAATATCTCCTGGGTGGCGATGTTGTCGACCTTGCTTGTCGGTGGTGCAATTGTTTTGGAGAAGCAATTTAACCCAGTCCATTGCCTGAACAGCATACGCGAGTATCGAATAACCCATTTGGCTATGGTGCCGATTCAGTACCAGCGCCTCACGGATGAGCTCAAGGGAAATGCAGGAGCTGATGTCTCAAGTATGCAAGCCATGATGAGCTGCGGTTCTCCGCTGCGAGAGCCGCTCAAGCGTGAACTCTTTACTTATTTTGATTGCGGCATCATCGAACTCTATGGCTTGACTGAAGGAATCATTACCACTTTGGAGCCCGAGGACGCGGATGGTCGCTGGAGTTCGGTTGGGCGTCCGCTTCTCGGCACAGATATCGAAATTATTGGTAATGATGATCAAGCACTTAAGCGGGGTGAGGTAGGTGAGATCGTGTCCCGCGGGCGTATCGCCATGCCCGGATATTGGAATAGGCCAGAGGCCGATAAAGAGGCAACGTGGATCGACAAAAATCAGCGCACATGGCTCCGTTCGGGCGATATTGGCTACGTTGACGCTGATGGTTATCTCTACATTGCAGATCGAAAAAAAGACATGATTTTAAGCGGTGGGCAAAATATCTACCCGCAAGACCTAGAGGCCGTCGTTGCGAGGCACGAAGGCGTTTTTGACGTTGCAGTGATTGGCATGGCAAGTTTGACCTGGGGTGAGACACCTGTGGCGCTTCTTGTACCTGAACCAAATGTTGTCCTGGATCCAGGTGAGATAAAAGACTGGGCCAACCGCCAACTGGGTAAGCAACAACGTCTGACGGATGTGATTTTGATCGACGAATTGCCGAGAAATCCAAACGGTAAAATTTTGAAGCGAGAACTCAGAGAAGTCTTCAGGAGGCAGGAATATGCGTAACTACAAGGATTTTTACTACGACGTTGCCGACGGCCTGACGCTCTACGCGAGAGACTATCCTGGCCCAGATAATAGCAAAGGCTGTGTACTGATGATGCACGGACTCACCCGAAACTCTCGTGATTTTGCCGTCCTAGCTGAGAAACTCTCGAACACGCACCGCGTTTTGGTCGCTGAGCAGCGTGGCCGGGGTAAGTCTGACTGGGACTCGCAACCCGAGCGCTACGCGATACCAACCTATGTCGGCGACATGTTTAGGCTACTGGAGTTTGCGGAGGAGAAGCAGGTTGCGGCTGTGGGTACGTCGATGGGTGGGTTAATGGCAATGGTGATGAATGCTGCCAACCCAGGCGTGTTTAGTCATGTTGTGCTTAACGATATTGGTCCAGAATTATCGAAGGTGGGATTAGATCGTATTAGCAGCTATGTAGGGCAGGGCGGACCAATTTCGACTTGGGAAGAAGCGATTGCCTACAACCGAAGTATCAACGGGGTTGCCTTCCCGATGTTGACCGATGATCAATGGGAAACCTTTACTCGCCAATTGTTCAACGAGTGCGACGGCGTCCCTTACCTTGATTACGACCCTGCTATTTCTCAAGCAGTCAAAGCGGACGATGGTAGCGCCGTACCGCCCGATCTCTGGCCGGTCTATAAGCTGTTGCACGTTCAGCCTCTGATGCTGGTACGAGGTGCAATCTCGGATCTATTAGATGCTGATATTAAAGATAGGATGATTGAGGGGATTCCTGATCTTGCTTATGTGGAGGTGCCAAATGTCGGTCATGCCCCCATGTTGAGAGATGAGGCAGTTACCGAGGCGATCCAACAGTTTATAAACGCTTGAACTACGCGCTATCCCACGGATTTGTCGATGTTGGCGGCTAATTGTAGATCTTTGTCGGTTAGCCCGTCCGCATCGTGAGTGGATAGCTTTATCGTGACTCGGTTGTAGACATTTTCCCAATTGGGGTGGTGGTCTGCTTTTTCTGCGAGGAGTGCCACGCGGCTCATGAAACTCCAAGCGGTGATGAAATCCTTAAATTCAAAGTCGCGACGGATGAAATTGCCGTCCAAATGCCATCGGCTAAGACTGGTTTTCAATGCGTAGTCAATTTGAGTGGTGCTGAGCTTTTTCATACTGCTGCTTCCATGTGCCGCTTTAGATGAACGCCACATTCTAGATGGGGGGTGTAGGGGAACTGATCAAAAAAGGCCAAAGCTTCTATCGAATGACTTATTGTTAAAGAAGATAAATTTTCTAGCAACGTCATAGGGTTACAGCTGATATAAAGAATTTCATTAAAACCTTGAACTAACTCCAGAGTGCCAGAGTCGAGGCCTGCGCGGGGTGGGTCTACAAACACAGTGCGAAGTCTGTAGGCCTCGAGGGAAGGCTCTAGTGATGCCAAGCGCCTAAAGGTGCGTGTGCCCGCCATTGCGATAGTCATTTCTTCAGCAGACAGTCTCGCAAACTCAACGTTTTTAACCTCATTTAGCAAAAGGTTATCGACCGCTGCGCGAGTTGCGACTTTGGATACCTCAGTCGCGAGAACGCGACGAAATTGTGTGGCTAATGGGATTGTGAAATTGCCGATACCGCAATACAGCTCTAGTAAATCTGAGTCTGGCCCTGAAATCTGATCCATAGCCCATTCGATCATACGTTCGTTGACATGCGCGTTGGGCTGTATGAACGCCTGTTCTGGCTGCTTGTATCGATAAAGCCGAGTTCTGACCGTTAGCGATTCTTCAACCCAATCCTGACCGAGGGTGACCTTTTGGCCCCGGGAACGCCCAATCAGAGAGATATGTAACCGATCAGCAAGCGCACGGGCTTCCGCTTCCCATAGGTGATCAAGCGGGCGATGGTAGATCAGTGTGACCAATACCTCACCGGATTGAGTGGATAGGAATTCCACTTGAAACAACTTTCGTCGCAACTCGGTGTTTTGTTGAAGATCGCTTCGCAGGGACGCAAGCACCGCTTGAATCGCCTTGCTAGCGATCGGAAACTCTCTGATGGGGACAGGAATTTTCGGTGCATCTCGATCGAACATAACAAACTCGAGATGATTGTCCTCGTGCCAGACCCGAAACTCTACACGCATACGAAAAGAGTCTTTGGGGGAGCTTATGATTGTGGGCGACGGCGCGCCTAGCGCTTTGAAGTCACTGGCAATAGCTCTGATCTTTTCAGTCAGCAGGCTGTCATAGTCACTTGGAGAAAAGTCTTTCGGTAGCACAGTTATAAACAGTTCTTAGGTTTCGGTAAGCCGGCGATTCGACTTGCCAGCCGGGTAGGTGACTCAGGAAACAATGACATGAGGTAGATGCTGTTACCTTTTTCAGGCCCGAGTTCTAACTTAACGTATTTTACCAGCGCTCGGTTAGCTGGTGAGGCATCAAACTCTTCATAAAAACGTTGAATCAATACCAGAATTTCCCAGTGCGCATCGGTGAGCGTGACATTTTCGAGCTCAGCAAAGGTCTCTGCAATTTTGGGCGTCCAAAGTGCGCGATCAGCAAGGAAGCCGTTAGCATCCAACATGTCATCAGTAATCGGTGCTCGCACTCTAACCCCAGCTAACCACGGGCTCACTTGATGTAGTGTATCTCACCCAGTCGTCGTCTGAGATGATCTTAAGTGTCATCGCAGCGTGAATGTCCTCGCTGAGGGTCGTAGCGCCCTCAAGTAGCGCAACGGTAACTGAGCGAGACGCAAATGTGGAAATTGCTTCAACGGTTACTTGGTCGTTGGTGATGATCACAGTATCGCCTTCATTTAAAAGTTTAACTGTGCTGGGTAGCAGGGTTGGACGATTTATTAGATGAACAGTCATTAAAAGCTCACCACATGGTCTGCTTGCGATAAAAGCTCGGATACGCCATCCATCGAGATAGGTTTTACAGGGATGCTGAAGCCGTTCTCAGACGTTTGCTTGTCCTCAGCCCATACAAAAACATCGTCAACATCGTAAAGCGGGAGGGATTTCAATAGTTTTCTGAGGTCACTGTGCCCCGCCTTGGGTGCTAGGTCCGTATCGAGGTAGTTGAGGCCGTCGCCCACAAACACTACGGCGGCCTGCTGTCCGAACGCGCCCGCAGCCATGATGACATCGATCGCCGGGTCGGTTTCCAGCCCATGCTCGTAAGGTCCCGATGTAATTAACACTAACCAAGACGCCGCCTTACCCAAAGCTTATGACTCTCGTTCCGTTGAGCCCGCTCGCCATCAGCTCACCCAATCCTGCAATCGTGAAATCAAGATCACCGGTAACGCCAAATTTTTCAGCCGAGGCGCTACACAGCGTAAGTTCCACGCCAAAAAAGGACTTTAGATAGCGCCACTTTTCGTGAATGGGTTCGTGCACCTGACATACGCCGCGGCCAAAAAAGAAAACTTTGAGGGGCGGATTGCCCGAGCTGGCGAGTGCTGTTGCATAGCGCAAAGCCACAGGCGTTTTCTCGGATTCAGCTTTGATAAGGAGTGTGATGGATTTCATATAGAAATAAAAAACCCCGGCGAACCGGGGTTTGAAAGCCAAAGAGGTTATCAGTCGTCCCCGCCAAACGCTCCCAGCAAGTGGAGGAGGTGAACGAAGATATTGTAGATGTTGAGGTAAAGACCGACCGTCGCGCGGATGTAATTGGTTTCGCCGCCATTAATAATTCGGCTGGTGTCGACCAGAATCAGGCCCGACATAATCATAACAACAGCTGCAGAGATGGTGAGCGACAAAGCAGGGATACCCAGGAAGATGTTTGCGATCATTGCAACAATCGCCACAATCAAACCTGCGAACAAGAAGCCAGTCATAAACGAAAAATCACGCTTGCTTTGCAGTGCGTAAGCAGACAAGCCGAAAAATATAAACGCCGTACCAGCCAGTGATTGCATCACTAACTGGGGGCCACCCGGCATCGCCAGGTAGGCGTTCAAAAGCGGGCCTAGACCTGCGCCCATAACGCCCGTAAAGGCGAAGATAGCAGGCAAACCTTTTGCACTGTCTGCCATTTTGTTCACGACAAACAAGAGACCAAATCCAATCAAAGAAAACACCAACCCCATAAATGCAGGGAGATTCAATGCCATGGATATGCCCGCTGTGACCGCACTGAA
>CBFHHL010000175.1:0-3666 GCA_965655685.1 Luminiphilus sp.
GGCGCTACCGCTGTAGCAACAAAACCGCTTTGTTCCTCTGTTGCTACAGCGGTAGCGCCTTTGGGTTGCATGGCAATAAAGGCAGCGAAAATAGCGCACGCTGCTGCTATTAGGCTGAATAAAATCTCTCCCTCAGCCGTGCGCATTGCCCAGCCAAACATGAACGAGCCAATCGCAGCACCTACAGCGTTTAGAAGTAAAACCGATGATCCAATCATGACGAACTCTTCGCGCTCAGAGTTATCGGCTGCCTTGGCTAACGAAACGGCGTAGAGTGAATTGCTGGCAGCGCCGAATGCCGCGGCGCCAATCAAAAGCGAGGTGGTGTCCTCAGCGGTGGACAGGTAGAGCGCAGCCAAACTGCTCATTGCACACAAGAAGGCAAGAACATGGCGCCGGTCGATATGGTCGGATGCGAGTCCAATTGGGTACTGCACTAGCGCACCGCTCAGAATGCTCACAGCAATGAATGTGGGGGCAAACTCAGCATCGCCCGTGACGCTGACAACGTGAACAGCACCGAGCGTCCAGAACGTGCCGATCACAACGCCAGAGCCCAGCGCACCAGCGAACGCTGTGTGAGAGCGCCGGTACAGCTTCAAAAAGTCTACACGTGTCGCAGGAACAGGTGCCGGTGCGAGTGAACTTGTGAGACTCACCGGGATGATCGCGCAACCAATTAAAATGGAAATAACGGCAAAGACCTGTGCAGCGTTGCCATAGGTGAGCCCAAGGATACCTTGGCCCGCTGCCATCGCTGTCAGAACGATAAAGGTGTAAATGCCGAGAACGCGCCCGTGACTACGAGCGTCGGCTTGGTCAGAAAGCCAGCTCTCCACCACGGTGTAGGCTCCACACATAACGGCCCCGAGTAAGAACCGAACCAGTACCCACGCCCAGCCCGCATCGGTCATGGGCAGCACTTGGAAGCAGCAGAGGAATACTGCCATCAGTGTTGTGAAGCTGCGAATGTGACCCACCTTAGCAATGATGTGGGGTACCACAATTGCCCCCGAGATGAAGCCCACAAAATAGGCTGAACCAGAGAGTCCGATGACTGTTTGCGACAGGCCGATCTCGCTCGCCATGAGTGGCAAGAACGTCATGTGTAGACCGTGCCCCGTTAGTAAAAACGCGGTGGTCAGCAACAGTGAGAAAACAGATCGAACGCAGCTCATTTCGCCCGGCCAAGGTGATTCAGAAGCGCGCATTCTCTTTGTTTTTTGTTGCCGCGCAAGCATTCTGACTTGTGAATTTTGCGCTTAGTGATGGCCGTAAATTTTTACTCGTTTTGAGTGCAAAGTAATTTGCGATATTTGGCTTGACAGCGTCGTTTGCGCACAATCTGGTGGCATCGTGCTGCCGCTAGTTTTTTGCTAGTTTCGTAGGTTTTGAACCCTTATTTTTCTGACAAAAACGGCCTAGATGCTGAGGTTTGATAGCTGATTTGGAATCGTTATTCTGGGTTTGTCGATTTGTGCGAAAGCGAACTTATAGAACGCCATATTTTCTCGGTTTATTAGGGACCAAATAAATCTGGAGAAAACACGCTGGAAAAAACTTTTCCGACGAGTGGCGTTACAGTACGTTTGTCGTAATGTTGTAGTGCTTACGGAGCTGCAATCTTAGAAAATAATGCGAATGGCACGACCTAAATGAAAAACCGTAGGGAGCGCATAAATCTTGGGTCAGTCATCGCACTTGTAGAGAATGCACTCATAAAGAATGCACCTATGAAGAACGCACCTATAAAGATAGCACCCACAAAAAGGTGTGCCCAATGTCGCCGCAGGAGGCGATGCTTATGAACACACTCGCCTCGCCGTCAGCTCAGGCACCAACGCCCGATTTTTACGATTACCCGCTAAGCCCGCTTTACTCTGCAGTCTGCGAGGGCGACTTCGTTCACGTATTTTGGCCGGATGATCTGAAGTTGGCTTGTTACAAGTTCTGGCTTCGAGAGAATGCAGTGGGTCAGGGCGGTATCGATCTGGCAACGCGCGAATGCATTCTTGACCCTGCGGAATTAACGGACGATATCGTAGTGAAATCGGCTGTGTTGGACAGCGCCGGTGACTTGATAGTCGAGTGGGGTCATGACGGTCAGCGATCTGTCTATCACTCGGGTTGGTTGCGCCATATTGCCGAAAACAATCATCGACCCAGCAGCTGGCTGCCGAAGGCGCAGTCGTGGACGACAGCCTCGATCGGTGAAGTGCCCCGTGAAGACGGTGCTACCGCGTTGGAGAGCGATGACACCATCCGTGCACTGCTCAACAACCTAATGGTTTACGGTGCCTGTGTTCTGGAAAACTCACCAACACACGAAGGGTACCTTCTTGAGCTTGCTGAGCGTATTGGGCCAGTGCGCGACAGTAACTTTGGTCGCATTTGGGATGTCCGCGCTGATGTTAATTTGGCGGGAGACGCAGCAACGAATACGACAGCCAATACGGGGCTGCGTTTAGGACCGCATTCAGATTTGCCCACGCGCGAGGTTCCTCCCGGCTTTCAATTTTTGCACTGCTTGATAAATGACGCGGACGGTGGCGAGTCGACCTTGACCGATGGTGCAGCTTTGGTCGAGGCACTCGAGCGAGATCATCCGGAGGCGTTTGAGCTTCTCTACACACGGCACTGGATTTTCTTTAACCGTGGACCCGGTATTGACCACCGGTGGTCTGCGCCGATTATCGATTACCTACCCGGCTCTGACACGCCAACGATTCGTGCGTTCTATCCGGTTCGTGCTTTTCCCGCTATGGCGACCGAGGACGTGGGCCGCTGTTATGAAGCGCTCCGCTTGTTCCACCAGATGGCCGATCGGCCGGAGTTCGAATTAAAGTTTCGGCTCACTGCGGGAGACATTATGTGTTTCGATAATCGCCGAGTACTTCATGGCAGGGAAGCGTTTACGGGATCAGGCAAGCGACACTTGCAGGGCATTTATATTGATCGCGATGAAATTATGTCGCGAGGTCGTGCCTTGAATCGCGCGGCAAAGAGCGGAGGTTGATTACGTTAGTCGTCGCGCCAGCTATTGACGGCGTCACTGTACTGCAACGCTCTGCGTCTGGGGTTGTCGCTAGCGTGCTGCCCACGGAAACAAGTCTTCAAAGAGCTGTCTGTGGGCATTTTTTTGGGATTCGGAGCTACCGTGAGGCCTTTTGGGAAAAGTCCTCTTAGGGACGGTCTTGGTAGTGGCTAACGGGGTCTTATAGAGGAACTGAGTAAAAACTGAGTAGGAGCTGGGTCGGGCCTCGGTTAGGGCCCCGTTATTGCCTGGGTACCGGCCGGGCAGGCAGGCATTCGAATTAAGCGCTGCAAGTAACCTCTGCAAGCGACCCCATTGGAAGCGATGTGCGACCTATGGGAAGTACGAGGCTCTCACTGAGCTGAGGGTAAATAAAAAGACCGTCAAAAGCGCGAGCAAAACGTCGGTCGTAACAGTAAGCTAAAGGATTGAAGTCAGTGTTTAGGCACTGGAAAACCGTAACGACTGACATCTCTCATACGCAATAACGTCATAAGAATAGGGAGACACTATGCCATTGGCCATGCGCAAGAAAGTTTTCATCACCGCAGCACTCACGGGATCCGGCGGCACGCAGGATCGGAGCGACAAAGTTCCACGCAGTCCTGAGCAGATAGCGAATGACGCGATTG
>CBFHHL010000176.1:0-14801 GCA_965655685.1 Luminiphilus sp.
GAGAGCACAAGACAATCTGCGTGCCGCAAAGGCGCAAGAGCGCGCACTTGCCCGACAGCTCGAGCAAACTCGCCAGCGCTTTAATGTGGGCCTGATCGCAATCACTGACGTCTATGAAGCTGAAGCGCGCCATGACCTGGCAGGCGTAACGCGCATCGTCGAAGAGAATAATGTCGCCGTAGCTCTCGAGCGCTTATCGGTACTCACAGGCCAACAACACGGGCAGCTCCGTTTGTTGAGCGATGAGTTTTCACCAGAACCCCCCATGCCATCGGATCGCTCAGCCTGGGTAGACTTTGCGCTGGAGAATAATTTTGAGTTGGCTGCGGTCCGTTTCGCAGAGGAGGCCGCACGTCAAAACGCCAAGTCACGCCAGATGGGTCATGCACCTCGGGTTAGCGCCCAGGTCAGCTACGCTGAGAGTGACACCACCGGTACGGTAACGCCGCCCAACGCCTTTAACTTGCCGCCAAACTCCGAGGGTGAGGACGAGTCTTTCCAAATTCGTCTTGACATGCCGCTGTACGCAGGCGGATCGATCAGCGCTAATCGCCGACGTGCGGCGGAGCAGTTCAACGCGGCGCGAGAGAATCGCGTTAATCTCACGCGTAATACGATTACTGCAACACGCTCGCTCCACATGACGGTGACCTCCGATGTCGCTCGAGTGAACGCGCGCAAGCAAGCCATTAAGTCAACACAGAGTGCACTTGATGCCACGCTCGCAGGCTATGAAGTCGGTACGCGCAACATCGTTGACGTACTGAACGCACAAAATGCCGTTTTCGCCGCTCAACGCGATTATGCTAACAGCCGCTATGACTACGTTTTGAATAGCATGCGCCTAAAGGAAAATGCAGGGACATTGTCACCTGAAGATATCGCAGCGCTTGAAGCGTTCTTGGTAGAACCCGAAGCGCCATCGGTCTCTGAAGAAGGTTAAACAACTGCCGGGCGGGCGGTAAACGCGCAGATCCAACAAAAGGGTGGGCCTGACAAAGTCTCATTAAACAAGTGCTCACACGCGAAAAAAGACGACCTGGAGCAAACGTGGAATCCCATCCTAATTGGATTCACAGAGCCCGAACGGTTTCACGGGCTTTTCCCAAGCGTCTTTTCATAGCGCGTTTTTTCACAGCCCCATTCATACCCAATCTCACACCGAATCAAAGAAGCGCTTTTAATAGATCGAGCTGACGACGTGTGGCACCGCGGCGCGTTTCGATAAACGTCTGTGCACGCTTTGCGTCACTGTCTTGCTCCTCGCCTTCCCAAACACTCGCCAAGCGGTCTGCAAGTTGCTGCTGATCCGTAACCACGCGAATCGCACCACCGCGCTCCATGTCTCTTACGATGGTGGCAAAATTAATAACATGCGGGCCGGTGATGACCGCACAACCCCACGCCGCAGCTTCAATCGGGTTATGGCCACCTCTAGGCACTAAACTACCCCCTATAAAAGCTGCATCCGCCAAACCTAAAAAAGCGCTTAACTCGCCGAGCGTGTCGATTAACAAGACGTCAGTATCTTTATCTACCGGTGCCCTCTCACTCCGACGTTGATAGCTTAGGCCCGCCTTTTCGAGCAGTTTAATAATTTCGTCGGTTCGGTTCGGGTGTCTCGGTGCGAGCAATAGTCGCGTTGAGATTCCGCGCTGACTCAGTGCCAAAAAGGCGTCTGTGACAAGCTGCTCTTCGCCCGGGTGGGTGCTGGCGGCGGCCCATAAGGGGCGCGACTTAACACCATTACCCAGTTCACTCTGGATGACCTCAAGCTGGCGTCGCCGGGCTGCCAGATCAATATCGAACTTAATACTCCCAACCACCTGCATTGCATCGGGCTCAGCACCTATTCGCCGGAAACGTCGATCATCGGATTTTGATTGTGCGGCGATCAGGCTAAAACCTCTCAGGGTCTCTCGGGTGAGCTCACCCAATCGCGCGTAACCCCGAGCAGAGCGCGCTGATAAGCGAGCATTAACCAGCGCAACAGGAACCCCTTGCTCACGAGCGGACGCTATAACGTTTGGCCAAATCTCGGTTTCAACCATGACAATGAGCTGCGGTGACCAATGGCGCAAGAAAGCACCGGTGACGAGCGGCATATCGAATGGGAACCAGGTGTGTTCAACACGGCTACCAAAAATCTTCTGTGTTTGCTCTGATCCTGTGGGCGTGGTGTTGGTGACTAAGACCGCGTTATCCGGCCACTCCTGCAAGATGCGCTCAACCAGAGGGGCAACAGCTAATAGCTCGCCGACAGAGACAGCGTGAACCCAGATCAAGCCATCGCCAGAACGCATGCGGCTAGGCATACCGAGCGCGAAGCGGCGCCACCACTGACGACGGTAGCCAGGCTCATTCAAACTCTTGACGAACAGTCGCAACACAAAGAGAGGCGAAAGCAGTGAGATCAGTAAACTGTAGAGAAAACGCGCCATAAGAGTCGAGGATGATTACACGTGATGAGAGTTCTGGGATTCAGCCGTTACGCCATATACTGAGGTTTTTAGGAGCCTATCATGACACCGACCCGCTTTGCCGACGTTAAAGGATTCCTTCCCGAAAATGAGGGCGCACAGCTTGCTGATTGGGCGCGTGAGACTGCGTCACTGGGTCCGCTTCTTGAAATAGGAAGCTACTGCGGGCTGTCAACGCTTTGGCTCGCTGAAGTGGCGCGTGAGTCAAATACCGTTGTTTTCGCGGTCGATCATCACCGCGGTAGCGAAGAGCATCAAGTGGGCGAGTTCTTCCACGATGAAGCGCTGGTGGATGAAGCGGGTCGATTCGACTCACTACCCGAATTTCGTCGCAACCTTCTGGCACATGCCGCGGAAGATGTCGTCATCCCTCTCATAGCCTCAGCAACGCTTGCAGCCCGGTACTGGACGACGCCGCTGGGCCTTTTGTTCATCGACGGCGGTCACAGTCTCGACGCGGCGCTGGCGGACTACCGAAATTGGTCGCAGCACCTTGTTAAGGGCGGACTATTAGTTATTCATGATGTTTTTACGCACGTTGCTGAGGGCGGGCAGGCACCACATGCGATCTGGCAGCTTGCAAAACAATCGGGCCTGTTTGAACCCGCGGGAAGCTGCGAGAGCATCCGCGCATTGCGCAGGCTATAAAGTGAACTTTAGGGGGATAAAGCGTCAGGGTGCGAGCTTTCGTTGCTCTACAACACTCCCTTTAGACTCGTCTACCTCAGTAAAGAGGTGGCAGGCCGCGGTATGCTGACTTAAGGCATCCGCAGCCAACAAAACAGCACCTGACGTCCAAGTGGGCTGCTCGAGGGGCCACAAGATTTCCTCGACAAATTGGTACCCTGTCCAAAACACGCCGGCTTCATCCCGCCATTGCCATAGGGACTTAAACAGTAATTGTGCACGTGCAGTCTCGCCTACCGACAATAGCGCCATTGTAAGCTCGCAGGACTCAGCTACCGTAACCCAAGGCTGATGATTTTCACAGCGGCAACCCAAGCCTTCTTCTACGAACTCACCCCAGCGCGCATCGATTCGTTCCAAGCCCTGCTCATTCTGAAAGACGCCTGCCAAGACCGGATAAAACCAATCCATTGCGTATCGCGACTTGCTTTCCCAGTTGCGATCAAATCGCTCAGGTCGATGTCGCAACGCAGTCCCAAGTTTTTGCCGAGCCGTTCGCCAGTTAGGCCGCCATACGCCAACCGTACGCGCAATGTGTAAGGCACACTCGAGCGATTTGTAAACAGAGCTACTACCGGTAACCAACGCATCATCCATCGGCTCGCCAAGCGTGTCGCAGGCCCAAGCCACGTCTCCGTGCTCAGACTGCATCGAGATAACAAACTCGATTGCTGCATCGACGGCAGGAAATAAGCGATCCAGGAACTCTCGATTTCGAGTAATTAAATAATGATGCCAGACACCGGTGGCAATATAGGCTACGTAGTTAGTTTCGCGGCGAGTAATATTGGACGGTTCGCCGTTCACGTAAGAGGCCCACCAGCTGCCATCTTCGAGCTGTTCGTCCATCAACCAGTCGTAAGCCCGCTCAGCAGCAGCGTATTCACCCGAAATGCTGAGACCCATGGCCGCCTCAGTGTGGTTCCAAGGATCTGTATGTCCACCCTCGAACCACGGGATTTCGCCATTTTCTCGCTGTAACGCCAACAGGTAATCAACCGTTGGCTTTAGTTCTGCTAAAGGATAGGGGTAGCGTTTCTGAGGAGTAATAGCCATAGCCTTTATTTACCTCAGTCCTGATTCATCAACGTCGGAGCAAGGAGATCCCGACCTTTTAAAGTAGAGTGCGACGCTCTTACCCATCCAGGGATTCATGACAGCATCAAGTGCGCGAGTAAGCAGCGGCTGCTTCATCAGGTCCCAAACCAAAAATTGATGGTAGGCCCGCAGCAACCAAGGCTCTTTTTCCACATTCCAAAATAAACATTTTAACCACCAATAAGGCGCGTGCAGCGCATGGGCTCCATGGCGCCGGGTGCCCTCAAAATCATAGCGCTCAACTTCGCGCTGAAGATGCTGAGCGTTGAAAATACGTATGTGGCCACCGGGCGTTCTGGGGTACTCGTCACTCAGGAGCCAGCAAATCTTTTCAGGCCACGCTCTGGGTACCGTGATGCAAAGCTTGCCATCGGGCTTCAGTACCCGATCGATCTCTTCTATAAAACTGATGTAATTGGGAATATGTTCCAAGACCTCGGAACAGATAAGGCGATCTACCGAGTTATCAGCCAGCGGTAAGGTCATACCGTTCGCCTGAACAAAGTGTACAACGCCTGCAGGATTGTACGGTTCCATATCTGAAATACGCGATTTCGCCGTTTGAAGGTCACTGAACGCGAGATCAAAACCAAGAACATTCACACCCTCTGCCCTGTAGGCAGTAAGTGCATGTCTACCCTCACCACACCCTAAATCAACGCAAATATGACCCGGCTGCAGGTCAAAGTAGTCAAAATCAACAGTCAGCATCGGCCAATGCGCTCTCGATAAAACGCTTCCATGCGCTCAGCGCAACGCTCCCAACAGAAATGCTGTTCAACGCGCTGAAGCCCCCGAGTGGCATACTCATCTCTGAGCGACTCATCGTCAAATAGTCTTCTTATCATCCGCGCCAGAGCATCGGGATCACCCGGCAAAACCACGAGCGCAGCATCGGCTACCACCTCCGCCAGAGCGCCGCCGCTGGTCGAAACCAGCGGCACCCCACAAGCCATTGCCTCGACAGCAGGTAGTCCAAAACCTTCGTATATCGATGGCACAACAGCAACGGTGGCACGGGCATATTTTTCCACCATCTCCTCGTGGCTAATGCCTTTGCAGCAATCGATACAATTAGCGAGCCCAAGTGAGTTGATAATCCGCTGTGTTTCACCATCAGGTTTAGGACGGCCGACTAGTGTGAGCCTGATGTCAGGATATTCTGGCCTCAACGCAGCGACCGCCTTCAATAGATGGACGAGGCCTTTTAGCGGCGCATCCGCAGACGCGGTGGTCATCAATCGGAAGGGCTCTCGCGCTATGGCAGGTAGAGGACGGAACATCTCCGTATCAACCCCCAAATGCATCACCGAGATTGCCTCGGGCGAAACGCCGAAATCCGTCGCAATATCTTTGCCCGAGGCGTTTGAAACAGTCACCACCGACTCCAACTGGGGTGCCACTCGCTTTTGCATCCGCAAAAAGCTATGCCACCGATGGATTAATAAACGCATATACCACTTTGGTTCAGCAGCCAAAGCGACACGATAGTCGCGCGTAATGGGGTGATGAATGGTGGTGACCAGACGCAGGCCGCGAGTCTGCAAATCCAGAACACCATCCGCAATGGTTTGGTTGTCATGAATGATGTCGAAGTCATTCTCACGGCCAACAAACCACTTTTTGACTCGCTCGCCAAAGGTGTATGGCTCGGCAAACCCCCCCGTTAACTTGCTGAACCACTCGAGACGTTCTAGGCGTGAGAAAAAGTGCCTCGGCTTCACAGACCTCAAACCGTTTGCGTACAAATCGAGGCTCTCGAGTTTCACCAAGTTGATGTCGTCATCTAGGTGCGGATAAGGCGGACCGGAAATCACAGTGACACTGTGACCTCGACGTCGCAAATAGCGCGAAAGGTAATTTAGATAAACACCCTGACCCCCCGAGTGCGGTGCAGATCGATAGCCCAACAAAGCGATTCGTAGTGGACTTTCAGCATCGTTTAACGACGCAGTCGCAGAGTCAGATAATTGAGAATTCACGCGCGGACACACACCAAAGTTGGCAGGGAGTATGCCAATACCGCCATGGCGAAACAACAAGGTTCGAGGGCGTGATATTGAATGCGCGGCAGGCGCGGGGTGCTGCCTGTATTAATACAGCAGATTTACGAATCGCCCCTAGCGACACGCGCCGTTATCCACTCGCAGCAGTTGTTGAGAATGACTTCCTGCTCCGGCTCGTTAAAAAGCTCGTGATACATCCCCTCATACACAGTGCACTGCTTATCTTGGGAAGTCAGCATTTCCACAAATTCGGTTGAGGCCGAAGCAGATGTCAGCTGGTCCTCAGCACCATGAAGTAGGAGCACAGGCAGCTTGATGTCTTTTGCACAGGCCATGACGCGCGCGCCTTCATCAAACAGCGAAACGACCATTCGCGCAGGAATATTCTCGTGATGAACAAGCGGGTCAGCGATATAAGCTTCGACAACAGCCGGGTCTCTACAGATAGCCTTAGCATCGAGTTCGAGCGCTTTGAGCCCAGGCGCGATGGCACTGAATACGCGCAGTAGAAGAACTTGCCACGCCGGAGGCGGAGTGGGCACACTCAAAGCCGGTCCCGTCATTAACAGCCCTTTGTAATCCTGCGCTGCATTTAGAATTGTGCTTGCTGCTATTAAACCACCCAAGCTGTGGCCAACAAGAAAGACGGGTAACGAGGGAAGTTCGCGGGCAATGTGAGCTCGAAGTTCAGCGACACCGTCTGTCAGCTCGCTAAATCGACTTATAAAAGCGCGTTTACCCGGGGATTGCCCGTGTCCAAGGTGATCAAGTGCGAAGACGTGGAAACCCGCCGCGTTAAAGGCGGCAGCAACATGTTTGTAGCGCCCCGAGTGTTCACCTAAACCATGACTGATGAGAACAACTGCGCTAGCTTGATCATTTGCTGGCCATGATCGGAAAAACAGTCCACTGTCCAGCTTCCCTGTTAATAGTTCCATCGAAGCCCTCATTTTTAGCGTTGATTGAGCGTTGTTTTACCTTTGGCAGGCCCTAAGGCCAGTAGGTTCAAGCTAATAAGCTGCCAGTATGACCTGTAGCGCCCGTGTTTATTCCCTAGCAAAACCTTGGGCACCCGCCATCAAAACCCTAAGGCTGCGCATTATTTGGCGCTCGCCTCTGAGACTCTAGCCAAACTAGCTTTCGATCCTTTGGGCTTTACCACATTGACCTCTACCGACTAGCTCACTGCCGTCAGCCAATCCCCATACTGCGCCTCACGGCCCCGAACTGTATCGAAGTAAATCGATTGTAATTTTTCGGTCAGCGGGCCTCGTGAACCAGACCCTACAGGTCGGCTATCAAGCTCGCGGATCGGCACAACTTCAGCGGCAGTGCCCGTAAAGAAAGCTTCGTCAGCGACATAAAACTCATCACGCGTGATTCGTCGCTCCTTAATTTCATAACCGAGGTCAGCTGCGATGCGGAAAATGCTGTCACGTGTAATGCCTTCAAGGCAGGAGGTCAGTTCAGGCGTATAGATTTTTCCATCTCGCACCATAAAGACATTTTCACCACTTCCCTCAGCCACATACCCCTCGTTGTCCAAAAGCAGCGCCTCCTCGCAGCCAGAGTCTAGCGCCTCCCGTAACGCGAGAATTGAGTTGATGTAGTTGCCGTTAGCCTTGGCTTTACACATGGTTATGTTGACGTGGTGTCGCGTGTAGCTTGATGTTCTGACTCGAATACCACGGTCTCTTGCTTCGGGATCCATATAGGACGGCCACGACCAGGCAGCGATCATCACATGTGTTTTAAGATTGTCTGCTCGCAACCCCATACCTTCAGAGCCGAGGAAACACATTGGTCTCAAGTACGCCTCATCGAGGTTGTTAACTCTTACGACCTCGCGTTGCGCTTCGTTGAGCATCTCTTTGTCGTAAGGCATATCCATCTGCAGGATCTTTGCAGAGCGAAACAGGCGATCGGTGTGTTCTTTTAGTCGAAAGATGCAGGTTCCCTGATCTTGAGTCGCGTAGGCTCGAACCCCCTCAAATACCCCTAACCCATAGTGGAATGTGTGTGTGAGCACATGAACTTTCGCCTCTTCCCAAGGAACAAGCTCGCCATCTAACCAAATTGATCCAGTCAGTTTTGACAGATCCATAAAAATTCCTCACATCTACCGCGCGGTCGATACGTCGCGCATTATAAATTTGGCAATAGGTTTGCGCAGTCAGCCTTCGCTCTGGCCATAGATTCTGTAGCCTGGGCGAGGTCATCCTCCGTGTCGTAAGACATAGCGATACGATGCGTTGCAGCTCTCAATTGTAAATACGCGTCGCGCAAACTATCGGCGTTGTCTTTGCTCAAAATACCCGCAACCTCAAGCGAGTCCAAAATACGGACGACATCGGACCAACGGCAGATTTGCGGATGGTTGATAGCATGTTTAAGCACGAGGTATTGGACCACAAATTCAATATCGACAATACCACCACGACCGTATTTCAGATCTATTCGCTTGGACTTTGCGGGAATATCACCTTGATGTCCCCGCATTTTCCGGCGCATCGACGTGACTTCGGTGATCAGAGAGGCATCGTTTCGATTTTGTGACAATACCTCAACGCGCAATGCCTCAACTTTATTTACCAGCTTTGGGCCACCGGCAATGACGCGCGCACGAACCAAGGCCTGATGCTCCCAAGTCCAAGCATCACTTTTTAAATATTTTTTCAGCGCAGGAAACGAAGTAACCAGTAGGCCCGAGTCACCATTGGGTCTCAATCGAAGGTCTACCTCATAAAGTCGGCCACCCATCATGTTCGTGGATAGAATGTGAATCACCCGCTGTGCCAATCGCGTGAAGAACCGCTGGTGCTCAATCGCTTTGGGGCCGGCAGTGAAACCCTCGTCACCCGAAAAAATGAATACCAAGTCGAGATCTGACTCATAGCTCAACTCGATACCGCCGAGCTTGCCGTAGGCCAAAACACAAAACTCTGAGCCTTTCGTGGGTTCGCCGTATTTTTTCGCAAGGTCACGATACGCCACGGTCACCGCCCGCTCGACGATTACCTCTGCAAGAAAACTAAGATTGTCACTCACCTTCATCAAGGGAATCGAACCCTCGAGCTCGCTAACAGCCACACGAAAAGTGATCGCATCTTTTAGCCGGCGCAGCTGCCGCATCACTCCCTCGAGATCGTCGGGGTCAACATAGGTAATCAGTGCATCCAGCTGCTGGTGAATGTCGTCTTTATTGGGTGCAGTAAATAAACGCTTGGGAAACAACAGTTCCTCGAGCAACTCCGGGGCATCTTTAAGCTTGTTCGCAATTGAGGGGCTACGGGCTACCAAACCAACAAACCGTTCACGCGCTTGAGGGTTTTCAACCAAGAGAGAAAGATAAGCGCTACGTTTTAAAATAACGTTCACTATGGAAAGCACACGCTCGAGCGCGGCGCCCACATCAGGGTACGCATCCACCTCTTTCACAAGCAGAGGTAAAACTTTTTGTAGCCTTTGTATTGCCTCGGCATCCAGCACAGAAAATCGTGTCTCAGCAATAAATGTTCTTAGTGTCTCGGCCAACATGTTTGAAGATGTGAGGGACAAAGCTTGCAGCGCACCGCTATCGAGAGCAGGGGCCTCTGAACCGATCCCCAAAATAAGATTTGCCTCAGCGGGCGAATCCGCCAGCAGCGCCTCGAATTCATGGGCAATTGCAGACCGGCTAGTATCTGCCGCCACGACCAACTCATCCCAATCGTTGGCCCCCAAGAGCATACAGAGAGACTTTTGATCGTCTGGATTTGAAGGGAGCTTGTGCGTTTGCTCGTCCCTGAGCGCCTGTATCCCATGTTCGAGGTGCCTTAAATATCGGTAGTCCGCATGCAAGCGCTGCGCAACATCAGCGGACAGACACGCCTCGCTCACTAATGCATGGATAGATTCCCTAAAACCTGTTGTCTGAATGCTGGGAATCCGCCCACCGCGAACGAGCTGATGTGATTGGACAATAAATTCGGCTTCGCGAATGCCACCTGGACCTCGTTTTACGTCATTAACCAGGCCTTTTTTGACCCGTTCCGCATCGAACAATGCCTTCATACTGCGCAGACCTTCGATAACACCAAAGTCCGTGTAGCGTCGGTAGACAAAATGCTTTGCCAGTTGTTCAAAGGGTTTAATTTGATCTTTGGTACCGGTGATGCACCGTGATTTCAACAGTGCATAACGCTCCCAGTCGCGGCCGTGCTGCTGATAATAATTCTCCAAAGATGGATAGCTCGCCACCAACGCGCCACTATCACCAAAAGGCCTCAATCGCGTATCAACTCTGAAAATACGACCATCGCCCGTCACTGAGTCAATGAGGCGGATCACTAACTGCGCAATCCGCGTGAAGTACTCTTGATTACTCGTACTGGAGCGACCACCTTGCGTGGTACCCGGCTCATCGTAAATAAACATGATGTCAATATCTGAGGAGAGGTTGAGCTCGCGACCTCCCAGCTTACCCATTCCAACAACGATCAGCTGTTGAATAGAACCCGTTTCATTTCCTATCGCCCGACCAAAGCGCTTGCTGAGATTATTCTCCGCGTAACCTACAGCACAGCGGATAACAAAATCCGCTAACGTGGTCATAGAGCCCAGAGTCTCAGACAGGCCGTTGTCGCTAGTGAAACTTCGCCAGATGATATGCAGCATTGCCCGCTGTCTCAGTATCCGAAGGCGCTTAAGCGCTTCCGCCTCATCCTGCTGATAAAGGTCCTCAGGTGTCATGCTTGCCAACAAAGCATCGATTGTGGGCTGAGTTAGATCTGCCTCTTCTTCCAGCCAGGCAATTTGTCGTTCAACTAGGGTCCGGAAAAACTCGCTGCCAGCCAGCATACGAGTTGCCGCGCTTGTCTGCGCAGCGTCTGAAGGTGAGTGGCTTATGGAGGCATCGAGATACGCAATCAATCGCCGGTAACGCTCATTGCCCATTCGATTGGCTAATAAAGTTAGCTGATCATGCTGCGTCATTGTTCGTTGTATGGATCCTCTCAGCACTATGCGTCCAGACGCTTGTCACAAAGGCGCTCGAATATGCGGCACCTTCCTAGTCACGGATATCAACCGATAAAGGGTATGAACACAAACCAACTACGAATATACTCTCCTCCGCGTGTGGGGTGCAGTGATGAATTTACTGCAATAGTCCTGCAACAATCGCTTAATAACCTAAGAGAAACCAACCCGGTAGGACGACAACATGGAAATGCTCGCAGCGAACAGCGGGATCATATTGTTTCTAGTGCTGGGATTTGGCATCTACATGGCGTGGGGCATCGGTGCTAATGATGTCGCAAATGCTATGGGTACATCGGTTGGATCTGGTGCGCTCACCCTCAAGCAAGCAATCATCGTCGCAGCGGTCTTTGAATTCTTAGGGGCTTTTCTGGCAGGCGGTGAAGTCACTAGCACTATCAGAAAGGGCATTATTGATCCCGTAGTTTTCGAGGCGATTCCCGATAAGTTTGTCCTCGGCATGCTGTCTGCTCTGCTCGCAGCAGCAACCTGGTTACTTGTTGCGAGTAATCGCGGCTGGCCCGTCTCGACAACACACTCGATTGTCGGAGCAATTGTGGGATTCTCGGCTGTCGTTGTCTCAGTAGACGCAGTCAACTGGGGTAAAGTCGGTGAAATTTCGGCGAGCTGGGTGGTTTCACCACTGCTTGCAGGCAGCATTGCCTGGTGCCTCTACAAGACCGTTGAAGTGCTTGTGCTGAATTCGAGTGACACGCGGGCGAGCGCTGCGAGATGGGTTCCCGTGTACATGTGGATGGTCGGTTTCATGATCTCAATGGTCACGATGCTCAAAGGCCTCAAACATGTGGGTGTCGATATAGACCTCGGCACAGGATCAGCGTTTTTTGATTCAGCTTTGTTGGCGGCATTGATTGGCTTAGTTGTCGCAGCCATCGGCGGCCTGTTTGTGCGCCAGCAGCTGGCCAAAAATGCCAATCTTGGCATCGAAGGCATATTTGGAATTCTGATGATCTTCACTGCGTGTGGGATGGCTTTTGCGCACGGATCTAACGACGTGGCAAATGCGATAGGGCCTGTAGCCGCTGTTGTACAAACGGTTCAAGACGGGGGTGTGATTGCGGCTAGCTCTGGTATGCCTTGGTGGGTACTTTTAATTGGCGGTGCAGGTATCGTTCTAGGTTTGGCAACCTATGGCTGGCGCGTCATCGGGACAATCGGTTCGAAAATTACGGAACTAACGCCAAGCCGTGGCTTTGCTGCCGAACTCGGTGCAGCAGGCACCGTGGTCATCGCGTCGGGCACTGGTCTACCCATCTCAACCACACACACCCTAGTAGGCGCTGTACTGGGTGTAGGTCTTGCGCGCGGCACAGGGGTCGTAGACTTTGGCGTCGTCAAACAAATCGTTGGATCGTGGCTCGTTACGCTGCCCATCGCAGCCGTTCTCTCGATCGGTTTCTATTTCTTGCTCAGTTTGCTTCTCCTGTAACCGGGGTCCGCACCCAAATGAGCAACCCAGATAACATCGATTGGTTTCGAAATACGGCCCCGTATATCAACACGCATCGTAGTACCACCGTTGTCGTCGGGCTACGGGCCGGTGCCGTCTCGCAAGACAACTTCATTAATGTTGTGCATGATCTTGCGCTGATGCAGTCGCTTGGCATGCGATTGGTGATCATTCATGAGCATACTAACCTCCAGAGCTCCCCCATTTCACAAGCGGAGATGGCAAATGCCCTCACCGATATTGCATCCGAACGCAGTCACATCGAGCGTATGTTCTCCATGGGTCTGCCCAACTCTCCGCTTCACAACGCGAAGCTTCGTGTTATCAGTGGTAATTTCGTTACTGCTCGACCTGCTGGCGTACTCAACGGGATAGACCAAGGGGCACTGGGTATCGTTCGCCATATTGATGTGGCAGGTATAACGCATGCCTTGGATGGTTCTGCCATTTGCTTACTATCTGCGACCGGCCATTCACTAGCAGGTGACATATTTGCTGTTAACGCATTGGAGCTTATGCGGGTTGTTGCCCGTAGTCTCGCCGCTGAAAAATTGATTGTGATGTCTGAACACGAAGGCATAACGGGAGACGACGGTTCTCTTATTCGACAACTTACAGTAGACGCGGCTCGCAGGAGTACCAATCTTGTAGCAGGCGGCATGGACGACAACATCGCTCTCGCTTGTAATGCCTGTGAGGACGGCGTGCCACGAGTTCACCTGGTTAGCTACAACTGCGACGGCGGATTAATCAAGGAGCTCTACACACACGATGGTGTTGGAACGCTCATATCATCTGATGAATACGAACAAATGGTAGGCGCGCAGAGTCACGATCTGGCGGGTATCCTCGAGCTGATTAGACCGCTTCAGCAAGAAGGTATTCTGGCTGAGCGCTCTAACGAACAAGTTGCGGCAGATCTCGATCGTTTCACCGTAATCACTAAAGACAGCCGGGTCATCGCTTGTGCGGCGCTTTATCCAAATTTAACGGATGCCATTGGTGAAATTGCCTGCGTGGCGACTCACCCCGATTACCGAGACTCGGGGCATGGCGAACGCCTTATTGAAAAACTCGTCCAGAACGCCAAAGAACTGGACCTCAAGCAGGTCTACGTGCGTACAACCCAGACCGGACACTGGTTTCGTGAGTTGAGCTTTCAACCCATTGAGCAAGCCGCGCTGCCACCTGCTGAGCAGGCAAAGTCGTGTCGAGATAGAAATTCGAATACGCTAATACGCGCGATCTAATAGCACCGTTCGCGGCCACAGGAGAAGTAATATGCCCGAGTATCGTTCCAGAACCTCTACCGCCGGTCGAAATATGGCGGGGGCACGAGCGCTGTGGCGTGCAACGGGCATGAAGGACGGTGATTTCGAAAAGCCTATCATCGCTGTAGTTAACTCATTTACTCAATTTGTGCCCGGCCATGTTCATCTTAAGGACCTAGGCCAGTTGGTAGCGCGAGAAATCGAAAACGCGGGAGGGGTTGCTAAAGAGTTCAATACCATCGCAGTAGATGATGGCATCGCTATGGGCCACGATGGCATGCTCTACAGCCTGCCGTCACGTGACATTATTGCTGACTCCGTTGAATACATGGTGAATGCGCATTGTGCTGACGCTATGGTTTGCATTTCTAACTGCGACAAGATTACGCCAGGAATGCTGAATGCCGCTATGCGTCTGAATATTCCTGTTGTCTTTGTATCTGGCGGCCCGATGGAAGCGGGTAAAACTGCCTTATCAGAACACAAGCTTGACCTTGTGGACGCCATGGTCATTGCCGCTGACAGCAGTGCGGACGATGCAAAAGTTGAGGCCTATGAGCGCTCAGCTTGTCCAACGTGCGGCTCCTGCTCCGGGATGTTCACTGCGAACTCGATGAATTGCCTGACCGAAGCACTGGGCCTAAGCCTTCCCGGTAATGGCTCACTGCTTGCGACGCACGCTGACAGAAAAGCATTATTTTTAGAAGCGGGACGGCTCGTCGTGGAGCTTACTCGGCGGTACTACGTCGAGGACGATGACTCGGTGCTG
>CBFHHL010000177.1:0-26874 GCA_965655685.1 Luminiphilus sp.
CCGAGGCCGCAAGGCTGTCTCGTTCACCTGTTGTTGGACGCGAGTCCCTGGATAGGTTCCAAGACGTACCTTTGAACCCCGTGCCGTAGGTCAGGTAAATATTTAAGTCATCACTGTAGGCATGTGAGAGGCTCGCCGTGTAGGTTGTCTTACTGTCATTGGATGTGCCTGGCTCCGAGGGGTTGGGGATGCCAAGCAACTGAGGCAAAAACTGTAACGCTTCAAAGGCCGTGAAGGGATTGTTGTCAGTGGGCGCAATCGCGCCAACGGTGGCTGCCACAGTTTGTATGTAACCGGGTACTTCCTCCTGTGGTACCGCTGAGATTGCGGGTATCCCTAGCCCCGCAAATCCTCCTGTGTAAGCGAAGTTAGTTAGCGCCGTGATTCCATCAGCGCCGCGAATATCAAGCTTCGAGAAGACATCATTGTTTTCCTGGCTAAGCGTGATCTTCTTATCATCGTTGAGGTAGTTAAGACCGACGGTAAAGTCTGTTTTGTCAGACAAAGGGAACGTCATTTGGCCGAAAACGGAGTAGGACTCGTTGTCCTGCGTTGCTATCTCGGTTACGCCATCACCGTCGGCAAAAAACGTTCCGGGCGCATATTGAAGAAGCGCTTCAAAACCATTCACTGCATCGGCTCCCGCAGCGAGGTTACCACCACCTACTAGTAGGTTGATGTAGTTACGCCACTGCGCGCCGAATTCGAGGCTTTGCGTAAAGTCGATCGATTCGTCGAAATAGAAACCACCCAGCAACCAATCCACGCTGCCTGTTGTTCCTGAGAGTCTCAGTTCTTGTGTGAAGGTGTTGATCTCGGTAGTGGCAGGGTTGTTGCCGATGGCATCGGCGGCTGTGAAGTCAACATCGGCTTGTGGTCGGTTGAAATATGAGTCGCGGTAAGCGGTTATTGACCGCAAGTCGAAATCACCAAAGCTCCTTTTGTAATCGATAGTGATTCCTTTGTTCTCGCCCTCGTTGATGGTGTCAAAGTTGCCGTAATGACGGAAATTAAAAGCGTCTTCGGGTACGTAGGCTTGTCCCGGGACTACTGAGAGTGCAGAGAGTGCGAACCCGGCCGGGCCATTAACCAAGTTCGCCGTGCCGCAACAAACTTCGTCGAGCTCATCGTAGTCCATGATCACACGAAGGTCGCTTGTCTCACTCAGTTCCGCAAGAAAATCTGCGCGTACGTTCCAGCGATTTCGGTTATTAAACCTTGTATTGGTGGGAACATTCTTGAAAAAACCATCACGCTCCAGAGAAGCGCCGCTTAGGCTAAAGGCGACAGTGTCTGAAAGTGGTCCTGTGTAAAAGGCACGAAATGACTCTTGGTTGTAGTTACCGAGTCCGACTTCTACCGAGCCACGACTTTCAAACTCCGGGGCTTTTGTCGTCACGGCAATAACCCCTGCAGACGCATTTTTACCGTACAAGGTGCTCTGTGGGCCTTTCAATACTTCTATTTGCTGAATATTTGGCAGGTCTGAGATTCTCGCTTGGGATCGAGACAGATAGACACCATCAACAAATACGGCGACAGAAGGCTCAATGCCAGGGTTATTCGCCCCGTTACCAAAACCACGGATCACAAAGTTCGTTTGGATCGAGTTCTGAAATTGTGGTACGCGCAATGAGGGAACAACAGACTGTAGATCAATTAGATCACGCACTTCCGCTCGCTCGATGACTTCGCCCGTGACAACGCTCACTGAAAGCGGTACGTCCTGAATGGACTCGGCACGCTTTGTGGCGGTTACAACCACTTCTTCCATCGACTGCTGAGCAACTGCCATACTCGAAGTTAACGTAGCGAGTAACGCTACCCTTAGGGACGCTTGAACGACTTTCATGTGGCCTCCTATATTTGAATTTTAGCCTCGGCGCAATCTAGCAGTTATTTCCATGCATGCCAATTAGGTTGTACTTACAACAAAGGTGACGGTACATTGCTGGCACGCGGCGAGACGCATTGCGCAGCGAGCGTGCAGACTACGCATCGCTTGAGTAGGTTTTAGGAACCAAGGGGTGAAACAGGAGGTGATGATGCGCGGTGCGTCTGAACACACAGAAAACTCGAGCCTTGAACCGAGGTCCACGACGCCAAAATTAGCGATTGCAACGCTGTTGGTTTTGATTCTCGCTAACATCTCATCTTTGCTCGACCGCTCGATCATGTCGTTGATGGTCAGGCCGATTCAATCCGACCTGATGATCAATGATGTTGAGTTTGGCTTACTGCACGGATTTGCCTTTGCCTTACTGTATACAGTGCTCGGCGTCCCGATCGGTTGGTTGGTGGATCGCTTTCATCGGCTACGAATTGTCGCGATTGGCATTTCAATTTGGTCTCTAATGACCGCACTAAGTGGGCTTGCACACAATTTCCTCACACTCTTTCTTGCGCGAATGGGGGTTGGAGTGGGAGAGGCTAGTCTTAACCCGGCGGCTTACTCCATTTTGTCAGATCTTTTTTCTCGCCGGTATCTGGCTCGTGCGATTGGCGCCTTCATGATGGCAACGTACGTTGGGGTGGGGCTCTCCTACGTACTGGGAGGGGCTCTCGTGAGTATGTTTGATGGTACCCCCGTGCTCTCTCTGCCTGTTTTAGGAGATACAAAGACATGGAAGGTGATCTTTTTCATTGCGGCAGCGCCGGGGTTTATCTTAGCACTCGCACTGCTAATGCTGCCTGAGCCTAAAAGGAAGGTACCAAGGCTTGAGCAGCAGCACGCCGAAAAAGGGGCGGACAAAGTACCAAGCGACGCTACACTGCCCGTATTCATCAAGCGAAATAAGAAGTCCCTGATTACGCACTTTCTTGGGTTCGTCGGCAGCGTCACTTTCGCTAACGGATTGCTGTTGTGGGCGCCAACGTTGATCAATACCAATCATGGTGTGCCGATTGGTGTGGTGGGACAGCAGTTCGGTCTCGCGCTCATGGTTGTAGGTGGCGCGGGACCCTTTATAGGGGGATGGTTGGCGGATGTGGCCGACCGGCGTGGCGTGAAATCGGCCCCCATTAAGGTATCGATTTTCCTTTCAACGTTATCGATTCTGCCTGCGATTGCCTTCCCATGGGTCTCTTCCCTTTTCGTCATGTATTTTTTGCTGTCATCGACAATTCTTGTTCTAACAGCGCAGATAGGACTCGCTATTACTGCATTACAGTTGATTACTCCAAACGAGTTGCGTGGACAGGTCTCGGCTATTTTCCTCATGCTGGTTAATATTGTGGGAATTGGTTTTGGGCCCGCGTTGATCCCTTGGATTGGAAGCTTACTAGAGCCCATGAGTGCAAGTCTGAATCTGTCAGTTTCATTATTGGGTGGCCTGACTGCCGTGCTGTCAGTGGTGAGCCTAAGCGCTGGAGTCAAAGCCTATCAACGAAGCGACGACATGATGGGTTTCGAGTGATCGTTATTTTTTAAGTTTGATTCAAGTTATCTCAGTCCGGAGTAGAGTGGATGCCAGAAATCATAGGAGAGTATATCGATCGACTGTGCACAGTTGAGATGAGGGGCCCCGGCGAGCATATTCCTCGGGGCGTTCTGAGAACATTTTATGATGCGGCAGTTCGGGCGGGTGATGGTAAACCTTTGAGCTACAGGGCAGCCTCGTTATTAAGGGGTGCTTGTGGGCGCGGAGATTTCTTTTTTGTTTTTTGCGGTGCGGGCGTGGCGCCACATTTACCCTACGGCGAGACTGACGGGCCACTGGGTGGGGTGGCGATTGCACATGCGCTCAATGCTATCTCTGGGGCCATACCTGTATTTATATCTTCGGATGCGCACTCTGGGCCGATTATTTCTGTGGCGAGGACTGCGGGGTTTCAGATTTTGGATCGCAATGCTGCTACGAAGCGGCCGCGATGGGCTGCGGTGACAGAAGTCTACGATGAACGCAATTCCGAAAGTGCTTTAGCTTCATCGCTTATCGATCGATACAAACCTGTAGCAATGATTTCCGTCGAGTGCACTGGGCCAAATATCGACGGGATATTTTGCTCCATACTTGGCTTTCCAGCCGAAGGGGTCCCTGCCTACCACAACTTTTTCAGGCTGGCATCGGAGCGTGGCATTCCCACGGTCGGTGTGGGAGACGGTGGGAATGAAATAGGGTGTGGCCTGATATCAGAGACAGTTCGTGAGGTAAGAGGGATACCTATTGGGGGACATGATGTCGCTACCATAATAGACACTGACGTACTCGTTTTCGCAGGCGTATCGAACTGGGGCGGCTATGGTATTGCCGCCATGCTGGCGTTTCTTGCCGGCGACGAAGCTGCACTTCATGATGATGACAAAGAGAGGAGGATGCTGGAGGCCGTGGTCGCGGCTGGGGCAGCGGAGGGGGCAGAGGCAAGCCTGAACCCCAACGTCGACGGAATACATAAACGTGTTCACGTTGACCTTATCAATACGCTTCACGAGATGGTGCGCAATTCTCTAACGCCGATTACTCGAGACTTTTAGCGGGGAGAGGTGACCTTGAGAGCCCGGCCTGCGCACACTACTCTTGATCTCGAGTATCTCTGCAAGGTTCGACACGAGGTTCGACACAAGGTTCGACGGAAAGTATTCCCTACCTAACGTTATTTCCAAATAATTTACACTGTCTGTTTTGGTTGATGCTACAAAATGAATAAGTCTTTGGGTAACGATGCGAATGAAAGAGAAATACTCCCCCAAACCACTTCATAACCTCTCTGGTGCAGATGTATTTGCGGGGTTGAGTTTGCCCCTAAAGATCAATCACCTGGTTGCAATGGCTTCAAATTTGAGTCCCACGGATAAAGTTCGCGGTGTGGAGTATCAGCAAACCAGTATTCAGGAGCTGAGAGCTATAGGTCTGTTGAAGAGACTAGGTCCACAGACGGCCAGCAGTCTTGCGCACATGAGCCTGCAAGATCGCGCGAACGTTAGCCGCACAATTCAGAAATTAGTACAGCGTAATCTAGTTGTTAAATTAGATAATCCGAAAAATAAGCGTAGTCCGCTAATATGCCTCACCAACAAGGCGATTGAGCTCTATACAAATCTGGAGCCGCAGTTGGTAGCGAAGGCGGATCAATACGTAGAAGACTTCACCGATGAAGAAAAAGAGCTGCTGGTAAAGCTGCTTGAGCGTTACATATTTAATGCTCGTCGGTGAACGTCATCTTTACGGTGTTTGTTGGTATCTATGCCTTTTACAACATGAAGTCGCCTGCTCCGGCATCCCAAAGTCTCACCTGCTTGTCAGATTCTTTTGACTGCACGGTCTAAACGTCTTTTCCCCGCAATGTTGGGCAGGATGCTCGCCCAACTAATCGAATCAAAACTGTTTTGTATGCTTGGTTCTAAAGGGCGTTGTCCCTTTTGTTTTAACAATCCGATGTCGCTTTGGTGGCTGTCGTGAGGGCACCAGGTGCATGGGTCCGTTGCCAATGAGATCGCGGCGGCCAATTTTCTTGAGTGCGTCTCGCAGTGCGGGCCAGTTATCTGAGTCGTGATACCGCAAAAACGCCTTATGCAGGCGGCGCTGCTTGAGGCTTCTTACTGCAGGGACGTGTTTGCTATCTCTATCGACCTTTTTCAGCGGATTTTTCTCGCTGTGATACATCGCGGTTGCCAGTGCCATCGGTGACGGATAAAACGTTTGTACCTGATCTGCACGGAACTTGTTGCGTTTCAACCACAATGCAAGATTCACCATGTCGTTATCGGTAGTGCCGGGGTGCGCTGCGATGAAATAGGGGATGAGGTATTGTTTCTTGCCGGCAGCCTTAGAGTACTTATCAAATAATTGTTTGAAGCGATCGTAGCTGCCAATGCCTGGCTTCATCATTCGGTCGAGCGGTCCATCCTCGGTGTGCTCTGGTGCAATCTTTAAATAGCCGCCGACATGATGGGTTACGAGTTCCTTGACGTACTCGGGCGTCTCCACCGCAATGTCATATCGGAGGCCCGAAGCAATCAACACTTTCTTGACGCCAGGAATCGCCCGCGCTCTACGATAGAGGTGAACAAGCGGTGTTTGGTCAGTGTTGAGATTTTTACAGATGCCCGGAAAAACGCAGCTGAGCTTGCGGCATTTGGATTCTATCTCCTCACTCTTACACGCCAGTCGCCACATGTTTGCGGTCGGGCCACCGAGGTCTGAGATGACGCCCGTAAAATTTGGGCTAGTGTCTCGGATCTTTTCGATTTCCCGGACAATTGAGTCCTCGGAGCGGTTTTGAATAATTCGTCCTTCGTGCTCGGTGATAGAACAGAAAGTACAGCCACCAAAACAGCCTCGCATGATGTTCACTGAATGTTGAATCATCTCGAGCGCGGGAATTTTCGCATTGCCGTAGTCGGGATGCGGACGACGCTGGTAGGGCTGTTCAAATACCCAGTCTAATTCTGGTGTGGTGAGCGGAATGGGTGGGGGATTAAACCAAACTTCACGATCGCCATGAGCCTGAATGAGTGCTAGCGCGTTGTGGGGATTGGTTTCTTTGTGCATAACTCGCGCTGCGTGGGCATAAAGCACAGGGTCATCTCGAACCGCTTCAAAGCTGGGAAGTCGAATGACGTCTCGCGCAGGCGCGCTGCTAGCGAGTAAAGACACCACCTGAGCCGATGCCTCATTTTCTGGCAAATTGGCGGCTACGGCATCTGGCTGCGCAGCCTCGGTCTCACAGACCTCAGGTTCCATTCCTTCATAAGGATTTAACAAGGGTTCCACTTTTCCGGGCTGATCCACTGACGTCGAGTCGATGACTCGGTAGCCTGGCTCGGGCGCGTCGGTTACAAACGCCGTGCCGCGGAGATGCCGAAGGTCTTCGATGGACTTTCCCTCGGCTAACCCATGTGCCAAATCTACGATGGCACGCTCAGCGTTTCCGTAGAGCAATATGTCGGCTTTACTGTCCATCAATACAGAGCGTCGAACCTTGTCGCTCCAGTAGTCGTAGTGGGCCATACGTCTGAGGCTAGCTTCGATTCCACCGATAACAACAGGGACATCCTTGTACGCCTCGCGGGCACGTTGACTGTATACCGCAACAGCACGATCAGGTCGCTTACCTGCAATATCTCCGGCGGTGTAAGCATCATCATTACGCCGCTTTTTGTCTGCGGTGTAGTGGTTGATCATTGAGTCCATGTTGCCGGCGGCGACACCAAAAAACAGATTCGGTTTACCCAAGGCCCTGAAGGCCTCGGCGCTGCGCCAATCCGGCTGCGAGATAATGCCAACGCGAAATCCCTGTCCCTCAAGTACGCGACCAATGACCGCCATACCAAAGCTGGGGTGATCGACATACGCATCACCCGTGACGATGATAATGTCGCAGCTATCCCAGCCCAGCTGATCCATTTCAGCACGAGACATGGGGAGCCACGGTGCTGGCCCAAAGCACTCCGCCCAATATTTGCGATGCGAGAATATGTCTTTCGGTTTTTCGTTCACGGAAGTTGTGGCTTTTGCTCTCTCAGCTCGTCAGGGACTTCGAGATCCGCACCACAATGTTTGCAATGTTGCGCATCAATCGCATGATCTACCCCTGCACACACAGGGCAGTTCCATGCCAGCGTTTGCGCAGCTCGGCGAGATCCCAATCTCTCCCACAGTTTACTGGTTACGATGGCAGTCGGCACAGCTAAAATGGAATAACCAATCAAAATACCAATTGAGGCTACGAAACGCCCAATGGGTGTGCCGGGAACAACATCCCCGTAACCTACCGTTGTAATAGTTACAACGGCCCAGTAAATGCTCATTGGTATGCTTACGAAGCCATGTTCTGGGCCATCTATGACGTAGAGAAGGCAGCCAAAAACAACCACTGTCACCATCACTATTGAGAAGAACACCATAATAGATCGTGCGGTAGCACGCATAAGTCCAATGATCTCGATGTATTCCTCGTGCAACTCGAAGAGGTGCAATATGCGGAAGACGCGCAAAACCCGCAGCACTCTGATGACGATGAGTGAGGAGGCCTCGGGCACAAAGAGTGTCAGAAAGGTTGGGAGAATGGCCAAGAGATCTACCACGCCCCAGAAGCTAATGGCATAAACCGCAGGCCGTCTCAGGCACCACAGTCTGGTTAGATACTCAACAGCAAAAATGAGTGTGAAGCCAAGTTCTATCCATCGGAAAATATCGCCATAGGCCGCATGGTAGGCCTCTACTGAATCCAACATTACGACAAAAACGCTCGTGAGAATAAGAACTAGGAGCGTCACGTCAAAGATATTACCGGCACGGGTTTCAGTGCCAAAAATTACGGTTTCGACGCGATCTCTTATGGGCCGTGCATCATTCAACTTTGAGCCCCCTCAATCATCCGTATCAATATGGGCCAAACAACATCCACAAGCATGGGCTGCGCGCTCGCATTCGGGTGAGTGTTGTCGCTCTGCATTAAACTTGGATTCAAAAATATAGATTCGACGACGAAGGGTAAGGTCTCTACGTTTTCCTTTAAAGCAAGTTGATCGTAGATGTCCCTAAACAGGCCAGTATAGCGTCGCCCCAGATTTGGAGGTGCTTCTGCGGCTAACAGCAGTACCTTTGCCCCCGCATCGAGAGAGGTATCTGTCATCGTCGTCAAGTTTTCACGCATTTGCCTAATGGGCAGGGCGCGCAGTCCGTCGTTTCCACCAAGCTCTATGATCACCAGAGTTGGTTTATGTTCAAGGAGGAGCGACGGGAGCCGGTACGCGCCCCCACGCGTGGTCTCACCTGATATGCTTGCGTTGATCACCTTTGCATCGTCGAAGGTTTTTTGAAGACGTTTCTCGAGCAGACTCACCCAGCCTTGTTCCATGTTGAGACCATAGGCAGCGCTGAGGCTGTCGCCGACAACAAGTATTTTTTCGGGCGTATCTGCTGTAGCCAGGGAGCTCAGTACTGTACTGAAAAGAAAGAGCGGCCCAATGAGTAGGCGGTTTCGAGTGGTAGTAAATGAAAAAGACGCTCCTGCACCAAAGGTTTTAAAAGCAATAAACGCGAGAAGATGCGTCGATCCGACGCCGAGACGTCGTCGTAAGTGATGCCAGAGGTAGAGACGCATGATCAAAACATTCCAGTTACGTAAGTCCGTGAGAGCCGCCGAAGCGGATTTGGAGATCCTGCGAGGGATCGATTTAGAAATCAAGCGTGGAGAAACGGCAGCGATCGTAGGGACCTCGGGCTCTGGGAAATCGACGTTACTTGGATTGCTCGCTGGGTTGGACAGCCCCACAAGTGGTGAGATTTACCTCGACGATACGAATATCGTGCAGCTAGATGAGGATGAGCGGGCTGTGCTGCGCAGTCAAAAAGTGGGCTTCGTTTTTCAGAGCTTCCAGTTATTGACCGCGCTCACAGCACTTGAAAACGTGATGTTGCCGCTTGAACTGGCGGGCAGAGACGACGCCCGCGTCGTGGCTGAAGATTACCTAGCGCGAGTTGGGCTTGAGGAGCGTCTCCATCATTATCCGCGAACACTTTCAGGTGGGGAGCAGCAGCGGGTGGCTATCGCTCGTGCTTTTGCCGCAAAACCGCTCATTCTTTTTGCAGATGAACCTACGGGAAATCTCGATTCAGCAACAGGCGCTAAGATCATTGAACTGTTATTCGGACTGAACCAGGAGGAGGGTACGACCCTGATTCTGGTGACCCATGACAATTCGTTAGCCGACCGCTGTCAGCGCAAGCTGGTGATGGCAGCTGGTCACTTGAGCGAGGCCGCATGAAGTCACCTATAACGGCATCAATCAAACTGCTCGTTCGCGATTGGCGAGGTGGTGAGCTGGGTGTATTGCTCAGCGCGCTGCTACTTGCAGTCTCCTTGGTGGTTGCCATTAGCGGGTTCGTTAATCGTCTACAGTTCAATCTCGAGCGCGAGTCGGCGAGCTTCCTTGCGGCTGATCTCGTCGTCTCGAGTTCTCGCGAAATCCCTCCTGAATGGCAGTCAGAGGCGAGTAATACCGCATTAGCGACCGGTCAGACGGTGACCTTTTCCTCCATGGTGATCTCCCAGAGTGACGATATGTTTCTGGCCTCTGTTAAAGCCGTCGGCGGTGCATATCCCTTGCGCGGGTCCTTGCGCATTGATGTGGGCGGAGGTCGTTTGGTTGCCGATAAGCCGGAACCCGGATACGTATATCTCGCTCCGCGTTTGACTGAGCAGTTGAACACGTCTATCGGTGATGAAGTTTACGTCGGTGATGCGACCCTTCGTGTCGCAGGTACGCTGCTCGATGAGCCCGACTCCACCACGGGTTTTTTTGGTTACGGCCCTCGGCTGGTAATGCATGTCGATGATTTAGAGGCGACCGGTGTCATTCAGCCCGGAAGTCGGGTGACCTTTCGGCTTTTGCTGGCCGGGCAAGAAGGTGATTTGGCGCGTTACAAGAACTGGGTCGAACCTCAGCTGGTGCAGGGTCAGCGGTTATTGTCGGTTGATGACTCGCAACCCGGTATCGGTGCTACCTTGGAGCGCGCACGTGGTTTTTTACTGCTGGCGGGCAGTCTCGGGGTAATGTTGGCGGCAGCAGCGATATTGGTTGCTGCCCGGCGCTTTGGTGAACGGCATACCGACCAAGTGGCGGTAATGAAAAGTCTTGGAGCGAAACAGTCAACCATTCGTGCGCTTTATGCGTTGAGTCTCACCTGGTTGGGCTTATTTGCAATTCTTGTGGGAAGTGCGGTTGGTTGGCTCGCGCAAAGCGCAATGTTTCGAGCGCTAGCAGATCAGCTACCCGGAGAGGTTACGCGTATAGGTGTTACACCCTATGTCACCGGCACTGTAACCGCTTTGGTCTGTATCGCTTTCTTTGCTTGGCCGCCACTGGCGAGGCTCGGTGCAGTATCGCCTTTACGCGTTATCAGGAGAGAGGCGACAATCGCGAACTCGACAAAGGCGACAGACCTTGTGCTCGGGACTCTGTCCCTAGGCGCGTTAATGTGGTGGTACAGCAGCGATATTAAGCTGACAGGTGCACTTTTGGGGTCAGTCGGTATTACGGTGGGTCTAGGCTTTTTCGTCGCCAGGGGACTTCTTCAGGGCACTCGTCAAATCGGCAGTAGCGCGGGCAGTGTTTGGCGATTAGCGTTGGCAGGGATGCAGCGCCGCGGGACCTCCAGTGCTTTTCAGGTCGTCATCTTCGGTATCGCCATTATGCTTTTACTGGTCTTAACGGCTGTTCGCACGAGCCTGTTAGACCAATGGCGTTTGCAGATTCCGGAGGGAACGCCTAATCACTTTGTCTTGAATGTTGCCCCGGCCGACGAGAAACCGTTAATGCAATTTTTTGCAGAGCGAGATATCGAAGTGGGAGAGTTGTATCCGTCAGCACGAGGACGGGTGATGCAGGTTAATGGCCAAGTTCTGCCTGAATGGGGGGGCGATTCGAATGGGCCAAGGCAACGCGAGGCTAATTTTACCTCTACCGATGAAAAGCCCAAGGGTAACTTGATAGTCGGCGGTGAGTGGTGGGAATCAGGGGTAGACGCAGCTGTAATTTCCTTAGAGGAAGGGTTTGCTGCGGATGTCGGTGCCAGGGTCGGTGATAACTTAACGCTGCGGATTGCGGCCGATGAGTTTAACGTCACTGTCGCGAATATACGTTCAGTGAACTGGGAATCGATGCAGCCCAATTTCTTCGTCATTTTCCCCGACAGATTTCTCGATAAGTTTCCCTCGACTTTGTTAACCAGCTTTTATTTGTCAGCCGAGCAAAAGTATCGCGTTAATGAATTGCTGGAATTCATGCCTACGCTCACGTTAATCGAGGTTGATGTGGCGATACAGGAAATAAAAACAATCATTGATCAAGTGAGCCAAGCTATCGAGCTGGTCCTATTGGTCATTCTTGTTGCGGGTGCGCTCGTTTTGATAGCGGGTGTTAGCTCGAGTGTTGATGAGCGACTGCACCAAAGCGCCATTCTCAGAGCGCTTGGAGCTGGCCGCCGAACGTTGTTGGGTGCTGTCGCAATCGAGTTTGCCGCGATGGGTGCGCTTGCTGGCGTGCTGGCGATCATGGGGTCGGAAGCCGCCGGCTGGTTGTTGCAGACGCAAATGCTGGAGCTGGATTATCAAGTGCAGTGGCTACTCTGGCCTGCCGGAATTATTTTGGGTGCGTTGATCATTGGTAGTCTGGGTACATATGCGTGTCGGAGGGTGGTTTACGCTCCGCCGTTGCAGGTATTGAGAGAGCTTTGACCTGTGCCGGATGACTGCCCACGGGGTAGAGAGTCCGCTCCGTAAATGGTGTCACTTCAATTGCAGCTCTTCGGCGCTCCCTCACGGACCTGTTCCGATTTCGTTTCTAGCTAGCCACTTTCAGGCCAAGAGACGTAAGCGTTCAGGATGGCGAAGTGGTGCTGCAGCCCTGTTTGGGCTGCATTTCAAAGTGAGGCGATGCCGCTTAGCCTAAGAGATGGCGAACAGCATCTCGCTCTTCGCTGAGTTCTTGAGCGGTTGCCTCCATCTTCTCGCGGCTGAATTCATTCACCTCAGCGCCTTCCACAACGGTATATTGGCCATCAGCACAAGTGCAGGGGAATGAGTAAATCAACCCTTCGGGAACGCCATAAGCGCCGGTAGATAAAATGCCCATTGACGTCCAATCGTTATCAGTCGTACCCAGCGCCCATGTACGCATGTGATCGATGGCAGCATTCGCTGCTGATGCAGCCGAGGACGCGCCACGTGCTTTGATGATGGCGGCACCGCGCTGCTGGACTGTCGGAATGAAGTCATTTTCGTACCACGCCTGATCAACCAACTCGATGGCTGGCTGACCCTGGATTCGGGCATTGAAGAGGTCGGGGTATTGTGTTGCCGAATGATTACCCCAAATCGTCATGTTGGTAACATCTGTATTCACAACACCCGTTTTCTGTGCGATCTGCGTGATAGCGCGGTTGTGATCTAGTCGGGTCATCGCAGTGAACTGACGACCTGAGATATCGGGTGCGTTATGCATGGCGATAAGCGCGTTGGTATTGGCTGGGTTACCCACTACGAGCACTTTGATGTCTCTGCTGGCCACGGCGTTCATCGCTTTGCCCTGCGCAGAGAAAATGGCGGCATTCGCTTCAAGAAGGTCTTTACGTTCCATACCTGGTCCGCGTGGTCGCGCTCCGACAAGTAACGCGTAATCAGCATCAGCGAAAGCGATATTGGGATCATCGCTGCACGTAATGCCAGCGAGCAATGGGAAAGCGCAGTCATCAAGCTCCATTTTCACGCCTTCGAGCGCATCAAGCGCGGGCGTAATATCGAGTAGATTGAGCCTTACGGGCTGGTCGTTACCCAACATGGCACCTGATGCAACACGGAAAAGCAGTGCATAACCAATTTGTCCGGCTGCGCCGGTGACAGTAACTGTTACAGGTGTTTTCATTTGACTCTCCTCGGATAAACGACGCTAGGCCGCTCTGTATGGACAAAGTTGCGACGCGAATTCTCATGGTCTCGGCGACAAACTGCAAGTACGTTTTACCGTCCAATTACCTGTATTCAAGTCGCTAATTTTGCGATGTGCGACCGGGGCAATTATCATCCATGTTTTGACGCGGCGATTTCTGCATGTCTCAGCCTAACAATCTGGTTCAAGAGCACGTACCCAAGGGCGCGGAGTCGCTCTCCGCAGGATCACCCACTGGTGATCCGCGCAAGGCCTCGTACAACCAGAATAAACTGCGTAAGCGTCTTCGCCGACTGACAGGGCAGGCCATCGCTGACTACAACATGATCGAGGCAGGTGATCGCGTCATGGTGTGTTTGTCTGGGGGGAAAGACTCCTACACCATGCTGGACATTTTGCTCCATCTGCAGCGCAGCGCACCGATTGATTTTGAGATTATTGCAGTAAATCTGGATCAAAAGCAGCCAGGTTTTCCAGAGCATGTTCTACCAGAGTACCTCGAGGAGATGGGCGTTCCCTACTACATTTTGGAGCGCGATACTTACAGCGTTGTTCGCTCAGTCATTCCCGATGGTAAAACCACGTGCGGACTCTGCAGTCGATTGCGACGCGGCACCCTGTACGGTTTCGCCGAGCAAATCGGCGCGCACAAGATAGCGTTGGGACATCATCGCGATGATATTGTTGAGACGCTTTTCCTTAATATGTTCTTTGGTGGAAAGCTAAAGGCCATGCCGCCCAAACTATTAAGCGACGATAAGCAAAATATTGTCATTCGACCGCTCGCCTACTGTAAGGAAAGCGACATTGAGCGCTACGCAGCGCAGGAGCAATTCCCCATCATTCCCTGCAATCTCTGTGGTTCCCAGGAGAATCTACAGCGGGTGGAAATCAAGAAGATGCTCAACGATTGGGAGAAACAGTACCCCGGTCGTACGGAGACGATTTTTAAATCACTGAACAATGTGTCGCCGTCGCAGTTGGCCGACAGAGACCTGTTCGATTTTGAGACCTTATCACTGCAGCGCGAGAGCGAAGAGGATGTCTCACTCCCGCTCATAAAAACGGTGTCATTGTGAGCGAGACCTTACTGTCAGTCAGTGATGTCTCCATCAACAGAGGGTTTCGTCAGTTATTGCGAGGGGTGGACCTCGCCGTAAAGTCGGGTGAAATCTGGCAGTTGCGTGGCGGTAACGGAGTGGGAAAAACGTCGCTGCTGAGGGCAATGGCCGGGCTCGCACGCGTTGAAGTCTTTGGGGTGATTGATCGTTGCGAAGACGTTCTTTACTCGGGCCACGCAAGCGCACTCAAAGCTGCACTATCGGCACGGGAGAATTTACTGTCCCATCCTTCGGGTATGGTTAAGCCTAATGTCGCGGAAGTGGACGATGCTCTAGCTCGAGTCCAATTGCAGGGCTACGAGGAGGCGCAAGTGGGTAGACTGTCTGCGGGGCAGAAGCGACGCGTGGCGCTGGCGCGTTTATTTCTACCCAGTGGGCGGCTCTGGCTTCTCGATGAGCCTTTTACGGCCTTGGATGTTCACGGCGTTAAAGTGCTTGAAGCGCGCTTTATGGAGCATGCGGAATCTGGCGGTGCCGTGGTGTTTACCAGCCATCAGCCCGCGGATGTCGGTGACAAGCTAAAGGTCATCGACGTGGAGCAATTCCGTGGCGATTGAGGTGCCAATTAAAGTGCCGAGCAAAGTGTCGAGTGAATGTCACGACTTCGATATGACACGATTTCTGTGGGTTCAAACTCGCAGACATCTTCGTTTGCTTGTCGCCTCGCCAGGCGAGATTGTAAACCCGCTGCTCTTTTTCTTACTTGTCGTTATCCTATTTCCTCTGGGCTTAGGGCCTGACCCCGACCAGCTGGCGACTTTGGCACCGGGGATCCTGTGGGTCGTCGCATTGCTTGCAAATCTCATGATCTGCATGCGCCTCTTTGTTGATGATTTTGAGGATGGTAGTTTGGAGCAGTTGGCGATGGCGCCGATACCGCTTGCAGTTGCCGTCGTCCCTCAGCTTTTAGCTTCATGGCTGGCGAGTGGGTTGATTTTGAGCCTGGTGTCACCGTTGTTTGGTCTGATGCTGGGCTTTCCCTTGGCGGCAGCGCCCACGCTTATCGCGAGCTTACTTATGGGTACACTGCTCATGCTCTTAATTGGAGGTGTTGGCGCCGCGCTGACCGTGGGTGTCCAGCGAGGCGGTATTCTGCTCGCACTCTTGATTCTGCCGCTTTATGTACCCATTTTAATTGCAGGGAGTCGGGCCTTGGAGGAGGCGGTCAATCAAGGCGACCCCACAGTGGCGCTCGCTCTTTTGGGGGCAGGCGTTACAGGTGGGTTGGTACTAGCCCCTGTGGCGATTGCGGCAGGACTGAGAGTGACTTTGGAGCTCTGAAGCTCCTTTTACTGAAATTACCCTATATACTTTATTCATGTGGCGCATTATTCATCAATTTGGCTCTCCACCCTGGGTATATCGGTTTTGCGACCGTGTCATTCCTTGGTTGTTACCGCTGACCGTCTTGGCTCTGTTAGTGGGTAGCGTCTGGGGACTCCTGTACGCGCCGTCGGACTACAAGCAGGGCGATTCTTACCGAATTATTTACATCCATGTGCCTACAGCGGTTGTGTCACTTGCCGGCTATTACGTGATGGCCTGTGCCGGACTCGTAAGCCTCGTTTGGCGAATCAAGCTTGCTGAAACAGCGATGAGAGCTGCGGCTCCAATTGGCGCTGCCTTTACTGCGATCGCGCTCATAACCGGGGCGATTTGGGGTAAGCCGACTTGGGGTGCCTGGTGGGTTTGGGATGCACGCGTTACCTCAATGTTGATCCTGTTTTTTCTCTACGTGGGTGTAATAGCGCTGTTTCAGGCTTACGAAAATAAGGCAGTTGCTGCACGAGCCTGCGCGATCCTGAGTTTGGTTGGCACGGTTAACATCCCAATCATTTATAAGTCGGTTGATTGGTGGTATTCACTGCACCAGCCCGCTTCGATCAAGTTTACCGGAGAGTCAGCAATATATTCGTCAATGCTGTACCCGTTATTCGGCATGATCGTAACGTTTTATGCGCTGTTTGCGCTCTTGATGATGCTTAATTTGAGGCAGATGCTGACCGAAGAGCATGTGAGATCGTCGTGGTTGGTAAAGAGGTTGGCTGATTAATGCAATTTGATTCTTTTTCTGATGCGATGGCGATGGGCGGGCACGGCCCCTATGTGTGGGGTGCCTATGCGATTACACTTGTAGTCGTAATGGTTATCCTCCTCAGGCCTATTGCTGCTACCAGGCGGTTGCAGAGCGAAATCAGACGAGCTTCCTCTGGCCAGTCCCCGCAATCAATGGATTCAAGGACCGGCAGTCGAGCCGGCGAGGTGGTCGATGCACCCCAAACGTAAGCAGCGGTTAGTCGTTGCGCTGGCTATTATGGTGTTATCAAGCGCCACCATCGGGCTCATTGCTTATGCGCTAAGTGGCAACATCAATCTGTTTTACTCGCCCTCCGAGATCGCTGCGGGTGCGGCGCCTATCGATCGAAAACTTAGAGTGGGTGGCATGGTGGTGGAGGGCAGTGTCGAGCGGGCCGCGGATAGACTAGAGACCCGTTTTGAGGTCACCGATTTTGTTCATTCTGTCACCGTAACCTACGACGGGATCCTGCCTGATCTTTTCGCAGAAGGAGAAGGCGTTGTTGCCACGGGTGTTCTTAGTGCCGACGGTGTTGTTACGGCGAGTGAGGTTCTTGCGAAGCACGATGAGAACTATATGCCGCCCGAAGTGGCAGAGGCGCTTGAGAAGGCCAAGGCCGGGGAGTCCTCTGAGTGATTCCTGAGGCGGGCCAAATTGCACTGATTATCGCTTTATGCCTGGCAACCCTGTTGGGGGTCGTACCAATGGTCGGTGCGTGGCGGGGCGAGCGTTGGGCTATGAATTTAGCGCCAAGTTTGGCTACAGGCTTGTTTGTCTTTCTAAGCATAGCGTTCGCGTGCTTAAGCGTAGTGTTTTTGCAGGACGACTTCTCGGTCAAGGTCGTCGCTAGTAACTCCAATTCGCTGCTTCCTCAGATTTATAAATTTTCGGCGGTCTGGGGCAACCACGAAGGCTCGTTGCTGCTCTGGGTGTGGATTCTTGGTGCTTGGGCATTAGCCGTTGCCGTTGCCAGTCGAGGTCTGCCGCTCGTGGTTCTTGCGCGGGTTTTGAGTGTGCTCGGCCTCATTGCAGTCGGTTTTATTGCCTTCTCGCTATTTACTTCAAACCCCTTCGAGCGGTTGCTTCCGGGGGTGGCGGCTGAAGGCAATGATTTAAACCCGTTGCTCCAGGATCCGGGCCTGATTATTCATCCCCCACTTTTATATATGGGCTACGTTGGGCTTGCTGTCCCGTTTGCGTTTGCGGTAACTGCGTTGATGGGCGGGCGTTTGGATGCGGCTTGGGCTAAATGGTCGCGTCCTTGGACGAACGTTGCTTGGGCGTTTTTAACGCTGGGCATTATGTTAGGTAGTTGGTGGGCTTACTACGAGCTCGGTTGGGGTGGCTGGTGGTTTTGGGACCCTGTTGAGAACGCGTCCTTTATGCCGTGGTTGGTGGGTACTGCGCTTGTGCACAGTCTTGCTGTGACGGAGAAGCGGGGGCTATTCCGGTCTTGGACGGTCCTGCTTGCTATATCCGCCTTCTCACTGTCGCTGTTGGGAACATTTTTAGTTCGATCAGGCGTCTTAACCTCCGTCCATGCTTTCGCAGCAGATCCCGAGCGTGGCTTGTTTATTCTGGTGTTTTTGGTCTTGGTTGTTGGTGGTTCGCTCACGCTTTACGCGTTTCGCGCCCCCACTGTTGCCAGCCCGATCAATTATCGACTTGAGTCTCGAGAGTCGTTATTGCTTGCAAACAATCTGGTTTTCGCGGTTTCGGCGATTGTCGTTTTGCTCGGGACATTGTTCCCACTCCTCATGGATGCGCTTGGACAGGGCAAATACTCCGTTGGCCCGCCTTATTTTAATGCAGTGTTCGTGCCTGCCATGGCTTTGCTTGCCCCCTTCATGGCGTTAGGCCCCATATCGCGCTGGAAGTCAGACTCATCCAAGCGTTGGCTGAACGAAATAATGCTTCCAGGTGCTGTGTGCCTGGCTGTCGCCATCGTCGCACCCTATTTGGGGGTCGGTGAGGTGAATATTTGGGCGTCGCTTGCTGTATTACTGGCTGGATGGCTTTTAATTGGTCTGGCGCGCGACCTCCAGCAGCGCATGCGTGGTGTCAATGGTGCAAAAGCTGTAATGGCAAGGCTGACGCCTTCCTATCTCGGAATGCTGGCGGCGCATGCGGGTTTTTCTCTCACGATCGTCGGTGCTGTTTTTGTTACCCAGTTCAGCGCAGAGCGTGACCTGCGGATGGAGGTTGGGGACACGGTTGAGTTGAACGGATATCGCTTTGAGCTTACCGGGCTTACTGTCGTTGAGGGCCCAAATTATGCGGCCGACCGAGGTGTCTTTGCAGTAACATATAACGGTGCATCATTATCAAATCTCATGCCTGAGAAACGGCGTTATGTGGCAAGCGGACAAATCATGACCGAGGCGGCAATAGACGCTGGAGTGATGCGAGACCTCTACATTGCACTTGGCGAGCCCCTCGGCAACGGCGCTTGGTCCGTGCGAGTTCAGCACAAACCCCTTATTCGTTGGATTTGGTTTGGCGCATTGATGATAGGTTTGGGTGGTTTGACTACCGCGTTTGATCGACGATACCGGAGAGTATCGGCTGGGCGAACTGTGAGGGGAGACGAGGCACTTGCTGCTTAAACGGTTTCTTCCGCTGGGCGCGTTCTTGATCCTGGTGTTGCTGCTGGTTCGAGGGCTTTCGCTAGATCCAACAGAGCTGCCGTCAGCGCGGCTTGGCAAAAGTGTTCCATCGTTCAATTTGCCTGTTCTTGACTCCGCTGAGACCCGCAGCCCTGAGGACTGGCGAGGCAAGCCCGCATTGATTAATGTCTGGGCGACGTGGTGCTTTTCTTGCCGTGTTGAGCATCCTTATTTGCTCCAACTGGCTGAGCAGGGCGTCACTATTTATGGGCTGAACTATAAAGACGAACCGGCTAAAGCGTCGCAGTGGTTGGTTGATTTGGGAGATCCCTATGCGGAAACCATCGTCGATCAAAACGGAGCGTTCGGTCTCGATCTTGGGGTCTACGGTGCGCCCGAGACATACGTTATCGACGCAGAGGGCATCATTCGTCACCGGCATGTGGGTGTTGTCGATGAGCAGGTTTGGTTAGAACAACTTCAACCTTTTTTTGAGGCAGAGTGATGTCGCGGTGGTTTTTTCTCGTTTTGTTGATTCTTTTGGGGTCACTAAACGCCTATGCAGTCATTGAAGCCTATGAGTTCAGCGAGCCGGAGCTCGAGCTCCGCTACAAGGCCCTAAGCCAAGAGTTACGCTGCCCGAAGTGCCAGAATCAAAATATCGCTGACTCGAATGCACCAATTTCCCGCGATCTTAGAGCCATCGTGCACGAGCAACTTGAGGCCGGTGCCAGCGATGAGGAGATTATGGTCTATTTGGTCGATCGCTACGGCGAGTTCGTCCGCTATCGACCTGGTGTCGACACCAACACCTTCTGGCTCTGGTCAGCACCACTTATTTTGTTTCTTATGGCGCTTACTGTCCTTTGGTTGCAGATTCGAGGCGACCGCAAAGAGACAACTGTGGAGTCCAATGAGGCACGTGCGCGGCAACTCCGTGAAAAATATGGTGATGAATCAGAATGACAGAGTTGTGGCCCATCATAACTGCGCTTTGTGCTCTGGCGACTCTATTCGTCGTCGTATTGCCAATGATATGGCGTCGAAAGCTTGAGGGTGACACCGTTGATGATTGGTTAGCTATTCGTCGGGCGGAGACCAGTGACGAAGATATCTTGTTAGACGCCCAGCTTCGGGTTTGGGATGACAAAGAGAGCAGGATGGCGCCAGTTGAAAGAACGGCTGCCGTTGCACCGGCGTCCTCGCGGCCCGGCTGTCAGCTCGCGCTGGCAGGGCTTGTTGTTCTTGCAACGATTGCACTTTACGACTCTCTGGGGTCCTACGAGGATGTCCAAATTACACGAGCCATAGCCTCGCTCGATGAAGCTACGCCCGCCGATGTCACCGCACTTATTGCCAGAATCGAAGCGCGCTCAACGGCCAGACCAGGTAATTTAGATTATCAATCGCTGCTCGGTGAATACTATGTTGCGACCGGTAACGCTGCGGGTGCTCTCGAACGGTTTGAGGTTATTTTGGAGGAGGCGCCCAATGCCCCTGACGTTCTCGGGCGGGCTGCTCAGGCTGAGTTTGTTGCAGAGGGGCAGATTTTGACGGAGCGTGCAAGAAAGCGCGCGGAGCAAGCGCTCGCGGGCGACCCTAGGCAGAAATCAGCGTTAGCGACGCTGGCGATGGGGTCTTTTGGTGCAGAACGTTACCAAGAGGCTATTGGCTATATGCGCGTGCTTAGGGACCTTGAGATATCGGGCTCAGAGGGGCACCAGTTGATGATCAGTGCCATCGCGGAGGCGGAGTCGCGTTTGTCGTCAACCGATGCTGGTGCGCCCGTGCTTGAAACAACATCGGCCGTGTCATCAGCAGCTCGTGTAGTGGTCTCAGTTTCAATACCCGAAGGTGTCGAAGAGAGTGCCTTAACAGGGCAGACCGTTTTCGTGATCGCCCGCCCCGCAGGCAGTGCCGCGCGCATACCGACCGCTGCGACGCGTGTGCCTACAAGCACCTGGCCCCTAGTAGTCAATCTGTCAGACGAAAATAGTATGGCGGGTCAGAAGCTCTCAGCGCTCGCGGAGGTGGATGTGGAGGTGCAGGTCTCACCCAAGGGGCAGCCAGGGCTCAAAAACGCAAGTTTCGCAGGAGAGCTGCGCGGTGTTGCAGTGGGTGTCAATAGCGTGGCTGAGATCACAATTCGCGCTATCTCTAAATAAGTTCGCCTCTGCATATAGTGTTAGCTGTGCTTTGTGGGTACACTATATCTTGTGTTTTTAATAATAAAGCTGTGGCGCCAATTCGCGCCGGGATTCTAGGGTAAATGCGCTTAAAGTCCATCTCTCTCGCAGGCTTTAAATCATTCGTTGATCCGACTCGGGTAACGCTGCCGAGCAATATGTGCGCAGTCGTAGGTCCCAACGGTTGTGGTAAGTCCAACATTATTGATGCCGTTCGGTGGGTGATGGGGGAAAGCTCAGCCAAGACCCTTCGCGGCGAGTCCATGACAGACGTCATCTTTAACGGAACGACACATCGTCAGCCTGTGGGCCAGGCGTCAATCGAGTTGTTGTTTGATAACTCGACAGGCAAGGTCGGGGGCGAATACGCAGCCTACAATGAGATTTCAGTGCGTCGTGTCGTCAGCCGCGAAGGAACCTCAGATTATTTTCTCAATGGAAATAAATGTCGGCGTCGCGACATCACCGACATTTTCCTGGGAACAGGCTTAGGGCCTCGCAGCTACGCGATCATTGAGCAGGGCATGATCTCCCGTTTGATTGAGTCACGTCCTGAGGACTTGCGGGTTTATATCGAGGAAGCTGCAGGCATTTCGAAGTACAAAGAGCGCCGCCGCGAAACAGAAAATCGCATGCAGCGTACGTTGGATAACCTTGATCGCTTGACTGATCTACGCGAGGAGTTGGAGCGCAACTTGTCTCACCTAAAGCGTCAGGCGCAAGCGGCCGAGCGATATGGTGAATATAAAGAACAAGAGCGCGAGCTAAAATCGCAGCTATTAGTCTTACAACGTCAGGCGCAAAATAACGTTGCAACGCGTGCGCAGCGTGAGATCGATGAATTCGCAACCGAACGAGAGCGATATCAAGCGCAGGTGTCTTCATCGATTTCCGAGATCGAATCGCTGCGTCAGCAAATCACCGACGCTAATGCATCAACCAGCGATCTGCAGGGGGCGTTCTATGCCCTCGGTAGCGAGGTGAGCCGTATAGAGCAGACAATAAAGTTTGCAAAACAACGTCGTGACTCGCTAGTGCGAGATCTCGAGCAGACGCTCGAAGGGAAGCAGCGAGAGCTCGGACTGGTTGATTCTGACAGTCAGCGGCTGACTGAACTCGCTGAAGCACTGTCATCCATAGAGCCGACACTTGCTCGTGAGCGTGATGAGGTGGTGAGGGTCGATGCCCTGCTCTTAGAGGCCGAGAAGGCCGCGCAAACGGCAGATGGCAAATGGGAGAACTTCACGCAGCAAGCGGCGCTTCCTAAGCAGCAAGTTGAAGTTCAACAAGGTCGTAAGGCAAATGCTGAGCGGAACCTTGCGACCTTGAGCCAACGACTCGATCGAATTAAGGAAGAGCTTGAGTCGCTGTCAGGTCATGAAGAAACGAAATCTGTGGACGAGATTGTAGAGTCATTGTCCGAGGCAGAGGCAGCGGCGATGCTTCAACGTGATGAGCTGGAGAAGTCTCGGCAAGCGTTATCGGGTTCCCGCGACCAGCTTGGTAAAAAGCGCGAGGAACAGGACGAATTACGACGTCAGTCGCAAGTACTAGCGGGTCAAAAGGCGTCGTTGGAAGCGCTGCAAGCAGATGCCAAGGATGAGCAAGCTCAGGTTGAAGTAAACGCTTGGTTGCAGGCGATGTTATCAACCGACGGCTGCTCCTTACTGGAGTTGGTGTCAGTTGCAAGCGGCTATGAAGCGGCAGCTGACCTTGTCTTAGGCACTTGGGTGTCCTCGGCGGGCGTAGATTTTCAGCAACTGAAATCAAACCCTGTGCAGCCGCCCGCGGGCTTATCGGTGATTGATGCTGCGACCTCGGAGCGTAACACAGATGCTACGACGCTGGCCCACTACATCAAAGGGCCAGTCGGCATTACCGATGCGCTCGCGGGCATTCGCGTTGTCGAAACGTGGCAGCAGGCCATGGAGGAACGCTTGGCTCTAAGTGACGGTGAGTCTGTGGTGTCTAAGGATGGTTTGTGGGTAGGTAGATCCTGGATGCGATCAAGGACCCAAGCTGACGCTGAACAAGGAATGATCGTACGGCAAGGCCGTCTTACTGAAATTTCAGAAAGGCTAGAGAAGGTGTCTGCCGCTCTCGCAGAGGTTGATGAGAGCTTAATATCGCTTCGACAGCAGCGTGCTGATTTGGAGCAAGCCATTGATGTTCGCCAAGAAGCTTTGCAATCAACGCAACAAAAAGTGGGACAGCTCGCATCGCAAAAGCGTGCGCTTATTGCTGAGAAAGCGCAGCGATTAGCGCGCGAGTCACAACTAAAACAGGATTTATTGGATGCCGAGGTGCGGGCGTCTGAAGAGCAGGCTGTGATTGAAGAAGCGACTCAAATGTTGGGTCGGGCGCGTTCACAGGTGGCAACAGACGAGACATCCCGCGAGCAGTTGGAAGACCAGCGACAGGCGGCTCGCGATCATGTTCGGCAGTGTCGCCAGGCAAAACAACAGGCGGATGTTGCACTCAATCGAAGTGAAGTTCGACATCGAGAGTTGCTAACGCAACGCGAGGCGCTTGCTCAATCCATTGAGCGTGCTCGTCAACAGCTAGAAACTTACGAGCATCGGGAGGCTTCAATTCGTAGTGAAATGCCTACCGAGGAAAATCCTGATCATGAGGCGCAGTGCGAACTGAGCGAGTTGCTTGAGAAGCGTCTGGGTGTGGAGACTCAGCTGACACAGGCACGTCAGGGTTTATCGGAGCTGGAGAACGCACTGCGCGAACGAGAGCAGACCCGAATGCAAGCTGAGCAAGCCGTTGCTGGAGTTCAGACGCGCAGCGAGGGTGCTCGCTTAAAGTTGGCGCAGACGGTAGTGCGCATCGAGCAAATCGACGCTGCCCTGAGAGAGCTAGAGACGACGTTCGAGCAAGCCGAGGCGTCGTTACCGGAGGAGGCAGACGAGAGCGAGTGGCAGGTTCGAGTGGAACGCATGGGTGCCAAAATTCATCGCCTTGGTCCAATCAACTTAGCGGCAATTGACGAGACGAGTAGAGCGGAAGAGCGTAAGCAATATCTTGATGCTCAGGATGACGATTTGCGAACGGCTCTGGAAACGTTGCAGAACGCCATCAAGAAGATCGATAAAGAGACGCGCAGTCGGTTCAAAGATACTTTTGATACAGTAAATGCGGGATTCAGTGAGTTGTTTCCGAGAGTCTTTGGCGGAGGCACCGCCTGCCTGGAGATGACCGGTGATGACCTTCTCGATACCGGTGTAACCATCATGGCGCGTCCTCCAGGTAAAAAGAACAGCACGATCCATCTACTATCAGGTGGCGAAAAGGCAATGACTGCGATTGCGCTCGTCTTCTCTATTTTCCAGTTGAATCCAGCGCCCTTCTGCATGTTGGACGAGGTGGATGCGCCACTGGATGACGCAAATGTTGGCCGCTATGCGCGCTTAGTGTCTGAAATGTCTAAGAAGGTCCAGTTCGTATTCATCACACACAATAAAATCACCATGGAGGCTGCTGAACAGCTGATGGGTGTCACCATGCACGAGCCAGGAGTCTCCCGACTGGTGACGGTTGATATTGAGGAAGCTGCGAGATTGGCAGCAAGCTAGGGAGTTGAAAGCGATGTCTGGGCTGCTATCTGCCGTAACAATTGAATCAGTATTGGCCTTGTTTCTGGTTTTTGTACTGTGTGTTGCACTATTAGTCAGCGCGCGCCGCCGTCGACGTGAGGGTTACAAGATGAATGCGCGTGTGGTTCGTGTCGACACGCCAGTTCCCGATCCGCTCGACCGCACAGCTATAGAGCTGCCGCATGGCGGTGCCCGGATTTTGGGCCGTCAGGAACCGACTTTCGGCAGTCTTGATGAGTCGTTGGAACAGGGGTCCGAAGCGGCTTCGGACAGTGATTCGGTGTTTGTGTCCAGTCATATTTTTGAGGGCGCCGAAGCGCAACAGTCTCAAGAGCAGCCCGCGCCCGTTACGGAAAAGCCGGGCACGGTTGATTGGCTTGATGAGATTGAAGCAGTGCCAGTCGGCGGGCAGACGGCTCGACTTCCTCGGCATGAAAATACGCAAGTCTACTCATTAAACGTAGTTGCAAGAGCTGAGGAGGGTTTCTCAGGGGATGACGTTCTCAGAACGTTACTCGGCTGCGGTTTGCGCTTTGGCGATATGGACTTCTTCCACCTCACTGAGGTGACAGAGGGGTCGCCAGTTATCCAGTTTAGCGTCGCAAATATGATGCAACCTGGCGTTTTTGATTTAGAAGGTATGGAGACACTGGCTACCAAAGGGTTGATGTTTTTCCTAACGTTACCTGGCCCCCAAGAAATGACTCGTGCTTTTGATCTCATGCTTAATACAGCACAAACTGTCGCTGAGAACTTGGGGGGTGATGTTTTCGACGAAACGCGTAGCGTTCTCACCAAGCAACACGTCGAGCGATTGCGGCAATCGATAAGAGAATTCGAAGCGAAGTGTAGAATCGAGTCTCGGTAATGCTTGATATTGCAGACGAGATTAAAGCACTGATAACCAAGCTGGATGCTTGGTCGCTTGCGTATCATCGCGACGATAACCCGATTGCTAGTGACGCTGAGTATGACCGCGAGCTTCGGCGTCTACGCGACTTGGAGACCGCGAATCCTGAGCTGCTACTCCCAACCTCTCCCACACAGCGTGTGGGCGATAAGCCACTAAGTGAATTTAAGAGTATTGCTCACAAACTTCCAATGCTTAGCCTCGACAACGCCTTCAGTGGCGAGGACTTACAGGCATTTGAGGCGCGCAATGCGGTGAAGCTTAACGTTTCAAAGATCTCTTTTTGCTGTGAACCCAAGCTGGATGGCGTGGCGCTCAGCTTGGTATACGAAAACGGCGTCCTTCTGCATGCCGCAAGCCGGGGTGACGGTACAGTGGGGGAGGACATAACCCATAACGCGCGGACAATTGGCACGGTCCCTTTACAGTTACCCCTCGATAATCCGCCTTCTGTCTTAGAGGTTCGTGGTGAGGTTGTTATCCCACGAGCAGAGTTTGCTGACATGAATGAACGGCTGATCGCGCGAGGGGAGTCAGTGTTCCAAAATCCCAGAAACGCGGCTGCCGGAAGTCTACGGCAACTCGATCCTCGAATAACAGCCACGCGCCCGCTCGTTTTCATGGCCTATTCTGTGGGCTTCTCAGAGCAAGCAGCGCTGCCTGTTTCACATAGGGAGACTCTCAGTTATCTGAATGAGCTAGGGTTTAAAACATCGGATCTCATCGAACGTGTCGTTGGCTGGGAAGCTGCTGAAGATTACGTGGCGCGAATACTCGAAAAGCGCGACGCTATAGGCGTTGATATCGACGGTGTCGTGATTAAGGTAGATAGCTACGAGCAACAACAGGCACTCGGTTTTGTCGCTCGTGCACCCCGATGGGCAATCGCTCGGAAGTTTCCAGCGCAAGAGGAAGTTACGCGGCTTGTTGGTGTTGATTTTCAGGTGGGTCGCACCGGAGCCGTAACGCCCGTTGCGCG
>CBFHHL010000178.1:0-35220 GCA_965655685.1 Luminiphilus sp.
GCGTCAGTGTTAAGTCGTTTGCTACCGAATGCGATACCTGTCCGAAAAGGGCGAGGGTGTCGGTGTTGTTCACGCTATTGAACGGTGCGTCGAGGTAGGTGTAGTCGCGCTGCAGAGCCTCTCTATCTTTGCGAACGTAGATGCCCATTACCCATACAAAGTCGTCAACCCTACTTGGCGTTAAGCGCCACTCGAGGCTGCTGCGTTCGACGTCGCGAGTGTACGCATCGAAGGAGCTGTACTCCCAGAACGGACGGATACCTACAAAGCTCCAGTCCTCGTCGTAGCTGTAAACAGATCGAGCGTCGACGTCACTCAGTTGAATCATCGTTGTATATAGATCACCCACTCGACGCCAACGCAGGAGGGCTGAGGTCATGTCGAGATTATCCTTACCCGGCTCGTCACTCAGCGTTTCGCGAGTATTGTCGAGGGAGAACGCATCGTATCCGTTATCAACGTCGACCTTGTTGAGTTTTACGTCTACGGTGTTTCGATCTGAAGCGTGACGAAGTGCTAATCGTGTTGTTTCTTCATCGCGGTTATTGGTGTTGTCCACGCCCAGATAGGTATTGTCGACCCAGCCGTTTGACTCATAGCGCTGATGTGCCACTCGGCCGGTGAGTGTTGGGGTGACTGGGCTGTTGGCAGCGACCTCAATACGACGGCCACCGAAGTTTTCAAAGCCCGTCCCGATATTGAGGCTCGTTGCATCTGTGGGGGTGTGGGTTTCGATGCTGATGAGACCCGCCAAGGCACCTGCGCCCATAATGGCGCCTTGCGGACCGCGGAGGATGTCGATCTGCGAGGTATCGAAACTTGTCAGGGCACCACCGAGAGCACTGATATCGATACCGTCTTGAAGTATTACAACGGAGGGATTTATGGGCTCAATAAACTGACTACGCTCACCGATGCCTCTAATTTGAAAGAACCGCTGGCGTGACGCGCCCGATGCTGCTGCAACATTGGGGACGAGGGTGAGAAGGTCTTCGATGTGTACGGCGCCCCGTGCCGCCATGTCGCCCTCGACCAAGGTGGTGGCGCTGATTCGGCTCACATCTTGGTCCATCAGCGTTGCCGTGATAACAACTTCCTCCAGGCTTATCTCATTAGCACCTGCAGGCACTGACGATAGCCCTGCGGCAAAAATACTGGCGCTGGCTAGCATGAGTCGGTTTCTCGACAAATATTGATGGTACTTCAAAGACAAGGCGCTTTCCTTCCTACTTTCCAATGTTCGTTGATCAACATCCGGCAGGTAGTGGCAGGAGGGCCTTTTAAGGCTGACTGTCCTGTTCCTACGCCGGTATTAACCGGTTCAGGTTCAACGGGTTTGCTGTTTCAGCATCTCAGGCAGAGCCACCCCGCAGGAGTACGCAGTTTAGCACAGCCGCGATCTGCTTCACGCGATTCAGGCTTTGCGATCTTAGGTAAATTGTCAGGGGTCGATCGGGTAGGAAGGTCTTGCCGATGGGCGGAACGATGGATCAAGTATCGTTGCAACCATGACAATAGTAACTGTTACGAAAACAATAGAGGCGGTTAACAGATTCGGCGGTTAGGGCGCAACGCTCGCTAATGCAATTTCCTTGTCAGCTAGCGATATAACGATTTGTGAGGCTTGAAAGCTTCTGGGCTTGAAGCGCAGGTGGGAATCGTCAGACTTGTGACCACTCCTTACATGTAGGCTGAGAATAGGGGCGCTCCCGCCAGCGGGTAAATCTCGAGCGCTAAAAGTAGCTAAAAAGTAGGTGACGTTGGTGTTAACCTAACGCATCAAAAGTTGCCCCTCAGGCTGTCACCCTAAGTAATTAAGTATTTGGAGTTGATCCCATGAATGACGCTGACCCGGTAGCTGATTCACAGGCGCTGATTTCTGTCGCAGAGTTTGCGCGCCGGCAACTCGCCGTCGTAGAACGCCAAATGCTCTCCGCTACCGAGCTTGCAGATCTTATCAACTTGTCAATTACCGGTATTCGCCAACTTTCAGCGGGCTCTGAGGTCGAGCTGTGGTTGCACGATCCAGTGGGTGAACTTGAAAGGCAACTCGACGTGGTGGGCGTGTTGTCAGGTACTGTGCGGCTTCTGGAGGACAGCTACTCCTTCGTTTCGCTCTACGACGAACTGCCTGAATGGAATAGAACGACCTCTGGCGTGTTCAATGGCTCTGAGCTGTTTAAGTCTGGAGTGACGATTGAGCAAACGCTAATGCTCCCTGTGTTAGACCATGAGCTACTTGTTGGGAGTGTTCATGTGGGGAACCCCCGAAGCGTGGTTCTGATGGACGAGACTCAGATGGCAATTTTATCTGATTTTGTGGCCAAGATGCCTTTGCTTATAAATCGGTTGGTGGAAATGAACCGCATTCGTGACTTTGTATTGCTCGGCCCTGCAAGTCACGTCGCTAATCGAGCGGGTTTATTGCGTGATACAGACGCAATAGCCAGAATTTCTGAAGACTGTTTTGGGGTTATGGTTGTGGATGCACCGATTGAGGAAGCAGGTAACATTGTGGAGCGTTTGGAGACAGAGCTTCAGGGGCAGTTTCTCGATGACGGTGCTGGCGGTATGATTGAACTCCGGACTAAAAGTAGTTTTCGACTCTGTGAGCTGGAGGCATTAAAAGATGCCGATGCTTCCGAAGTGGCGTGCAGATTAGTGTCAAGTATCGAACAATCATTGATGACCATTCCCAACTAAGCGTTAGAGCCGTTGTTTAACGGGATCACTGTCACTTTTCAGTCACCATTTCTGGTGAAATCTCCGATACACTGGCTAATGAATTTTTGAGCAACAAACATGAATAGCCCCTCCGCTATAGTCTCTCAGCTGAATGTCGATGCCCGAGCGCGCAGTGCCATGCGTTGGCTCGCGGATTCTGAGCGATTGCCCAGGTTACGGCGGATTCTGCTGATAGTGTTGGTGCTCTGGTCGATTAATAGCCTTGTTGATGTTGCGGTGGCCCTCATCCCCCACGACCAAGCTCCTGAATCGATTCCCCTATCGATAAACCCCGCCCCCCTCGATTCGGGGCAATCTCGTAGTGCCGAAACGATAGATGTATCAAGTATCCTAGGCGCAGACGTCTTCGGCCCGGTTGCGGAAACCGAACTTCAAAGCGAAGCTGAAGAGTTGGTCTCGATTAATCCAAGAGAGGGGATCGAGAATGGGGCGCGTGAAACACGATTGGCGCTCACGCTCACGGGGATTGTTGCGTCTACTTCGGATGGTCTCGGTAGCGCCATGATCGAAGCTAAGAAGCAACAGGAACTCTATTCAGTGGGGGATGCATTACCAGCCAATGGCAAGGTGACGCTCGCGAAAATTTTACCCAAGCAGGTTGTTATCGATAACAATGGCACTTACGAGCTGATCACGCTGTTTTCTGATAATGGCATCGCCGGAATCGTGAAGACTGCGGCAAAGCCTGAGCAGAGCGCCAGAGATAATGCGGTATCCGAGAGTACGCCGACGCCAGCGGTCGATAGGGGTGAGCAGCAACAACTCGCGTCGCGATATCGGCAGCAGCTCTACGATAACCCACAGTCGCTCGCAGGTTTAGTCTCGATAAGTGCGGTGCAGGGGCAGGATGGCCTGAAGGGGTACCGCCTGTCACCGGGTCGCGACGCGGCTCAGTTCACAGCCCTCGGTTTTCAGCCAGGTGATATTGTTACAGCCGTTAATGGCTATGCATTGAGCGATCCCACGAATACCGTACGATTGTATCAGTTGATGCGAGATGCAACGGATGCCACGTTTGACGTCGAAAGAGACGGCGCTTCCGTATCTATCAACGTTAGTTTGAGCACGATCCAGTAGGAGAATTTTTTAATCATGCACGCGACGCTTGCGAAACTTAAAGCACTGATCCAATCGCTCATCCTGCTAGTGGCGCTGTGCGTTCCTCATGCTGGGGCTCAAGAATTTACTGTGAACTTGAAGGATACGGATATTCAGGAATTCATCGAGTTTGTGGCCGACGTTACTGAGACAACCATTGTTGTGGACCCCTCGGTGAAAGGTAAAGTGAAAGTCATTTCAAGTAAGCCTGTTTCCAAAGCCGAGCTTTACGATTTATTCCTCTCTATTCTCGATGTTCACGGCTACACAGCAGTAAGAAGCGGTGTGGTTGTTCGAGTCATTCCCAACAAGAATGCGCGATCGGCACCGGTGGATGTGATTTCAGGCACCTCGGTGATTAATGACGAATATGTCACGCAAGTAATTCGTCTGGATAACGTGTCTGCGGCGAAGTTGATTCCTGTTCTGCGTCCGCTAGTGCCTCAACAGGCGCATATGGCGGCATACGCGCCCAGTAACGCCATTATCATTTCTGATATTCGTTCGAACATAAATCGTATGGAAGAAATCATTGCTCGAATGGATCAGTCAGCAGTTAAGAAGACGGAAATTATCAAGCTGAAATACGGGGTTGCTACAGATGTCGTAGAGATGCTCAAGACTTTGGAAAAGTCTCGAGCGGGCGAAGGTGCGGACGCTAACGATGAAGCGACAATTGTCGCGGATAAGCGCACCAACAGCGTGATCGTGACCGCTGACGAGCTAAGTATAGAGCGCATAGAAAGCCTTATTGATTACCTCGACATACCTCTCGAGCAAAGCGGTAATGTGCGTGTTATGTACCTCGAGTACGCCGACGCAACGGAAGTCTCTGAAGTGCTGACGCGTGTCATGCAAAACATTTCTCGGCTCGATGATGAAGCGACTGGCCGTAATCGATCCGCTAACGCCGCAAAATCAACTATCGAGGCAGACGCTGGAACCAACAGTCTAATCATCACAGCAGATACTGATGAGATGGCGGCGCTCGAAGCCGTCATTGCACGCCTAGATATTCGCCGTGCTCAGGTTCTTGTCGAGGCCATCATTGTCGAGATGGAAATTGTCGAAGGGCGTGAGTTGGGCTTGCAGTGGCTATTTGCAAATGACTCTGGACTGTATGGAAGTAGCATCAGCTCCAGTGCGGCTCAGCAAGGTCGTAACGCCACTATCGCGCAGGCCATCATTCCCGAGGATTCAGCTTCGGAAGACATTGGTGTGCGCGAGCTTGCTGGCGCATTATCTCAGGTCCCCGGTACAACCTTTGGGTGGGGTGTGGTCGACCAGGGTTTGACTATGACGACTATCCTCAATGCGTTGGAGTCGCAGGGCAACGCCAATATCTTGTCGACGCCGAGTTTACTCACGCTAGACAACGAGGAAGCCTTTATAACGGTGGGACAGCAGGTACCTTTCGTCACCGGTAGCTATACCAATACGGGGGCGGCGAATGGTGTGGCCAACCCGTTCCAGACCATCCAGCGCGAAAACGTAGGTGTGACACTGCAGGTAACGCCACAGATTAACGAGGGTGACTCTGTGGTGATGGATATTGTGCAAGAGGTGTCGAGCATCTCGCAGCAGGTGCTGTCTGCCTCGGATGTTATTACCAACGAGCGAAAGATCGAAACCAAAGTGCTCGCTAAAGACGGCGACATCATTGTCCTGGGCGGCTTGGTAAAAGACGATGTGCAGGATTCTCAGCAGGGCGTGCCGCTGTTGTCAGACATTCCTGTACTTGGAAGACTTTTCCGCAGTGATGTGGTGTCTGTTACCAAGTCGAACCTTTTGGTATTTATTCGTTCAACGATTATTCGTGATGATGCGGACCTAGCAGGCGCAACCGCCGAAAAATACCGTTACATACGAGATCAGCAGCGCGAGCGTCGTGATAAGGGGCTGCGTTTCCTCGACGATAATGTAATGCCCGTGTTGCCTTCTTGGGAAGATCGGGTGCGCAGCTTGCCCGAGGTGGACCAGGAGTCAATCGAGCAGTGAATTTGGTCGCTGACAATTTGGACCAGGCTATCTCCGCTCCGCTTGAGGTGATAGAGGATATTGCGGCAGAGGTAACGGGTGGGTTATTACCCTTTGGTTTCTCGAAAGCTAACCAGGTTGTGTTGGAACGCGACGAGGCTGGCCTCATTCTCAGTCATATGGGGAAGCTGCGGACTGATACGTTGCTTGAGGTGCGACGCGCAGCGGGAGCGAGCTTCACGGTTGAGGAAGTTGACGAGGCGACCTTTCAACTTCGGTTGAGCCGCGCCTATCAGCGCAATAACAACCAAGCGGCGCAAGTGGCGGAGGACCTATCGTCAGACGTTGACCTAGCTCGGCTGGTTGATGAGATTCCCGATTTAGGTGACCTTGCTGACGCGGAAGACGACGCGCCTATTATCCGTCTAATTAACGCCATACTCTCTCAAGCAGTGAAAGAACAAGCGTCTGATATTCACATCGAAACATTTGAAGATCGGCTGTCCATACGCTACCGAATCGACGGTGTTCTCGCTGAGGTGTTGTCACCCAAGCGAATGTTGGCGCCACTTCTCGTCTCTCGACTTAAAGTGATGGCCAAGCTTGATATCGCTGAGAAGCGCATTCCGCAGGACGGTCGTATCTCGGTGCGGATTGCGGGACACGCAATCGATATCCGCATGTCGACAATTCCCTCGGCGCACGGAGAGCGTGTGGTACTTCGACTGCTCGACAAGCAAGCGGGACAACTCGAGCTTAGTCAGCTAAAAATGAATCAGCAGGTGGGCGAGGGCTATAAAAAGGCGCTCTCTCGCCCACACGGTATCATTCTAGTTACGGGTCCAACCGGCTCGGGAAAGACGACAACGCTTTACGCAGGCTTGTCCAGCATTAATCAAACCTCGCGAAATATTTTGACGATTGAAGATCCCGTTGAATACATGTTGCCAGGGGTTGGTCAGACGCAAGTAAACACAAAGGTCGATATGACCTTTGCACGTGGCTTGAGGGCAATTTTGCGTCAGGACCCAGACGTGGTGATGGTGGGTGAGATTCGTGACATTGAGACGGCTGAAATTGCCGTCCAAGCGTCGCTTACGGGTCACCTGGTGCTCTCCACGCTACACACCAATACTGCTATTGGTGCCGTTACGCGTTTACAAGATATGGGCGTCGAACCCTTTTTGTTGTCATCGAGTCTGGTGGCTGTGATGGCACAGCGCTTGGTGCGCTTACTCTGTACTGACTGCCGCGAGTCAGTCGAGGCGACGTCAGCAGAACGTGAACTCTTGGATGTAGAGGGAGATGACGCAATAGAACTCTATCACGCGAAGGGCTGCACTAAATGCAACCTAACAGGGTATCGCGGTCGTACCGGTATTTATGAGTTAATCGAGGTCGACGAGGCGCTCAGGACCGCGATTCACGAGGGCGTCGGTGAACAGGCAATGCTTGAAATTGCTCGTCGAAGCTACCCAGGGATTCAGGCTGACGGTAGACGCCGAATTCTAGCGGGTGAGACGACGCTAGAAGAGGTGTTGCGCGTTACCTCGGTGAAATAAGATGGCGGCGTTTAAGTACAGAGCGCTTGATGCGTCTGGCAAAGTTGTAAAAGGCGTTCTAGAAGGTGACGCCGAGCGCCAAATTCGTGCTCAACTGCGCTCCAAGAACCTTCGTCCAATTGAAGTCAGCCCCGCCAGCCGCCGGATGGCGTCAGGTTCTCATGAAGCCTCGACCACACGCAGAGGACTATTCGCACCGAGACTAAACGGTAGCGACCTTGCACTCATCACTCGTCAATTGGCCACGCTCGTAGCGTCAAGCTTGCCCTTGGATGAATGTTTACAGGCTGCCGCAGAGCAAACTCGCAAGTCGTCGACAAAGGCGCTATTGCTTCAGGTCCGCTCCAAAGTGTCAGAGGGCCACACGTTAGCCCATGCTATGGGGCAGTTTCCGCAGACCTTTGGTGAAATGTATCGTGCAATGGTCAATGCCGGCGAGCAGGCGGGGCAGTTAGGCCCTGTACTTGATCAGCTGGCGGATTACACCGAAAGCCGACTGCACACATCTCAGAAGCTGCAGATGGCGTTGATTTATCCTTTTGTGCTGATCGGCGTCGCTATCGCCGTTGTCACTGCACTCATGGTGTTTGTGGTCCCTGAAATGGTGGGCATCTTTGCACAGACCAAAACGGACCTTCCACCCCTAACGGTGGCCCTAATCGCCACAAGCGATTTTCTGACAAATCATGGCTGGTTATTGGGCATTGGCTTGATTGCAGTGGTGGTTGCGATTCAACAACTTCTAAAGCGCCCGGTTTACAAGCGCATGTCTGACGGTATGCTTTTGCAGATCCCAGGTATTCGACGTGTATTGATAGGCATGGATACCGCAAGGTTCTCCGCTACGCTGAGCATTCTGATGGCCTCGGGCGTGCCATTGCTAGACGCGCTCAAGATTGCCGGCGCCGTGATGAATAATCTGGTATTACGGTCGTCTAGCCTAGAGGTCGCGAATAAGGTTCAAGAGGGCTCCAGTCTGAATCGAGCCCTGTCGCAGGAGGACTTCTTCCCGCCCATGATGGTGCACATGGTGGCCTCGGGGGAGACGAGTGGAGAGTTAGAGACAATGCTCGAGCGATCTGCCGCGAATCAAGAGCGTGAGCTTGAGGCAACATTGGGCACGGTGATGGGGCTCTTTGAGCCGATTATGGTGGTTGTCATGGGCGGCTTGGTATTGACAATAGTGATGGCAATTTTGTTGCCAATATTTGATTTGAATACGATGGTGAGGTAGTGAAGTGAAGAAGCAAAACGGTTTTAGCTTGATCGAAATCTTAGTGGTGCTAGTCATCATGGGGCTGTTGATCAGCGTGGTTGCGCCGACTGTCCTCAATAGCGCAGACGATGCGCGCGTACAGAAAGTCCAAGCTGACTTCAAAGCGATTGAAACAGCTCTGAAAATCTATCGTTTGGATAATTACGTCTATCCCAGCACCGAACAGGGCCTGGTTGCGCTGGTGGAGCCTTCAACGCTGGAGCCCGAGCCACGGAACTTTAAAAGAGGGGGGTATCTTCCTAACGTTCCTCTAGATCCATGGGGTCGAGAATATCTTTATTTGTCACCCGGTGAGTATGGTGAGGTCGATATTTACTCGCTTGGTGCAGACGGCTTACCGGGCGGCGAAGACCAAAGCGCCGACATCGGAAATTGGGGTGAGGACGACGACGCCTAAGGTAGGTTGGTCAAGGCTCGACTGGGGAGCTTAAGACGTGGTTCGGTTTCAGCGAGGATTTAGCCTCATTGAAATGCTCGCGGTCGTATTCGTGGTTGTCCTATTGACCTCGCTTGTCAGCCTCAATGTCGGTTCAGGCGGCGCCGATATTAATCGCGAAAACAAGGTTCGCGAGGTCGCGGCTATGTTGAGTTATGCGCTCACTGAGGCAGAGCTCAGCGGCACAGATCATGGTTTGTTGATCCATCGACTCGCCGAGGGTGATACGACCTATCAAGGACTGTGGCTGAGGCGTTATGACCAAGGCTGGGCCCCCCCGCTTTCGTTGAATAGTGCGTTTGAAGACCTTGATTTTGGGCGTGGGGTTGAACTTGAATTGCAGCTTGAAGAGCAGCCCCTTGTCGATTTCGAGGTGCTCGAGGAGGACACTAATCCGCCACCACAGATTATTTTGTTCGCGGGAGGTGAGGTAACGCCAGGGGAGCTGACGTGGATAGACGAACGCACCGGTGATCTTCTCTACATTTTGCGTTGGGACTTATTTGGAAGGATGCAGTTCTTACCTAAGGGTTTAGAGCCGGACGAGTTTTTGGAGGACCGTTCGGTTGATTAATTACGCGCGCCGGAAAAAACCATGCTCCCAACAGAGGCTTACTAAGGAACGTTATTTTCACAACTGGCTCTCTCCAAGAGAGCCATCGCACAGAGAGTCTCTTCGAAAAAGTCTTTGCAAAGCGAGCCCTTTCAGAGAAATCACTATCAAGAAAGGCGTCCAATGAACCCGGTTACCCGAAAAGTACGCACTGGAAATCGGTGCGGTCAAAAAGGTTTTACGCTGGTCGAGGTGATGGTGGCGCTTACGGTGGTTGCAGTGACGCTCCCGGCTCTTCTTTTCCTGCTCTCGCAACAAGTCGACGGGACCGCCTATTTGCGAGACCGGTCTATTGCTCAGTGGGTGGCCGCTGACCGTGTGGCAGAGGTTCGCCTCGCAGTAGCTAAACAACGACGAGCCAGCGCGGGCGTGATTGCTGGAGAGTCCGAACGTGCGGGACGCAGTTGGTATTGGCGCAGCGAAATTCAAGAGACACCGGTACCGGGCTTTATGCGCTTAACTGTGACCGTTACTGCTGAGGGCGACGAGGAAGATGCGGTGCTCTACACCTTGGACGCCTTTTTGAACGCGGAGGTGGTCAATGCATCAGGGTAGATGTCTGGCTAACGTCCTTGCGCGACGGCAGTTAAGAGAAACGGCGCCACAAAGAGGTTTTACTCTCGTCGAAGTGCTGGTCGCTATGGCGATTACTGCCTTTGTATCCGTGCTTTCCTATCAGACTCTGTCCGTTGCGATCATGGGTATCGACTCTGCTCGAGACGCATCGGAGCGACTTCATGAAATCAATCGTGCTTTCACTGTGATGTCGCGCGATATCCGACAGATTGCCAACCGGCCTGTTGTCGATGAGTTTGGTCAACTCGCTTCAGCAGTCTCGGGTGGACCGCTAGCGCGAGATCCATTGCGACTGACGCGTTCGGGGTGGCACAACAGCACGGGGGCTCCGCGCAGCACTCTGCAACGAGTGGCTTATCGCGTCGAAGAAGGGCAGTTGTTGCGACTGACTTACCCCGTTCTTGATCGAACCACCGCGATTGAGCCGATTGAAACCGTTCTATTGGATGAGGTGGATGCACTTGAGTTCAGGTTCTTACCAACGATTAACGATCTCAAGGTCGACCGTAATCAGGCGATTGATCGACGATTTTGGCAGGAAAACTGGTTAGCTGAGGTTGGTTTCACCAACCAGCTAATCGCACCTCCCGCCGCCATAGAAATGCGAATTACCTTAGCTGATTGGGGCGAGTTGGAGCGGCTTTATGTTATGCCTACCTTCCAGTAAGCGGGAGCAAGCGAGGCACTCGCAGCGTGGGGCGGCCTTGGTGATTGCGCTATTGGTCTTTGCGCTCGCCGCCGCGTTGATGGTAGGTGTTCAACGAGACTTCACACTGCAGCTACAGCGCAGTACTAACACGTTTTTTGCGGAGCAGGGTTGGTCGTTTTTATTGGGAGCAGAATCACTTGCAGGACTGGCGTTAAGGCTCGATGCTGATCAGGATGGTCGTAGCGACGCACCTGTCGATTCGCTACTAGAGGTTTGGGCGCAACCACAGCCACCGTTTCCGCTCGATGGTATTGGTTTTTTGAGCGGCGACCTTTACGACCTTCAAGGTAGATTTAACGTGAATGGCCTGGTGGCAGCGGCGCGCCAACCCGCAGACCAACGCTCGGGTGAGGGAGGGCCCAATCGGCAAGATCCAGTGGTTGGAGATCAGGATGCTCCACCGCCTGCTAGCGAATCGAACGATCCATCAAAGCGACTGAACACGCAGCAGCGTGTGTTCCTCCGGCTACTTCTCTCCATCGAGGAAGCGGGGCTCAATCGTAGCGAGGCGACACGAATAGTTGAGCGCGTTTCAGATTTCATCGACTCGGACCGCACCCCTCGTTTGGACGGTGCTGAATCCGAGGTTTATCTCGCATCGGCCTTCCCCTATCGACCACCTAACCGGCCACTTGCCAGTGTCAGCGAATTACGTGCCGTCGATGGAATAACACCAGAGCTATATACGCTGATTGCGCCGTTCCTTACGGTCTGGCCCGTCGAAGGCAGCAAAGTGAATGTGCTAACTGCGCCGCCACAACTTCTGGCTGCTTTGGCCGGCGATGATGCTTTCGAGCCGCTCGCGCCTCAGGAGGTCGCTCGGATTGTTGAGTTAAGGGCAGAAGGTATGATTACTGATGTGGATACCTACTTAGCTGACGCGCTGCTCACCAACTCAACGACGACCGAGTTGCGTGAAATGGTTGATGTTAAGTCTGATTGGTTTTTGCTCGATGCGCGTGTCGAAATTGCCGACCGCGAAAGACGACTTTCCAGTGTGCTTCACAGGCAGGGTCGGGCGGTAACTGTGGTGCACCGCACTGAGGGAGAGCTGTGATTTATTTTAACGTGAACGCCGCTCATCTTTGGCGAAGCCGAGTGCCTCTCAATAAGATCTTGAGGGCTGGTGTTCATAGGGCTGGTGTTCATAGGGCTGGTGTTCATAGGGCTGGTGTTTATAGGGCTGGCGCCTTGTTTTTCAGATTCCTGGGCGACTTGAGAGGAGGCGTGGTGGTGAGTCTACTCACACCAACCTCTTCAGATCGCTTACACTATCAATCGAGCCTACCTGGGGGTGGGCAGAGGGTTAACGAGGCCTGAACGCTACATGCATATCGAAAATCCTAGTGTTGTGATCTGGCAGGACGGTGCTCCTGTGTTGTGGCGAGCGGGCGCGCTCGAGGCGGAGGCGATTTCTGATGAAACCGTTTTGCCCTCAAGTGTGGTTATTGGTCTGCCAAGCGACGACGTGAGAACAGCAGTACTCGAGGTGTCCGCCGACGAGCGCAAACATCTCGCCCGTTCGCTACCGTATATGATGGAAGAGCAGGTGGCGGATGATGTCGATGACCTGCACTTTGTCTTCGCTCCAATCGGTGAAGAGAACTATCTGGTTGCCTTTACCCGTAAGGAGCAAATGGCGTCTTGGATTGAAGCCCTGCCAGGCTCAGAAGAGCTTAAGTTGTTTAGTCCAGAAGCCTTGTGTTTACCGCTTCAAGCCAACGAATGTTGCGTCGTCGTTAACGCCGATGAGGCCGTATTGCGTTGGAGCGACGCCCAAGGCGCGAGAGTAGACCTGACGTTGCTGTCGGTGGTGCTCGATTCGCTGCCAGCGTTGCCTGATAGTTTAGTCATTTATGGAACCGATAGTGACACTGTCTTGGCGCATTTAAGCGAAGAGCAAGCGACCCGTGTTGATTGGCGACAGGGTGGGTGGGGCGCGCTTTTGATGCTGTCCCAGCCGGCTTCGTCTATTAACCTTCGCCAAGGTGCTTTTGCTCCGCGCCTCCCTCTCGGTAAGTGGTGGGGTATATGGAAGACGGTTGCGATCGCCGCGGGACTCGCAGTCACGTTGCAACTCATTGCTGATCTGTCACAGTACCAAACGCTAGAGAGTCAAAACCTAGAATTGCGCTCGGTAATTCAAGAGACCTACCGTAAAGCAAATCCTCGCGGTGCGGTGGTCGATGTAGAGAAGCAGCTGAATCGGCAACTCTCCGAGTTCGCGGGGGGAGACGGTATAGCCGCGTTTACCCCACGATTGGTTGATGTGGTCACTGCAACGCTCGCTCACGATGGTAGGGTAACCTCGGTCAATTACAGTGCGGGACAGCTGCGACTTAACCTGACAGCAGACAACTTTGCAGCCGTCGAGCGCATTAGACAGCAGCTTGAGCAGTTGGGGTTGAAGGCGACCCTGGAGACGTCGAATGCTCGAGGGGACGAAGTTCGAGCACGTTTACGCGTGGAGGCGTCATGATGCGGGATTGGTTTAACGCACAAAATCAACGTGATCAGCTGGCGCTGATGGCTCTTGCGGCAGCGGTTGTCCTGTACAGCCTCGTCTCCTTTGTACTGATGCCCGCAAGCGCGGCACGCAGTCAAATGGCAGCAAACAACACCGCAGCACTTGCGCAGCTTGCGCGTGTTGAAGCAAAGGTAAGCAAGTTGTTAGACCTTCGCGCCAGCAGTGAATCGGGACAAAATCAAAATCTGTCCTCCACCTTGAGTGCGGCAGCGCAGAACGCGGGGCTCATCGTGAAAAGATTGCAACCCAACAGTCGCGGTGAAGTACAGGTGCGATTCGAAAGTGTTGAATTCGATGCGCTTCTACAATGGTTGCAAACGATCGAGGGAAACGAGGGCTTGAGAATTGTTGATGCGTCGGTGAGTGACGCCGGTCGATCTGGGGGTGTTAATGCCACACTGCGAGTTCGGGAGCAGTAGTGTCTAACCGTCGCTATATTGCCATTTTATGTGCTGCGTTGTTTTTGGTGTTGTTGGTCGCTCGACTGCCCGCATCGATTGCGACTTCTCTGCTACCGCCTACCGTGGTCGCTTCAAACCCGTCGGGTACCCTGTGGCGTGGGCAGTCGGCTCATGTTCAGATTAACGTAAATGGGCAGTGGTTTGCTCTCGGTAGCGTTAATTGGTCATTGCATCCATTGGGCTTCTTGCTGGGCGATGTGCTCACCCTTCGTTCTTCATGGGGTAGTCAGAGGCTCGATCTTGCTGCGGGTATCGGACTTAATGGCGATATGACGGTGTCTGACGCGACCATCCGAGCTGATATTTCTTGGGTGAGGAATCTGCTACCGTTATTCATTGCAGGTGATCTTAAAGCCGACATTGAAACGCTTCGGGTGAGTGCGTCGGGTACACCTGTATTCTTATCGGGACGAGTTCTTTGGGAAGACGCTGCCTGGCAGGCGGTCGGTGGTGACGTCTCTCTAGGTACCTATGCTATCGACATAACGACGGGCGAACAGGGCGTTTCAGGTACGGTTGTTACGCTCAAGGGCGCCCTCGATATGAAGGGCCAGTTTACGCTTGAAGAGGGTCGCTATTCGGTTGCAGCGGATCTCTCTGGAACAGCGGTGCGAAACGAAGCTTTCCAGCAAGCGATTGCCTTGATGGCCGTGCCAACGGAGAGTGGCTACCGAATCGATTTAAGCGGTACACTCTAGACAAAACGGGCTCTGGGGCCTACCGACCAATAAAAAAAGCAAAGTGAGATGCCTATGAAGTTTTGGCAGCCGCTTGTTGTCCTTCTCGTAACGGGAGGTGTTATGTCGACAGCAGCGAGTGAAACCCCGGCGGTAATGGATGGCTTTCCGCCGTCCGCGGAATCGCAGGTCACCAAGAAAAACCAGCGTAACTGGCCTTACAGTCAATGGGCCTTTCAAAACTTCGGTGCGCCCAACAACACGGTTATGGTGCCGCGCGCGGGGGAGATCCATCACTTTCCAAGAGATGAGGGCCGACTGAGCAACTTTAAGGTCGACGGACAGTCGTTGGCAGAGGTTTTTGAGGCTAACGCAGCCGATGGCCTTGTAGTGATTCAAGGCGAAACGCTGGTGCACGAGTCCTACTGGAACGGCATGGACGCGCATCGCCAGCATATTTGGTACTCGATGACCAAGTCCTTGGTAAGCAGCATTGCCGGTCTGCTTGTCGAGAGCGGACAACTGGATCTTATGAAGAGTCCTTCAGAATATATCCCCGAACTTAAGGGAAGCGCATTTGATCGCGTGACGGTGCAGCAGGTACTGGATCACGCTAGCGGCCTGGCGTTTGAAGAAAATTACGTAGACCCCAAGAGTGACTTTTTCCTCTATTACGCCCCGGCACTGAATCTCGGGTACCTACCTGGCGCGGCGGATCTGCAACCAGGTGAGACAGATATCTATGGTGTTTACGATTTTCTGACCAAGTTTGTTGAGCCCGATCCACAGACACCTCCCGGTTATCGATTCGATTACAACTCGGCCAATGCCGACGTGCTGGGATGGTTGGTCTCGCGTTTGATGGATAAGCCGCTCAATGATGTGATTCGTGACGAGGTCTGGGCCAAGCTCGGTACTGAACACGACGCATTTATCGCCGTTGATCGCGCCTACATTCCGGTCGCAACCGGTGGGTTTAACGCCACGGCACGCGACTCGGCGCGTTTTGGCATGATGATACGAGACAAGGGTGTATTCCGTGGGGAGCGAGTCTTACCCGCGTCCTGGTTAGCGCATATGGTCGACGTAAAAGACAGCGACCGAAAGGCCATGGCGCGCAATCCTAATTACTCGCAGGCTGATTGGATTGCCTATCAAGATATGTGGTGGATTCTTGACGATCAGGCAGAGGAGTTCTGTGCTGTTGGTATTCATGGACAGGTGATTTATATCAATCGTAGCACCGATACCGTCATGGTTTGGTTCTCGAGTCAGCCCGACGCAGCTTCGACCTTGGCACCTGAATTCCCCATTAAACTCGATGCGGCGCGGCGTGCTGCAACTTTTCTAGCGGAGCAATAAAACATGGCAGCAGGAACTCCCGTTTGGTCTAGCCGATTCGCTTTCATTATGGCGAGCGTTGGTTTCGCTGTTGGCCTAGGCAATATTTGGCGTTTCCCGTACGTCACCGGTGAGAACGGAGGTGGGGCATTTGTCTTGGTGTATCTGTTATTTGTCTTCGCCATTGGCGTGCCCTGTGTCATGGCTGAACTCATGGTCGGTCGACGTGGGCAATCTAGCCCTTCAAAGTCCATGGCGGCGGTTGCCCAAGAGAGCGGCCTCAGTGGACTCTGGGGCGGCGTCGGTGGCTTGGGTGTATTCACCGCCTACACGATCTCAATCACTTATGCGGTCGTTGTGGGCTGGGTGCTTTGGTATCTCGTTCAAGCGTTAATGACAGGTTTTGCCGGCTACGACGCGGCCATGGCGACAAGCACATTCGAAGGCTTACTGGCCGATGGATCAACCATGTTGATCATGACTATTCTCGGTAATTTGATCGTCGGGGGTATCATCTTTGCCGGTGTTACCGGAGGCATCGAGCGAGCGGTTACTTTCATGATGCCGCTTCTCTTCGCACTGCTTATCGGCTTGGGTATCTACAATATGTTTGCAGGTGGATTTGGCGAGACCTTGAGCTGGTTGTTCACGCCCGACTTTAGCAAGATCGATGGACCTGTCTTGCTTGCAGCAGTGGGTCAGGCGTTCTTCTCTATTGGCGTCGGTATGGGCGGGATGATGGCTTACGGCTCCTACTTGCCAGCGAATTTTTCTATCACTCGCGGTGCGATGATGATCGTTCTTGCGGATACGTTGGTTGCACTGCTGGCGGGCTTTGTCGTGTTTCCTATGGTCTTCAATTATGGGCTCGATATGGCCGGTGGTGCAGGTCTCATTTTCCAGACGCTGCCGGTCGCCTTTGCACAAATGCCGGGCGGCCATATCTTTGCGGTTCTGTTCTTCGTCATGCTCTCTGTCGCGGGTGTTACATCCATGGTTGGGTTACTGGAGGCGGTAACGAGCTGGACGGATCAAAAGACAACGCTGGGCCGCGAGCTGAGCGCTGTTGTCGTTGTGGGATCAGTCACATTCTGCAGCATCGCATCGGTCTTCTCCTATAACGTTTGGCAGGACTACACGTTGTTCGGAATGAACTTCAACGCGGCATCTGAGGGGCTTTACGACAAGATTACTCTGCCGCTGGGTGGTTTGCTGATTGCCCTCTTTGTCGGGTGGTTTATGAAGCCTGATTTTGCGTTTTCAGAACTGGCGACTGACGAGCAAACCTTTGGTATTTGGCAGCTCTTACTCAAGTTTGTTGTGGTACCCGCGATTGCCATTATTCTTATCACAGGGTTGATTTAAGCAATGTTAGCGACAGTTACGGATTGGTTGTGGTCGTATGTACTCATCGTAGCGCTGCTTGCGGTGGGTATCCGTCTTACGGTGGCGACGCGGTTTGTCCAGATACGATTATTCCGCGAGATGTTTCGTGGTTTGTCGGGCGGATTTAGTGGGACTGATCGAGGTCTATCGAGTTTCCAAGCATTGGTTGTAAGTGTTGCCGGGCGTGTAGGCGGCGGTAATATCGCCGGTGTCGCTGTGGCTATAACGCTTGGCGGTCCCGGTGCGCTGTTTTGGATGTGGCTAATCGCGCTGATCGGGATGGCTACAAGTTTGTTCGAATGTGCGTTGGCACAGCTCTATAAACAGCGCGATGGTTCCGAGACCTTCCGCGGTGGTCCGGCCTACTTCATGCGAGAAGGGCTCGGTTGGACAACGATGCCGGTTATTTATTCAGCACTACTGCTGGTTACGATTGGCTTCGGTTTCAACGCCGTTCAAACATACTCGGTGACTAATTCCATAGAGTCTGCGTTTGACATACCGACCTGGCAGAGTGGACTTGTCCTTACAGTGGTGATGGCCGTTATTTTGTTTGGTGGTATTCGACGACTGGCTGCGGTTTCACAGTTTATTGTGCCTATCATGGTGGTGGGTTATTTAGCGTTGGCGATTGGCATCTTGGCCGCCAATATCAGCGAGGTGCCAGCGGCACTCGCTATGATTTTCTCATCAGCATTTGGCGTGGAGCAAGTTGTTGGTGGCGGTGTTGCGGCGGCGATCATGCAAGGTGCTCGACGCGGCTTGTTCTCTAATGAGGCAGGCTTGGGAACCATTCCCAACGTGGCGGCAACGGCCGATGTTAAGCACCCTGTTGCACAGGGCTTAGCGCAGAGTCTCAGCGTTTTCATCGACACGATCGTTCTCTGTACCTGTACTGCACTGATTATTCTGCTGTCCTCGGCGTATCAACCTGATGCGGTCAATCCCCAAGGCGTTGTTCTCACGCAGTTGGCCGTTGCTGAGCAGTTGGGTGGCTGGGGTGAATCGCTAGTAAGTGTGTTCTTAGTGCTATTTGCCACCACCACCATTGCCTACAACTGTTATCTCGGTGAAAACAGCATTGCCTATTTCGCAAAACGCCCTGCTTGGGCGATACCTGCCTTTCGTATTTCGGTGTTGATGATGATCGCTTGGGCGTCGGTACAGGATCTCGGCACGGTGTTTAGTTTCTCAGATTTGACCATGGCGCTGTTGGCACTCACAAACTTGCTAGCGCTTTGGTATCTGGCGCCGATTGGCATGAAGCTACTGCGGGACTTCGAGGCGCAACTTCGTTCAGGTAGCATGCCTGTGTTCAAACGAGAACTGCTTCCCGACGAGAAGCTTGATGAGGGTAGCTGGTCTTAGCATTTGAATGTTGATATTGCTTCTTCACGAGTAACTGGCTAGCGAGACTGATCGGTCAATGATTTCTTCTTGAGAGAAATTTCAGTCCGTGACTTTGCAGTGAACAAAGTAATGTGGAGTTAAGCGCTATGCGATTTTCGATGACGCGGCGATGATTTTGACGGGAGACAGCAGCAATGGGTCAGGCTATGGAAGGTAAGCACGTTGTTATTACCGGACCAACAGCCGGAATCGGCAAGGCAAGTGCGTTGGTGCTGGCGGCTAAAGGCGCGCGGCTGACGTTCCTGTGTCGAAATCTCAAAAAGGGGCAGGAGGTCGCAGATGAGATTGTCGCAGTGGGTGGACTTACTCCCAATGTAATCCTCATGGATATGTCGCGTCTCGACAGCGTGCGCTCAGCGGCCAACAGCGTTCTCGATCTAGGCCATCCTATCGACGTGTTACTCAATAATGCCGGGCTCATAAATTCGCATCGCAGAGAGACCGCCGACGGGTACGAAGAGACACTGGCGGTAAATCACTTCGCGCCCTTTTTGCTGACTGGGTTGCTTTTACCGGCCATCCAGTCGGCAGCTCCCGGCGCCCGTATTGTAAATGTGGCCTCAGGAGCACATAAATTTGTGAGAGGTATGCAGTTTGACGATATCCAGTCTTGCAACGAATTCAGTATGTTCAACGCCTATGGCAGATCGAAACTCGCGAACATGCTTTTCACGCGCTCGCTCGCCAAGCGGTTGTCAGGAGAGGGGATTACAGTCAATTGCCTGCATCCCGGTGCGGTCTCTACCAGTATCGGGAAGCAACATGGCGAGTGGTTGGCAAAGATTCTACATCTGATATTAAAGCCTTTTTTCAGGGATCCACTTAAAGGTGCTGAGACCTCGCTTTACCTTTGCACCAGCGCAGATGTTGCTGATGTGACCGGTGCGTATTTTGATAATTGCAAACAAGTCGTGCCCAAGCCGTGGGCGGAGGATGATGCTGAGGCGGAGCGGCTGTGGACAATGAGCGAAGAGTGTGTTGGGTTTAAATACCCGTAGTAGGTGTTTTTTGATATCTGTTGCTGTCGTGACGTGTTCCTTTGTTTTCACGCGTCAGTTCGCAAAGAATGGCGATCTTTTTACGCTACCGTGATCAACAACTATCGACTGACATTCGGGCCCCCGAATTCTCTCTATCTCCACTCAACTTCATGAGAGATCACTAATTGTAGGTTTGCATTTTGGATCGGTAGTTGCGTACTCCAAAACAATCGGGATTTCAGGGCGAGATTCAGGCAGTGCCACTGGCAGACCCGTGGCTCTGTTGGTGTCTCTGTATTTACGCTTCGAGATCGCTATTGTGTCTCGGTAAGTTCAACGTCGAAGTTTAGTGTTCTGTTACCACGTGTCGTTTCGATACTGACGGTATCTCCAACGCGGTGTTTTTCCATGGCAGAGAGAAAATCTTCGTTGGTCATAATGGCTTGACCGTCGACCGCGGTGATGACATCACCCAAAACAACATCGCTACGACCAACACGGCTAGCGCCAATCATACCTGCCTCATCAGCCGGGAAACCACGGTAGGTTCTAACAATAGGTACGCCCTTAATTCGATTCCGCTTAATCCATTGGTCTGATGCGCGCTCGATACCGAGGACAGGACGCAAAATTTTTCCGTAGGCAATGAGCTGCGGTACCACTTCCTTGACTGTACTTACAGGGATGGCAAACCCTATTCCCGCACTTGCACCACTGGGTGAGTATATAGCGGTATTAACGCCAATCAGTTGTCCCAAAGAGTTGAGGAGCGGGCCACCTGAATTCCCCGGGTTGATGGCCGCATCTGTCTGAATGACACCGCGAATCTTGCGACCGCTCGGAGATTGGATTTCCCGACCCAGTGCGCTGACGACGCCAACTGTCAGCGTGGTATCAAGACCGAAAGGGTTACCGATAGCGAGAACCTTTCTACCGACAGATAATTCAGACGAGTCGCCTAGCGGCAGTTCAACGAGGCCCTCAGGAGGGGTAATGAGGCGAAGCACTGCAAGATCTCGCTCGGGCGCCAGCCCTACAACCTTTGCATCGAACTCGCGTTGATCGCTGAGTGTCACGGTTAGCTTATTTGCGCGTGCTACCACGTGATAGTTGGTCACAATGAGTCCCGAGTCGTCCCACACGAACCCAGAGCCCGCACCTTGCGGGATCTCTAGGACATTCAAACTAAACATCTGGCGACGCAGGGCAGACGACGTGACATAGACAACCGATGGACTAGCATTGCTGAAGACCTCGGTGGTATTGGCTTCATCATCGGTGGCAAAGCTCAAATAATCCACCGCCGCGTTTGCTGCGGGGCTGAGGGTTAGCGCGGGGCTGATCAATGTTAAGACGAGCGTGCAGAGAACCCCCATTCTTGCTATCACGCCTTTAATCAGCCGCTTCCCTGTATGGTCCATAGCCGTAAGTCCTGATCGAATTATCGGTTCTGAAGAGCCTCAATACGCTTATCCAATGGGGGGTGTGAGGAGAATAACTGTCTGATATTCGATCCATTGCCCGAGCGGATTCCAAACGCTGTGAGCTCACCAGGCAGGTCAGAAGGCGCGTTAATCTCTGCTTGCAGGCGCCTCAATGCGGCTGCCATATTGTGCTTGCCAGCGAGGTCCGCACCCGCTGCATCTGCGCGGTATTCGCGATACCGTGAGAACCACATAACTATCATACTTGCGAGGATGCTCAGGAGAATCTCGGCCACAATGGTGCCCACCCAGTAGCCGATGCCTAAACCGCGCTCGTTCTTGAAAATAACGCGATCGACCGTGTGCCCTATCACACGCGCGAAGAACATCACAAAGGTGTTCACCACGCCCTGAATCAGCGTCAAGGTAACCATATCGCCGTTAGCAACGTGACCAATTTCGTGCGCCATGACCGCACGGACTTCCTCCGGCTTAAACCGCTGCAACATCCCTGTGCTGACCGCAACGAGAGCGTTATTACGATTCCAGCCCGTGGCGAAGGCATTCGGCGCATCAGATGGGAAAATACCTACCTCAGGCATGCCAATGCCCGCTTGATCGGCGAGTTGCCTCACCGTCTGTAAGAGCCACTCTTCGTCCCGATTACCGGGTGTCTCGATAATGCGCGTGCGTGTTCCACGTTTCGCCGACCATTTCGAGATAAAGAGCGAAAAGAGTGAGCCGCCCATGCCAAACAGTGCACAGAAAACGAGTAGGGCGTTGAAATCTAAACCTACGCCATTGGCGTCCAGAAAGCTTTCGAAGCCTAGTAGTCGCCATACGACGCCCACAACGAGGACGACTGCCATGTTGGTTAAAAGGAAAAGCAGGATGCGCATGCGTTCTCTCCGCAAAAAACTGTGTCAGGTATACGTAGTGGCGTTAGAGTGGGTTTTCAAGCGAGGGTTCAGAATTTTCGTTCCCTGCGTGCTCAGGGTATTCACTGGAGGCATCACCCTCGGCGGCTTCAGCATTGTTTTCTTCAAATTCCGCTTCTATCTTTTGCTCAAGATCCGGAAGCGCAATTGCACTGATCGTTAGCTTGGGGAGCTTTCCATCTCTGAGCGCCATTTCTTGGATTTCAGCTCTGAGACCGAAATCTTTGGAGCTTAATTCAAAGACGGTATTACTGGCCTCGTCGCGATGCTTGTATTGAGCGACGCGAGAGCGATCCGAGCCGTCGACCCACTCTTTACTGCGACCCCAGTAATGGCCATCTTGATTTTTTAGGATAAAGCTACGGTCCACGATTCCCCGGTTCCTTGTATATGTTTGTAGTTACTTTTTTTTGACGCTCTATTTGTTAAGAAGGATGTCTTTGGCCTGATTGATCTTTGCAGCGAGAAAGTCGTTGCCTCCGCGGTCGGGATGCAACTTTTGAATGAGGCTCCGGTGCGCCGCAATAATTTCTTCCTCGGTCGCATCTTCTTCCAACCCGAGGGTGGCCAGTGCCTCTGACCGAGCACTCTCCGAAGACGCTGCTTGATTAGCAGATCGTTGCTCTTCTGACGCCTGCTCGGCCTTCTGTTGACGCTGATCGATATAGGCCGCGAGTAGCTCGGCTGATTCCTGGTCTTCAGTTTGATAATGCTCAAGCAGTTCATCCAACTGCTCGATAGACAGCTCGGACAGCAACCAGCCTTTATGAAGGCCCTCGATTACTTCGCCCTCAATATTTCCGGTGGTATGATCGAGTGTGGCGGATAAATGATGGGTCTGGATCGCGGACTGGCCGGCTTGTGCATTTTTTTGACGCAATTTGTTCAAGAAGGGAAGCGCCCGTATTACCCAGGGGAGTATCTGACGAAGGAAAACAAACGCGCCTGTGAGCGCTGCACCCACCCAATGCATGCGCCCGGTGATCGTGAGAATGATGACCGTAGCGACGGTCAGTCCTAGTAAGAACTTTATGTAGCCAGATCGCTGCTTGTGCGGCGGCATATTACGAACCCGCCATAAGTAGTAGATAGCGATAACCGCGGCAGCGATGATCAAGAGCACTCTAATCACGTCGAGATCCTTTTTGGAAAACTAATAACCCAGTTGCAACGCTATTCAAACTCTCCGCTAAGGTCTTGTATCTGAGGCTAGGCCTCAAGAGCGTGTCAACTTATCGAGCAGCAGTTTATCACTTTCATGCGCTGAACTTTCTAGAGCTTTGCGACCACCTGTCGCCAGTCGAATCACTGATTGAAGAAACCGTCGAAGCTCATCTGCACTGTTTTCTCCGAGCGCGATATGAGCGCCACCAGAGAGCGCGGCCATTGATGCAAAAATTGCTTTCGCTTCTGGGTCAGACCCCTCTTGAAAAATGTACAGAGGACGGTTAGCCAAGCGACAACTGACGGCTAAATCATTTAAGGTATTGGAATCTTCCTCCACGGCGTCACCGATAAAGATAATCGCTTTTAATGACGCAGACTCAGGCTGTTGTGCGAGGCAATGTTCGAGGAGGCGTCTAAGTTGAGTGATGCCTCCCTCGCACGAGACTTCAGACAGTTCACGCCGCAGCCCCTCTGCCATTATTACCCAAGGGCTGGCATAAAAGCTCGCGATACCTTTGAAATAGCAAAGCTGTAGCGACAGTCCCGATGTCTCTGATGCAACGTCAAACAGCGCCTCATGCAGCGCTTGTGCCCGCTGCCAGGTAGGTGCGCGCGATGCAGTAGCATCCAAGGAAAAAATGATGTGCGTCTGCGCGTTGGCGATCCGTTTTATTGCTTGGGCTTTGGTAAGGAACCTCGTGACCGCAGAACCCGTTGATGGCGCAGTGACCGACATTGAAGTTGCGCCTGCTGCCAATAGAGCCTTTGATTCCTTCGACGCGCGGCGCTTGATAGTCGGTTTCCTTTGACAAGTTCAGCACAAGTTCAAGGTAAGATCACAGGCGCTGATTATAGCTGATTTAGCAGTCCTTCGGCTTCCAACTCACGGAGATAATGCTTTCGGTGCTGCAACTCAATAATCGCCGACTTCACTGTGCTATCGTTTTTTGCAAGCCCAACATTCGTTGCTATATCTAGAAGCTTTCTGCTCGATAGTCGGCTCGCTGTGCTTGTTGTTCCCGGGCGCACCTTTTCTGCACCTGCGGTCGTTGCTTTGAAACTGTTCGGTAATGTGATTGTGACAGGCATGTTGCGCCTCCAATTTCCCCTCGGTCTACCATCTGTCTCGACCGATGTTGTTTTTGTCTATATTGGGGAGGTTAGATTCCCTTTGTTACAAAAGTTCGGCGTTATACTAGGGGCCTTATGAATTTTTTTGTGTCTGGAGACTGTCTATGGATCTCATGCAAATTGGAAAGAAGGACGCCATGCCTGCACGAGAGGATGCGCTTCCCGGTCGCTCTGAGCGAATACCGGTAGAACACGCACATACTGTGCTTGGAACCTCGTTAGAAGGCCCGTTTGACTCATCTCTGGAAGTTGCGATGTTCGGACTAGGATGTTTTTGGGGAGCCGAGCGTGTTTTTTGGAAGGTGCCTGGCGTTTTTACCACGGCAGTTGGCTACGCCGGCGGTTATACGCCTAACCCCACTTATCGTGAGGTTTGCTCAGGTCAGACAGGGCATAACGAGGTTGTGCTGGTGGTTTTCGACCCCGACAAGGTTAGCTTTGGCACGTTGTTGAAGGTGTTCTGGGAAAGTCACGATCCAACCCAAGGGATGCGTCAAGGGAACGACAGAGGTACACAATATCGATCGGGTATCTACACCTATTCTCCCGCTCAAGCCGAGGCGGCGGAGGCAAGTCGCGAAGAGTATAACGAACGCCTCGCTGCCGCTGGTTACAGCTCAATAACGACTGAAATTATCGATGCCCCTGAGTTTTACTATGCGGAGGCTTATCACCAGCAATATCTGGACAAGAACCCTGCTGGCTATTGCAGTATTGGGGGGACAGGCGTTGCCTGCGATATCGGAACAGGTGTCGGTGCTTAATCGAGTTCGCGTGCAAGAGCGGCACACACTGCTGTATCCACACTGAGAATGCGGGAGCCCAGACTAACAGGCGTCGCTCCCATCTCCCTAGCAAGGTCAACTTCATAGTCAATGAATCCGCCCTCTGGTCCTACCAGTAGGGTGGTGGGCACTTTTGTATCGTACGGGAAAGCACTTCTTGCTCCAGGGTGAGCGATGAGTAATGAGCGTTGCTCACTGATATCAGGTAACACATCCTCCATAAAAGGTTTGAAACGCTTGTGCTGAGTGACGCGCGGCAAAACCGTATCGCCTGCACGCTCAAGGCCCTGTATCAATGCCATCTCGACTTTATCCTCATCGAGGTAGGGCGATTGCCAATAACTTTTTTCTACCCTGTAAGAGTGAATTAAATGGACTTCGGCCAAGCCAAACTCCGCCACGCTCCGGAAAACACGGCGCAACATTTTGGGGCGCGGTAGCGCCAAGACAAGATGTATGGGATGGCGAGGAAGTGGGCTGTCAGACAGCACTACTTCAAGCTCAACCTCGCAATCGCTTAGCTGCACGACGGTAGCGGATCCGCGATCACCGTTGATAAGACCAACCCGCACTGTTTGACGGACTTCTACTTTGATGATGTTAATAAGGTGATGTGCGCGATAGTCGGTGAGTTTTATCGTGTTGGAGGTGATCCAGTCGTTTTCGCGCAGAAGAACGATATTCATGAGTGGCTGAGCTCAGTCAGCCCACAGATCGTAGTCATCGGCATCGATAATCTGTCTGTTCACAACGGTACCCGGTGCGAGACCATCCGTGTTTTTAAGGTAGACCAAGCCATCGATCTCTGGTGCATCGCCCTTAGTCCGTCCAACCGCGCCGTCAGCCGATACTTCATCGATGAGTATGTCGACCTTAGTGCCGACCTTACGCTGTAGTCGCTGTGCGCTGATTTCTTGCTGTACTGACATGAACTGGTGCCAGCGCTCTTCTTTGACGTCCTCGGGGACGGGATTCTCAAGCTCATTGGCTGAAGCTCCTTCAACGGGGGAGTATTTGAAGCAGCCTACGCGGTCGAGAGAGGCTTCACGCATGAAGTCGAGTAGTTCGTTGAATTCGGCTTCGGTTTCACCCGGAAAGCCCACAATAAAGGTTGAGCGAAGCGTGATATTAGGACAGGTCTCGCGCCAAGATCTAATGCGATCGAGGGTCTTTTCGGAAGCTGCGGGCCGCTTCATCCGCTTCAGGACGCTCGGACTACCGTGCTGCAGCGGGATGTCGAGATAAGGAAGGACCTTACCCTCGGCCATCAGGGGGATGACGTTATCCACATGGGGGTAGGGGTAGACGTAATGCATCCGGACCCAAATACCCAGTTCACCAAGTGCTGAGGCAAGGTTGTACAAGTCAGTTTTCAGTGGCCGGCCATCCCAAAAGTCGGTCTTGTATTTGATGTCTACCCCGTAGGCGCTGGTGTCCTGAGATATAACCAGCAGCTCTTTAACCCCGGAGCGCGCGAGTTGCTCGGCTTCGCGCATAACATCCCCAATCGGCCGGCTCACTAAATCTCCACGCAGGCTTGGGATAATGCAAAACCGACAACGGTGATTACAGCCCTCGGAGATTTTTAAATAGGCGTAATGTTTTGGGGTTAGCTTTACACCTTGCTCAGGTATCAGATCGATTTTGGGATCAGGCACGTGCGTATTTGGTAGCACGCGTCGCACTTCGGACAACACTTCCTCGTAGGCCGCGGGTCCTGTGATGCCCAAAACTTTCGGATGTCGCTCCAAGACAATGTTAGCTTGCTCGCCACCGCCCATACAGCCAGTCACAAGCACACGACCATTCTCTTCCAGTGCTTCGCCAATGGCTGCAAGGGACTCTTCTTTAGCGCTGTCGATAAACCCGCAGGTATTCACGATGACAACACCCGCATCCTCGTATGAGGGGGAGACTTCATAACCATCGAATCGGAGTTGGGTCAGGATGCGTTCTGAATCTACCAGAGCCTTGGGACAACCCAGTGATACGAAACCGACTTTTTGTTCTTGGGACATGATGTTCTATCCGTCAATTAACGACTGCATTGTCTCACAGGGTGAACTTTCGTTCGCTACCGTAGGTGCGAACCGGTAATTCTGCACGCAATCGCTTAAGCAAATCTTCGGCCTCTTCCTTATTTAGGAACTCGCCTAGGGTGGTGCGATTTTCTTTGTCGTGCAGCCATAACTCAGGGCCTTCCCACTGATTCTTTGCCTCGATAACGTTGACTGCCGTGTCGTCGCGCTCCCAAAGCCAGGTGCGCTTTGGTACGAAGTAACCTTTTTCAATTTTGATAGAGGACGCTTGAAACGTTATCACTTGACGATATTCGAGTTTCCAATTGACGTAGTAGAGGGCCGAAGCAAGCCCTATGAGCTCTGCACCTGCGAACGGCAATATGGGCCAGGCGCCTAATAGCGCGAAACCGATCGCGGCGCCAAGCGAGGGGATCGAGATAGCGATCAGGGCGTAGAGATTGGTTCGCCAAGTTGCGCTCTTGTTGGGCTTTACGATGATCGACCGCTCGCCATTTTCGAAGTGTTCAGTAATCAACAGATAGCCTTACTAAGATGAGCGCACAGTGTCAGAGGGAGAACGGTATCGGTGTAAACGCGGAAATCCAACGCCCTGTAGACGGTGAGCACAACTTTAGTCGCGTCGCGTGCAGTAATAATCGTGGCGAGGCATTGAGGGCCGCATCATGGGCGTACATGTCACAGCCAATAATCGGGTGACCCAATGTCTGCATATGGATACGAAGTTGGTGTGAGCGACCAGTGATCGGTTTTAGTTTCACCAGTGTGCGGTTATCTCGACGCTCGATCACCTCAAAATAGGTAAGGGCGTGTTTGCCACGCTCATGACAAATAATCTGCTTCGGTCGATTTGGCCAGTCCGTTGCGATGGGAAGCTCGACGGCGCCGCTGTCCTCGCTAAGCTCTCCCCATAAAACTGCCGTATACTCTTTTTCTATTCGGCGGCCCTGAAATTGTCGCGCTAACTCCGAGAGGCTCGCTTTGTGCTTGGGAACAACCATGATCCCGGAGGTGTCGAGGTCGAGCCGATGTACGGCGTTTACCTTAGGGTAGCGCGGCTGAAGGCGCCGAATCAGGCTATCGTGATTGAGCGGATGTCGGCCGGCCACGCTTAATAAATGGTGGGGCTTATCGACGATTAATAGGTCCTTGTCGTCGTAGATAATTCGAGTCGGCGATTGACTGTGTGGGACTAGATAGGGTGGCAATTCATCGAATTCGGGGTTGCTGCCGTTAGCTTTTGGCGCCGTCTCAGTCACCGTTAGCTCGGAGTTCAAGTGCCTTGCAATAGCGTCTCACGCTTTCGCTGAAACCAAGGCGTAGGGCATCTACCGTCAAAGCGTGGCCAATCGACACCTCGAGAAGGTGCGGTATCTTGAAGTCCGGTAGATTATCTAGGTTGAGGTCGTGGCCAGCATTCACCCCCAGTCCCGCCTCGTTAGCGGCAATTGCGGTTTCCACAAAGGCCGCTAATGCCGAATCAAAGCGACCATTGGCGTGGGCCACTGCGTACGCCTCGGTATAAAGCTCAATACGATCAGCGCCTATCGCCGCTGCCAAAGCCATCTGCTCAGGCTCAGGATCCATGAATATGCTGACGCGGCAGTTCCAAGACTTAAGCTGAGAAATAATAGGTTCCAGCCGCTCGCTGTCCTGCCGTAAGTCGAAACCGTGGTCAGACGTTAGCTGGGCATCACCATCCGGTACAAGTGTGACCTGAGCGGGCCGGGTCGCCTCGACGAGTGACATAAAACCGGGATAGTTCGAGACGTTTTCACGTCCACTCCCGACTGGAGGCGCAAAGGGATTACCCTCAATATTGAATTCCACCGTTACTGCTTCAGCGAGGTCATGACAATCCGACGCTCGGATATGACGTTGATCAGGCCTTGGGTGTACAGTGATCCCCTCGGCACCTGCAGCCACCGCCGTCGCGGCGAACTCTAGTGGTGAGGGTGAGCTGGTGTCGCGCGAGTTACGGACCAAAGCGACCTTGTTTAGATTAACGCTCAGTATTGTCATGGGGATACGCGGGTGACGCGCAGGAGCACGATTGGATCTAACGGTACGTTTTGCAGGGGCATTTTTCCTTTGTCGGTTGAGCCCATACCATTCCCGGTGGGTGTTGACGCCATGAAATCAACCACGCGCATACCACTAATGACTTCACCAAATACGGTGTAGCCAGGCGTGAAGGGTGTCCAGTCAAGACGGGGATTATTACGCTGATTAATGAAGAACTGGCTTCCTGCCGAGTCGGGGTCGCTGGTGCGCGCCATGGCCACGGTGCCGCGATCGTTATGTAGGCGATTTTTCGATTCGTTGACGACGGTTCTACCAGAGTCCTTTTGCTTTAAATCCACATCAAAACCTCCGCCTTGTACCATGAAGTTATCGATAACGCGGTGAAAGATGGTGTTCTTGTAAAAGCCTTCTTCGACATGTGCTAAAAAGTTTTCGACTGTTTTGGGTGATTTATCGGCGTACAAAAGGACTGTGATGTCACCCAGATTGGTTTCGAGCTTGACGATGGGGTTCTCCGCCTGGGCACCACTGGACGCGAGTAGCAACACGGTTACAAAACTTAATATGGCTTGCTTTAGGGAAAACACTTGGAACTCCTCTCGGTACGAAGCGAATGTCATTTTGATTCAAGGGCAATAACGAGGGTAGCGACAGCGGGCGTTATATCAAATCTCACTCTTTAAACACGGTATTGATGAAAATCGGCAAAGTGAGCTGCAAAAACGCGTTTGCAAAACACGGACCTATGTACTTTTAGGTGAGCAGGTTTAGACATCAGGCTCTCCGTCGGTAACCTAGCGCCAGCCGTCTTGACGTCGGCGCTTCACTGTCAATCGCGGAATTACGAGCGCAATAAAGATGCCTGTCAGAATGGCAAGAATACCCTCTAAGCGTTGCCGGTTAGCGACGCGATCTTCCAATCGAGCGTTTTCTAGTTTCAAAAGATCATTGCGCGCGTTGGCGTCTTCAAGCTTTGCGGTTAGCTCATTGGTCAACCGGTCAAGTTGAATAGCGTTTGCAGATATGCGCTTTATCTCTGCGAGTTCTTGCTTCGTAGCTTCCAATTCTTGTGCAGTCAAACCCCCCTCTTCGTTAGAGGAGGTCAGCTGATCAATATACGCGCCGAGTTGCGCCTCGAGCTGTGATGCGCGCGTTCGTTCGTTCTCGAGCTCGTTTTCGAGCGTGCTGACTTGCCTAGCTCTGGGGATTTCAACTTGCAGATACTGAGCCCTTAAATAACCGCGCGTGCCGCCTCGCGTCTCAACCTCCGCCCAGGTTCCGTCTTCTGTGGTGCCAAAGTAAGTGACCTCGCTTCCGGAGGGAAGGCCTTTGTTGACGATACGGTAGTCGCCTCCGGGGCCGCTGCGAATGGGGGTGTAAATGAGGTCCGTGACGTAACGTGTTTCACCGGTCCTGAGTTCGCTTTCAGCAACCGCGGGCTCACTAACCTCTGGCGTTTGTGCCGAAGTCTGGATAGTTTCCTCTGGCTGCGCGGAGGTCGTCATGGTGGTAAGCGCCATAGTTGTGGCTGCAATCCACGTCACTTGCCATGTCATTTGGTTATTCATTCCCAGTTGCCCTCGGCGCCCGTTCAAAAAGTTTTAGTCGTCTCTTTTGCGGCGTGTTTTCCGCCAACCGTGTCGTCAGACGTGGTTGTATTTTCGGACTCTTTCAAATACGGTCCCATAATAACGCCAATGATGGTGGCCCACAGAACAGTAAATAAAAACGCTGACCAAAGTTTGAAAGATACCCAGGTGTCCATGGAATAGTTGTAGGCAACGTAGAGATTCACTGCGCCAACCATTAAAAAGTGCGCCGTCGAGACTAACGTTACCTTATTCCACGCATGCTGCGGCATTTCAATTTCATTGGGGAGTAATTCTTGAAAGAAACAGCGTTTGCGCACAACGTGCCAAACGACATAGACCCCTGCGAGTGCCCAGTTAAAGACCGTCGGTTTCCAAAAAATAAACATTGGGTCCCTTAGCGCCACTGTGGCACCGCCAAAAAGCGTTACCGCCGCAGCAACACCCAGCAAGCGCTTCTCAACCTTGCCCCATACGAGTTTAACGATAATGACTTGAAGTAAAGTGGCAACAACCAAAGCAATGGTTGCCGAGTAGATGCTGTCAAAGGTGTAGGCATAGTCGGCGATTGTCAGTGTTTTTCCAGACAGCTGGAATACAACGAAGAATACAACTAAGGGAAAGAATTCTAGGGCTTGCTTCATGTTCGCTCTGTTACTATGTGGTCGAAGGTTGCTAAACGGGTTCTTATACCTAGTTTAGCTGAGTTTAATTGCCCGCCACGAAGGTTTTCAGTTTATTAATTGTGATCGTTGACTTCCATACACATTCCTTAGCCTCCGACGGCGCACTGCCACCCGGCGAGCTACTTGCACAAGCCAAGGCTGCCGGGGTATCGCGTTTTGCGATCACTGATCACGACACATTATCGGGTTACTTGTCGGTAAAAGATTCGCTTCCGGCGCAGGAAGTCGGTTTGATATCAGGCGTCGAATTATCATGTCAGTGGGCCAAGACCACGATTCATGTCGTGGGTCTTGGGTTCGATGAGTCAGCTGCTGAGATGGTAGGGATGGTTGAGTCTCTCTCGGCGGCACGTATCGAACGGGCAAAGACTATCGCCCAGCGCCTAGACAAAACTGGATTTCCAGGGGCTTTAGCTGGGGCGCTGAAGGCAGCCAATGGCAGTCAGATTGGGCGTCCGCATTTTGCGCAATGGTTGGTCGAGATAGGCCACGTGGCTTCTATAACCGAGGCGTTCGATAAGTACCTGGGTGCAGGCAAGGTAGGTGACGTGAAAGCATTTTGGCCATCGATGGCGGATGTTGTGACTGCTATTACAACTTCGGGAGGTGTCGCCGTACTGGCGCACCCGCTGAAATATCGGCTAACGGGCATGAAGCTTCGCGCGCTTCTGAATGACTTCAAGACTGCGGGCGGCGAGTGTTTAGAGATACTGAACGGTCGGCAGCCGGAGGCCGACATGAAACGCTTGAGTCAGATAGCAGAGTCCTTGGATCTTCTCGTTTCGGCGGGCTCAGATTTTCATAGAAGTTTTGAGTATGGTCCAACTTTGGGTGTCGACACGAACCGACTTGCCACTGGGCGCTACGTTTGGGAAGCATTGCCGTTCAATGTCGAACGAATGATTGAAAAAGCGCAAGAACCAGTCGCTAGTGATAACGTAGAGGTCCTTGATGAGTCAGTTTTTTAGTATTCACCCGGAGACGCCCCAGAGTCGCTTGGTTAATCAGGCTGTCGACATCCTCTCGACTGGCGGTGTTATTGCTTATCCTACGGACTCTGCCTACGCCTTGGGTTGTCGTCTCGACAACAAAGCGGGCGCTGAGCGTATACGGCAGATCCGCAAACTGGCGGATGATCATAATTTCACCTTGATGTGCCAGGATTTATCTGAGCTATCTCGTTATGCGCGGGTTGATAATGCGTCCTACAGACTCATAAAACACGCTACGCCAGGCCCCTACACTTTTATTTTCGAGGCGAGTAAAGAAGTGCCCCGGCGTGTAATGAGCCCAAAAAGGAAAACCATCGGTTTGCGCGTGCCTGACAATCCGATTGCGCAGTCGCTGCTTAGCCAACTAGGCGAGCCGCTGATGTCGGTCACCTTGATTCTTCCCGGAGATGACTATCCGCTCAGTGATCCGTACGATATATGCACAACCCTTGAGCGCGATGTCGATCTCGTGATTGACGGTGGTTATTGCGGACTGGAGCCCACGACGGTTATCGATATGAGCGGTGAAGAGGTTCAATTACTTCGGCAGGGATTGGGTGCGTCGGACGCATTCGTATAACGCATAGGAAACGCTTTGAACGATACGACAGATACACCACCACTCCCCGACGGCGCTGAAACCACGGAAGCTGTTGGCGATCAACCGGTTCCGGCTGATAGCCCTGAGACGTCTGATCTCTCCTCAGATACTGCGCCTGTCGCGTCTTTGAGGGCCTCTAGTGCCGTGGAAAAGCGAATGGGTCAGCCGCAACAGGGTGAAATGCCCTTTGCCGTTGTTCTGGGTGAGGCGCTTACAGAGTTGCCCAAAGACCTGTACATACCGCCACGGGCACTTGAAGTTTTCCTTGAGGCATTTGAAGGGCCTCTTGACCTCCTTTTGTATCTTATCCGTCGACAGAATCTCAATATTCTCGATATTGATGTGGCCGTGATCACCGAGCAATACATGCAGTATGTAGAGCTCATGGATGCTGTTCAGTTTGAGTTGGCTGCAGAATACTTACTCATGGCCGCAATGCTGGCCGAGATCAAATCGCGCATGCTGCTGCCGCGGTCAAGCGAAGCTGATGAAGAGGAAGAAGATCCTCGCGCGACGCTCGTTCGTAGGCTTCAGGAATACGAGCGCTTCAAGAAGGCAGCTGAGGACCTGGCGGAGTTGCCTCGTGTAGATCGTGACACCTGGGTGGGGTCCGCGGAACCGCCGGTTATGGAACGAACGAAGCCGCTGCCTGACGTGAATTTACAAGATCTCGTAATCGCCTTTTCAGAGGTGTTGAAACGAGCGGATTTATACGAGAGTCACCAGATAAAGCGAGAGTCGCTTTCTACGCGCGAGCGAATGGCCGATGTCCTGCAAGCACTGCAAGCCGAGGAGTTTTGCTCGTTTGAGTCGCTATTCAACGTCGAAGAGGGGCGTCTTGGCGTTGTTGTTACCTTTTTAGCGATTTTAGAGTTGATAAAAGAGTCTTTGGTGGACATTGTGCAGTCGGGCGAGTACGCGCCTATTCACATCAAAGCGCGGAGCGAGTAGTCAAAACTATGGGCGATCATGATTTAGTCGAAATTCTAGAGGGCGCCTTGCTGGCGGCGGGAGAGCCGATGTCAAAGAAGCAGTTGGCGCAGCTATTTGACGAGCTCGAGCGGCCCTCGATGACCGATATAAGTAATGCACTTGAGGCCGTTTCTGAGCGATGTGAAGGCAGAGGGTTTGAGTTGGTAGAGGTGGCTAGTGGCTATCGCTTTCAGGTAAGACAACATCTATCGCCTTGGGTGAGCAAGCTGTGGGTCGAGCGTCCAGTGCGTTACTCACGGGCGCTTTTGGAGACCTTGTCGCTGATTGCTTATCGCCAACCCATAACACGTGGTGAGATTGAAGATATCCGTGGTGTGGCGGTTTCCAGCAATATTATGAAAAGTTTACTCGAGCGCGATTGGGTCAAGGTTGTGGGGCACCGCGATGTTCCAGGAAAGCCTGCAATGTACGCGACTACCAGAGAATTTCTCGACTACTTCAATCTCAAGACGCTGGATCAACTGCCCCCCTTGGCGGACGTGAAGGATCTCGAGACGATGACGAGCGCCTTACCCCTAGAGGAGTTTCACGATGCCAGAGACGATGACATTACAGTAGAGAATGAAGCCAACAAGGACGGCTCTGAGGCTACAGAAGCCAGAGAAGCGGGTGAGTTTGAGGCTGCGTCCCCAGACAATCAGGGTATTGCTGTTGAGGCTTTGCTCGACGAGGGTGAGGTTGAGGTTGATGCACAGTGAGTGATTTAGAGCATAAAGCCGATCAAGTCATTGTCGGGGATATTGCGGTCAAGCCTGACGGCGAGAAGCTCCAAAAGGTGCTCGCGAGATTGGGCTATGGTTCGAGAAGAGGGCTTGAGGAGAGTATCAGCGCGGGTGAAGTCAACGTTAATGGTAAGACTGCTAAGTTGGGCGATCGTGTGGTTGCTGGCGATAAAATCAAATTCAAAGGTAAGCCAGTCGCTAATGACGATGTTATCGATAATCGGATTTTGCTCTACCACAAGCCTGTGGGTGAGGTGTGTTCGCGCAAAGATCCTGAGGGGCGTGCGACGGTTTTTGACGGCCTCCCACGACTGAAGACCGGCCGCTGGGTGTCTGTGGGTCGGCTCGATTACA
>CBFHHL010000179.1:0-1391 GCA_965655685.1 Luminiphilus sp.
CATCGGTAATGATCCTCATAAAATGCTCGAAGCTTTCTCTGCTTTCCCAGCTACGAGAAGATCCGCCGAAAACGTTGTCGGGTGAGTTGATACCTACAACGGACAGATTTGGAAGCGCTTCAGCCGCATGGACAAACCCCCCGATAAAGCCCCGTTTGCGATCTATAAGCTTTTCGCCGGTGACGAAGGGAACACGCCAAGCTCGATCCTCGATCTCGGTGTCGCCGCCGGGGCAGAACGTGCAGGTTTCCTGTGAGTAACTGATGACCGCCACCTTCAAGGCGGTGTTTCCACCGTTTAAGGAATCAGTTGCTTCGCTATTGCTTTGCTCATTGGCAAATACGGAACTGGCAAAAAAAAGTGGAAGCAAAACCAAAACTTTAATGAGCATGTTGTGTCCTCTTGCAATAGAAATGAAGTTACCTCTCTATTTGCGGATGTGCCACATCCGAGACTCTAAAGCCCTAAAGCTCTCAACAAAAACGAACGAAGATGACGTTAACGCCAGGCCCTGGCTTTGGTCGGTTACTCTTGTACTCTTTGGAACGCTTTTTTTCTCGATGCGTTCTCGTTCATGGCAATCGAGGAGAAGCTGTCCGAACAGAACTGCACTGGCTAGCGCCCCGTGTGTGGCGGTAGGGGTGATTTACGGTTAGAGTCGCAATCATCTTGGACAGTGCGGTCGTCATTATTTGATAACGCTGCCCGAAGCAGATAACAGGTAGCCGTGAGCCCCCTCTGCAAATTGAAAGAAAGGCCTTAGGGCCATGCGTAGAGTTATTCCACATGAGTAAACAAAAGCTAATCGTAGGAATCAGTGGTGCCTCGGGCATCATTTACGGCATCCGTATGCTCGAAGCTTTGCGTGAATTGCGTGTTGAAACGCATTTGGTCATGAGTAAGTCTGCTGACCTTACCTTGAGCTACGAAAGTGATCTGCGCGCCGATGATGTAAAAGCACTTGCGGATCATTGGTATCCAGTGAAAGACGTTGGCGCAGCGGTGTCTAGCGGATCCTTTCCGACGGCGGGCATGGTTATTGCACCTTGCTCTGTGCGAACCATGTCCGAGATTGCTACTGGTGTTACCTCATCTCTCCTCACTCGGGCGGCAGACGTTGTCTTGAAAGAGCGCAGAAAATTAGTGTTGATGGTACGCGAGACACCGTTTCACACTGGGCATTTGAGAACAATGACATCGCTCTCGGAGATGGGGGCCATCATTGCGCCACCGCTTCCTGCCATGTATACGCTGCCAAGTAGCGTTGATGACATTATTAATCACAGCGTGGGACGTGTTCTTGATCTGTTTGATTTGGAGAATGATCTGGTAAACCGCTGGGGTATCACTTCAGGTGTGCGCAACGAAGATACCTAAGCTTACTCTTCAGA
>CBFHHL010000180.1:0-1173 GCA_965655685.1 Luminiphilus sp.
GTATTTTTCTCGACATCAAGCAGCCTGAATAGCGTCTCTTTCTCCCGGTGGTCAGGACAAGCCGGGTAACCTGGGGCCGGGCGTATGCCCCGGTATTGCTCTTTAATCAGCTGATCATTATCGAGCGCCTCATCCGCCGCATACCCCCAAAACTCTGCCCTAACACGCCGATGTAAATGTTCGGCAAAGCTTTCGGCGAGTCTATCTACTAGCGCCTTAAGCATGATAGCAGAATAGTCATCATGCGACTCTTCAAATCGGTCTACATGGGTCTCAATACCGTGACCGGTAGTCACAGCAAACGCACCAATATAATCACGCACGCCCTCCGACTCGGGTGCAATAAAGTCAGCCAGGCACAGCTGTGGCTTGCCGTCAGGCATTGGCTTTTGCTGGCGCAGCCAGTGTGTTGTCTCGAGTGGCTTATAGGTCTCAGGATCAAGAATCACTATCTGATTCTCTCTGCTGTAGGCAGGAAACAGACCATAGACGGCACGTGCCTCGAGCCATTTTTCGTCGATGATCTTTTCGAGCATCGCCTGCGCATCGGCAAACAGCTTCTTGGCTTCGACGCCTTTGATGGGGTCGTTCAATATATCGGGGAATCGCCCGCTGAACTCCCAGGCGTTGAAAAACGGCATCCAATCGATGGTGTCCAGAAGTGCTGTCAGAGGGTAGTCGTCAAGCACATGAACACCGAGCTGGGCAGGCTCGCTTATTACTTGTGGGGTAAAGGCGAGTTTTTCACGTCTTGCCATCGCCTCGTCAAACGACAACATAGGCGCTGCCTTTTTGTGAGCGTAAGACGCACGCTTCGCCTCGTGGTCGCGTTTGAGTTCAAGCGAGAACGCCTGTTTTTGCTCACCGAGCAACTTAGCAGCCACCCCGACCGCGCGCGATGCATCTTTGACGTAAACCGTATCACCCGAATAAACCGGTTCAATCTTGAGGCTGGTGTGCGCGGGCGATGTTGTTGCACCTCCAATCATCAGCGGCATATCAAAACCCTGCCGTTCCATTTCCGAGGCCACAGTCACCATCTCATCGAGCGAGGGCGTTATGAGGCCTGATAGACCAATGATATTAGCGTTGTGTTCTTTCGCGGCGTCTAAAATAGCCTGCGTCGGCACCATTACGCCAAGGTCGATCACCTTGTAGTTGTTGCACTGAAGA
>CBFHHL010000181.1:0-10031 GCA_965655685.1 Luminiphilus sp.
TGCAGTACTACGTCGATGTCGTCGTCTTTAGCAATAGCTTCATAGGCATTGAAAAAACCAAAAGCAAAGTTCGAGCAAGATGCCAGCGCTATACCTAATTTGTTGAGGGATCCACTGGGCAGCGTCATAGTTTTGCCTTTATCTGAAGTCCACTTGCCGCTGTTAAAACGAAAATAATAATGGGTACCGGGGGCTAGATCGGTTACCACTACCTTTACTGTGAAATCACGGTGGTGGGTGGCGAGTTGTTGTCCTGAAGCGACGCGTGTTGAAAACTCACTATCGAGCGATACCTCCCACTCCACAGTCTTATCCGATCCGTCAGAAGTGATGCGCGTCCAAATGACGACGCTGCTGTCGTCGGGGTCTCCACTGGCAATGCCATGTTGGAATGGATTGCGTTGATGGTCGTTTAACTGGGCGGCAGCTGCAGAAGCAGGAAGCGCGGCTAACCCTTTTAGTACCTCGCGGCGTTTCATCTAAATACCCTCTCTTGGTCAATAATTCGTCCGAATTAAACGTTTAAGATTCAAGGTGGCAGCACGGCCCAGCTTGCTAAGGGGCTCGACAGTGGCCATTACAACAGCGCGGTTGTCGAAGGAAAACTCTGCAATAACCGCGTTAGGGTAATGATGAAGCGCGTATGTTTCAGTAGGTCGGTAGCTTTACTAACGGTAGTAGCCGCGATACCAATTTACAAATGACCGGAGGCCATCCTCGATAGAGGTCTTTGGTGAAAACCCAAACAACTGCTGAGCTGCGTCAATATTGGCGCAGGTGCGGTGGACATCTCCCGACTGCATATCCACGAGCTCTTTGACGGCGTCTCGTTCGCATAAAGACTCGAGTGTGGCGATGAAATGTCCAAGTTTTACGGGTTGATTGTTTCCTAGATTCAAAATGCGATGTGGAATGTCAAGCTCTGTTGGGGGGTGTTTGCAAGCGCCGATAACGCCATTGACGATGTCATCGATGAAGGTAAAGTCGCGCTCTAAATTACCGTGATTAAAGACCTTAATCGGCCTGCCGTTTAGAATGTTGTCCGTGAAACTAAAGTACGCCATGTCAGGGCGTCCTGCTGGGCCATAAACGGTGAAGAACCTCAGCCCTGTCATTGGCACACCGTACAGCTTTGCGTAACTGTGGCTCACCACTTCGTTCGATTTTTTTGTCGCGGCATAGAGACTGACGGGATCGTCTGTCGGGTCAGTCTCGGAAAAAATCGATCGCTTACTATTGCCGTATACCGAGCTTGATGATGCAAAAACAAAATGCGTCGGTGGATGAATGCGGACTTGCTCCAGGATATTTTGGAAACCGATTAAGTTACTGGCCACATAAGCCTGAGGGTTCTCAATGGAGTAACGAACACCTGCTTGAGCGGCAAGGTGTATGACCCAATCGAAAGCGCCCTCCACAAAGAGGGCGGCCGTCGCGTTTGCATCGCTTAGGTCGACTGGAACGAATTGGAAGTCGGTTAGCTGCGTAAGTTGTTCGAGTCGGTGGTGCTTTAGGGCGACATCGTAGTAATCGTTAATATTGTCTGCGCCGAGGACGCGGTGCCCCTCAGCGATCAGTGCTTTGGCTACATTTGCCCCAATGAAACCTGCGGCGCCTGTTAACAACACTCTCATACATTGTCTCCACTTTTTTTGGGCGCGCATTAAGCCCTTGTTACTAAAGCCCGAAAATCCGTTGCAGTGCCGCGCGGGGCGGATGTTATCCTATCTCTTCTTAAGGGGGGAGTAGCTTCGTGGCGGTCATTCGCTGGGTCATCGGCGTGACTATTACTGTCGCAATGATATGGGCGGTTGAAGTCCTGCTGGGTTGGCGCGTCGTTTGGGCTAGCTGGCAATTAGCGCCAGGTCTAGTGGTACTGCAATGCCTGCTTCTATTCGCAGCTAGTCATGCACTCAGAGCCTGGCGGATCTTTCTTTTCAAAAGTCATTCTTTGGGCCTTGGTTATGGCCTTACGCTCAAGCTCAGTTTAATCCACCAAAGCCTTAATAACCTCTTACCTATGCGGTTAGGGGAGGCCAGTTATCCGTTACTGATGAAACGCTATAGTGCGCTTTCTCTCATTGATGCGTCCATGGACCTCGTGTGGTTACGCGTGTTAGACCTCCTTGTCATGGGTTCATTGTCAATTTTCATTGCCATCTGCTACGCGAGTCTAGAGCTGGCAATTGCAACCTCTTTAGTGACGATGGTTGCAGGGGCCTATGTACTGGTTGTATCGAGGTCGCTTTCTGATCGTTTTGAAACAACGATCCAAAAACGGGGCGCGCTAATATCGACTCTTTCTAGATTAGGAGCACGTGGCCCCTCGTCTACCACAGAGCTCAGCTGGCTGTTGTGTCTCACCGCCAGCGCGTGGGCGGTCAAAATTGGCGCAATTGCTTTATTAGCGGCGGCACTGACAGACCTTTCGTGGCTGACCATCCTAGGAGGTGTAGTCGCGGGAGAGCTATCGGGTGTGATGCCGGTGCATGGTATAGCGGGCGCAGGGACCTATGAGACGGCCTTTATTGCTGGTGCAATCCCAGGTGGCGATACCTTTGAGACCTTGCTTCTAATGTCGGTAAGCTTGCACATCTTTATTGTATCTTCGACCTGCGTGCTGACGCTTTTGTCGCTACCGTTGGGGCGTGCATCAAGACGAAATTAGGAGGTTCAAACGTTAAGAGGCGTGTCACGGCTGAGCCTGCGAGAAAGCTCTATTGGCCAGATGAATGTGTCTGATAGGTTTAGCTCTCAAAACTATCGGTGATATCACTGGGCGACGTTTACTGACTGGGAACCGTTCATTGCAGGAACCGACCCAATACCAAACCTTCTTAGTTGAGTGCGAAGGCATAGCGAAAACTAATGTTGGGCCATCGATGATGATCGCGCTTGGATTGTCATGTTTTCGCCATATTTTTAACATCATATCGCCATAAAACCTTTGCAATTCCTTCACGGTTTGGTCACCGTAATTTCATCGCCCGGATATACCCTATCTCCCCTTACTTTGAGGGGATTTTATGAGTTACCGAGTCTCTGTAGTCGTCCCACTCTACCAAGAACAAGACAGCGTTATTCCCCTAGTGACCGACATGCACGAAGCATTGTCGGATTTCGAGCACGAGTGGGAGCTCATCTGCGTTGATGACGGTAGTATGGACGCAACGCTGAATCGATTAATGGAAGCTAGACAACAGTTTGGGAGTCACGTCCGCGTTGTAGAGCTTCAACGTAACTACGGTCAAACGGCTGCGATGCAAGCCGGGATCGACGCCGCCAGGGGTGACATCATTGTCACATTGGATGGTGATCTCCAGAACGACCCTAGCGATATACCCTCAATGATTGAGGAGCTGTTCGATCGGGACCTCGACATGCTGCAAGGCTGGCGCGAGGACCGAAAAGACGGCTACTGGTTGCGAAGATTTCCATCACTGATTGCGAACCGACTAATCGCGAGAGTAACGGGGGTGAAGCTGCGTGATTACGGTTGCAGCCTTAAGGTTTATCGAGCGAGTCTGCTGAAACAAATCCGCCTGTTTGGTGAGATGCATCGATTTATTCCTGTTTGGGTCGCGTCTGTCACTAAGCCAAGTCGAATCGGAGAAACAGCTGTTTCTCACCATGCTCGGCAATACGGGCAGTCGAAGTATGGGTTATCTCGGACCTTTAGGGTGATCCTAGACCTCTTGTCCGTATCTTTTTTCCTTAAATTTAGAGCCCGTCCAGGCCATTTTTTTGGATACATCGGTTTGTGCTGTGGCTTGATTGGATGCTTAATCCTAGGCTACTTGGGCGTTCTAAAGTTTTTTATGGGTGAGGACATTGGTGGGCGCCCGCTGTTTTTCTTTGGAATGTCAATCGTTGTTGCATCGGCGCAGTTCATCACTACTGGCGTATTGGCCGAGATGCTTTCTCGGGTATTTTTCGAGGCAACTAATACCCGTGGGTACCACCTTCGGGAGACAGACGAGATATCCGCCCCCGACAGCTGGTCTTCCATCAGCCCAATCGCGGAACGAACTGAATGACATCAGTGGTTTCTCAGCTCTACCGCAACTCGTCAAACGCCTACGTTGAAACCGGATTAATAGCGGGATCCATCTTCATTGCGTTTTTCGCAAACCTTTGGGGGGTTCCGCTATTCGACTTAGACGAGGGCGCGTTCGCCGAGGCGACACGGGAGATGGTTGTGTCGGGTAATTTTGCCGCCACCTATCTCGACGGTGCTCCAAGGTATGACAAACCGATTTTGAGCTATTGGCTCCAAGCACTCAGCATTAGCACCTTTGGCATTAATGAGTTTGCCTTCAGGTTGCCGTCTGCGCTCGCAGCGACTTTGTGGCTCCTCGCTAGCTACCGTTTTGTAACACAGGAGTGGGATGAGCGAAGCGCTGTGTTTACGGCTTTGATTATGGCGAACGTGGCCATTGTGGGCGTCATTGGCAGAGCAGCAACGGCAGACGCCTGGTTAAACCTGTTTATTTCATTAACCATGTTCGACATCTGGCGATACATGCGAGCGCCTTCTCTTAGAACGCTATTAACCACCTTTGCATGGCTTGCACTTGGTGTCTTAACCAAAGGGCCGGTTGCAGTTGCGATCCCCTTGATCGCAGGAGGTTTCTTTTTCGCCAGTTCGGGACAACATCGGCAATTCTTGAAGGCCGTCTTTCATCCAACAGGTTGGCTCGTCTTCATCATGATTTTGTCTCCGTGGTTGATGGCGGTCTATCGGGACCAAGGTTGGGACTTTTTTGCCGGGTTTTTGGTGGACCACAACATTAATAGGTTTACTCAGACCCGCGAGGGCCACGGCGGATCTCTTTTCTATTACTTTGTTGTTCTCCCCCTCATTGTGTTGCCTTTTACCGGGGTACTTTTCAAGTGCATACACAAACTGCCGACTATTTGGACAGATGCCCTCAGTAGATACTTTCTCTGTTGGTTCATTGTCGTTTTTGCACTGGTGTCGGTGTCACGGACACAACTCCCTCATTACCTGCTCTACGGTCTAACGGGTGTTTTTCTCATCTTCGCACGCTATCGCGAGGTGCTATTTCGAGGCTCCTGGCAGTTCGTCTTCCCCATTGGCTTCATGGTTCTCATGTGTTTTGTGCCTGACCTTGTCGCCTTGGCAGCTGAGCAAAGCTCGCGCGCTTATGAAGCTGAATTGCTATCACGCGGTGACGAGGTGCTCGACTTCAATTACCGGTTATTCGCTGTTCTGACGCTCATTGCAATGTTCTGTGTAGTCGTCTTTTTCAAGGTCTCAAACGTTCAAAAGTTCGTTGCATTGGGCGTATTACAAACGCTCTTCGTCTTTACGGTCTTTATTGAGGCGGCGGGAGAACTGCAACAAGGTCCTGTCAAAAGAGCTGCGCAGCTGGCGAATGAGCGAGGCTTTGAAAAGGTAGTCGCCTACGGAATTTCAATGCCCAGCTTTAGTGTTTATCGGCAGGCCATTACACCGCGGAATTCGCCGAATGATGCAGACCTGATATTCACTCGATCGGACAGACTTGAATCTCTTGAGCAGGACTTACGTCAAGACCTCAACCTAATTTTCCGCGAGGGCGGAATCGCACTAGTGGAGCGCAAACATGAATCTCAATAGTCTTTACACTTACAGTTTAAAGCCTCTCAGAGGCTCGTTCCTGCTGGAGGGTGTTAAAGCCGAGGTTCTTGCGTCGCGAAATGAATTATGTCGGTTTGACGATACCCGCATATTCATGTCCTTTGCACTGTTTACCGTATTCTGCTTGCTTGCTGCACTGCTGCTTTTCGTAATTGGTGGCTACGAAGCTGGTTTTCACTCATTGAACGCTCAGGCGGCGTATCTGTCTGAAGACTTTTTGCAAATCACAACATTCATGGGTGATACGGTTGTGGCTTTGTGCCTGATGTTGTTTTTTGCCCGCCGCAACCCTTCATTACTTTTTATTATTTTGCTGGCTGCCGTCTACGGCACGCTGCTCACTCATGGCATGAAGACCTATTTCGACATGTCACGCCCGCCCGCTGTTTTGAGCAGCGATGAATTCATTCAGATTGGGCAGGCCTTTAAACGCAATAGTTTCCCGTCTGGGCACTCTTCAACCGTATTTATTATGGTGTCCTGCCTGTACTACTTCGCAACGCAAACTTCAACGAGAGTCATGCTCGTTTTGTTTGGGGCGTGGGTTGCCATCAGTCGTGTTTTGGTCGGTGTTCATTGGCCGATAGATGTTTTGGTTGGCAGTGGGGTTGGCGTAATCGCTGCGGCGTTGGCCATCTATAGCGCTAAGCGCTGGTCATGGGGTTTCTCTGTCGGTGTGCACGTCTTTGTCCTGAGTTTACTGATTGTGGCGGCAATAATGCTTTTCTCGCACTCCGGTGGGTATCCGAACGTCTCTTTATTCGCAAAGCTTTGTGCCACCGCAAGCTTAACGTTCTTTATTTCAGACTACTTTTTCAGTCCTTATGTTGTACGAGAGACGAGGACTGGTGCGCCTGCGCCGCGTTCGGACGTTTAAGCCGCGAGGCGCCTTTATGGCAGAAACTATTTACAAACTGGTTAGAAGCCCGCTAGTTCTGGTTGCCTGCGCATTGGTGGTCGTTCGGTTAGCTATGTTATCGGTGCTAGATCTCGCGCTCTTTTACGACGAGGCCTACTACCATTTTTGGTCTCAAGATCTGGCCTTTGGGTATTACTCAAAGCCACCCGCAGTTGCGTGGATTATTGCCCTGACGACGACACTCGCGGGGCACGTGAGTGAATGGTCAGTGAGGATTGCATCACCAATACTCTACGGGCTGACTGGCGCCATTATCTATTTGATTGGCCACCACTTAAGGGATCGGCGTACGGGCATGATTGCTGCCACCCTTTTCTTGTCTACACCGCTGGTGACGTTCAATAGCCTATTTATTACTACTGACGCGCCGTTGTTATTTTTTTGGGCGCTAACAGCGTACGTGTATTTACTCGCATTGGAACGCAACCACCTGAGTTTGTGGATTCTGTGCGGTTTGTTAGGTGGTGCGGGACTCCTGTCGAAATACACCATGGGTTTGTTAGCCACAGGCTTCCTCGCGCATCTCATGTTGTGTTATCGCGGAAGACTGATTACACCGGGGCCTTGGCTAGCGGCAGTGGCAGCCCTGGTAGTATTTTCAAGCAACCTTGTGTGGAACTATCAGCACGACTTCATTAGCTTTCAACACACCAGCGAGATATCGCAACTCTCGGGCACTCTCTTCCACCCTGAGCAGTTTCTTGAGTTTTTTGCAGGTCAGTTTTTGGTCTTTGGTCCGGTCGCTATGTGGCTGTTCTTGCAAATTATGTTGCGGCAGCGCCATACCGAGGCTGATAAGTTTTTGCTCGCCACGACGCTACCTCTATTGCTGCTAATCGGTACACAAGCGCTGTTATCACGAGCGCATGTCAATTGGGCCGCGCCCGTGTATATCGGCGCGAGCATCTGGGTGGCGATTTACCTTGCGACAACTGCGAAACGTACACTCCTAGTCTCGGCGATCGGATTGAACCTCGTCGTTGCTGGCGCATTTTACGCCTACCCTTCGATTCAGCGCTCGCTTGGTGTTGAAGCCACGAAATCCAATACACCGTTTAAGCGTGTCAGCGGGTGGCGGGAACTATTCAAAAAAATTGACCGAGAAGTGTTGAACGGTGGCGTCATCTGGATCAGCGACTCTCGCAAGCTCCTTTCTTATGCGCATTTTTACTTGAGTGACTTTGAGCGCGACCGGGAAATTTCTGTGGCTAGTTTCAATCCAAGCGGGAGAATTTCCGATCATTTTGACCTGCTCTTTGCGATGCCGGTCAGTACCGATGACGACCTAGATTATATCTTTCTCTCGGAGATGCCTCGAACATTTGAGGGTTGCTTTGACAACGTTTCTGCGGCGGATCGTGTTTCCGAAAGGGTATATCCGACGTTCACTCGGGAAGTGTTTGTTTATCGGTTGTCAGGATTTAACGGTTATGAATATTGCGATGGCTAAGCCCTTGTACTCTTTGATTCGAGCAGATGTTTTTTTTTGTATTCTAAGCGGTGTCGTATTCTTCGCCATTCCCAGCATCGATATTTGGTTCAGCGCTCAATTTTACGACGGGGGCGCGTTTTATCTCCGCGATAATGTATTGGTGTCCACTGTTTATAAAATTTTTGCAAAGATCCATTTCGCCTACCTTTTGGTTTTTATTTTCGCTTTGCTGTGGTTGAAATTTTTTTATAGCGGCGACAGCAAAAATTGGCAAAAGCGATTGAGGTTTTTGCTTTTAGTTCTGTTGTTGGTTCCAGGGCTAATTGTGAATATTGGCCTAAAGGACAATTCTTTTGGTCGGCCGAGGCCTGTGCATATTGAGCAGTTTGGTGGAGATGCACAATTTGCGCCCGCTTTTACCTATTCGGGTCAGTGTGCAAAGAACTGTTCATTTGTCAGCGGCCACGCTGCAATAGCTACTTTTTTCATCGCGTTTGCTTGGATACTTGGCAGCCGTCGGCTATTTCTATTGGGGATGACGGTAGGTGCCCTCGTTGGCCTGGTCCGGATTGTTCAGGGGGGGCATTTTTTGAGTGACGTCGTTTTTAGTCTTTGGATTATGTACTTTGGTACGCTGATTTTGGCATACCGCTACCGTTTCAGGCTCTCATCCGACGCGCGCCAACGTCACTTTCAATGAGCTTTTGCTTTTCCGCCAGCCTGATTTCTCGCGTCTGTCGTCGTTCAGAGCGGTACTCTCACCAAACAACTCGGAGTGATCATTTGCGACTTTAATGCTGAGGCTAGTATCGTTGATATCTACGTTAGATAGATAACCTAGCGATAATATTGCGCCGTTATTTTAGTCGAGGTATGAAATGGAGCTTACTTTTTTCCAACTTTTGCAGTTGGTTGACATCACGATCAATCGGTTGGAGTCAGTGTTTCAGTTTTGGCTCAGTGCAACGTTTGCCGCGATCGTTGCCAGTCATTTGGCGAACGACAGACTGACGAAGGCTTATGCGGGCATGCTGACGGGCCTTTATTTGGTGTTCACTTTTTCCGTTGTGGTTCGCATGATGGCTTTCCGCGAGACGTTACAGCGATACTTTTTACAGGTAGCGGAAATTAGAGGAGATTCTTTGAGTTCCTCGGTGGTGGATTTGGTCAACGGCAGCATCTGGGCGACCGTCATTTTGGGCACCATTGCTACAGTCGTGTTTATCTGGCACTCCTACATCACATCCAGACAGCCAATCAAGGATGTCGACCCGCAGCATTCATCGACCGGTATTACTCAAAGGGAGCGGCCTTATGCGGAAGGCTTCGACGACTAACTCGACCTAGCACTTTGCTAATGTGAATGTTTTTCGCGGTCATTGCGCTCTCTGGTTTTTGTCGTGTTTGGCGTTTTTAAAGAATTAATGAAGCTAAACATAGTTCTGAAGTATAGTCGTTGTTAGGTTAGTGAGGTCGCCAGAGCGCGGCCTTCACGTTCATTACACCGGGGGGAAGTTATGAAGTCAACGTTTGGGTTAGCAGTTATCTTAAGTGCTTTCGTGATGGCAGTATCAGTTGCGGATGAGACCAGAGCAGAGTCATCTCCTGCAGAAGTCGCGACAAAGTGGCTTGAAGCGGGTCAAGAGAGTCAAGAAGCCGCGATCAACGCGGTGAAAGTTCACATGGCCGACGATGGGCTTTTTTACCGCCCGCGTTACGTTGGGTTTGGTTTTACCTACGACAATACGGATGAGACTGGTGCAATGGTTGTCGCAACCATCGTACCGGGAAGCCCTGCCGCTCAGATACTCAAGATTGGTGATGAATTTCAATCCGTTCGCGGTATTGCAGTAAATGCGGATAACAGGGACTCCGGCAAGTTAAGCTTTCGGGGCGCACCGGGTGAGGAAGTTGCCGCAGTGATTAAACGAGGCGATGAAATGCTCAATATTGCTGTGAAGCGTGGCAAGATTGAGTCGACTGTCTCAAAGGCTGACATGATTGAGTGGATGGCCGGCGGCGATGCTGACGACTGG
>CBFHHL010000182.1:0-55682 GCA_965655685.1 Luminiphilus sp.
CCTTTGGAAGCCTTATCCGAGCTTCAAGTTTTCTCGGATAAGGCTTCCAAAGGTCAGTTTAAGGGCATCAGTGCGTTTAACCTTAACGTTTTGGATTCAACGACCTTAGAGATGAGCATTGTTGACTCTCTTGGTCGGACAACACGCTTTGAACTCACCATCGAGTCTACTGAAGCCCCAGATCCCATACTGTTCGAGCCAAATATACCGGAGGGGGTGGATTTTTTTGATGAGCGGACAAAAAGACCTTCGGATAAGATCGAGGCGCTCCGATGATTGCGATATCGATAGCAGTGGGCGGAGCGCTGGGTGCTTTAAGCAGATTCTTAGTGAACCAATATATGGCTGCAAATGGTGTGGGGGCTGTGAGTTTATCAACCTTAACGGTCAACGTGGCTGGCGCATTCGCTATTGGTTGTTGTTTTGCGCTTTTTGAGCGATTTAGCATTTCCGAAGCGCTGCGTTTAGGTTTGATGGTTGGATTTCTTGGCTCTTTACGACGTTTTCTACTTTCTCATTAGAGCTTGTAAATGAGCTCTACGCAGGGCATTTTTTAAGGTCCTCTTTGTACGTCGCCGCCTCTGTTCTATTTTGTTTACTGGCCTGCCATCTGGGCATCATTGTGGCACGTTCAGTCATCGACTAATTCGATTTAGGCGTTAAACTAGCGCCCTAAGTTACTAGGTACCCCCCATATACTCATGCTAGATCTGAAGCTTGTTCGCAAAGACCCCGACGCCGTTGCCACTTTGTTAAAGAAGAAGAATCACGCGTTTCCCGTCTCGCAATTTGTCGATCTCGACGCTGAACGTAAACAAGCCGATATTCGTTCACAGGAGCTTTTGGCCGAGCGCAAAAAGGCTTCTAAGCAAATCGGCGCCCTGATCGGGGCGGGTAAGTCCGTCGAGGAAGCAAAAGCTGAGGTTGATGAAGCCCTGAATCTAATTTCGAAAGAGCTCGATGCAGCGGTGGCTCGAGCCAAGGAGGTTCAGAAAGCGCTTGACGATCTAATGATGCGGACGCCAAACATTCCTGACGATGAGGTACCTGAAGGGGTAGATGAGGAAAATAACGAGGAGGTGCTTAAATGGGGAGCTCCTGCGGAGCTTTCGTTTAAACCAAAAGACCATGCGGATCTTGGCGAGGCCCTTGGGCAATTAGACTTCGAGATGGCCGGCAAGATCACCGGAAGTCGTTTCAGCGTCATGCAAGGGCCACTGGCACGGTTACAGCGCGCTCTGACCCAGTTTATGCTCGATATGCACACACAAAATCACGGTTACACCGAGGTTTATGTGCCGTTTATTGTGAACTCCGATTCACTTTACGGGACAGGGCAGTTGCCCAAGTTTGCAGAGGACTCGTTTAAGTTAGAGGGGGAGTCAGGGTATTACCTGATTCCGACGGCAGAGGTGCCAGTAACCAACATGCTTCGAGATCGGATTGTCGAGGACTCAGAACTGGGCAAGGACGGCTTTAAGTTCACGGCTCATACTCCGTGTTTTCGCAGCGAAGCAGGAAGCTATGGGCGCGATACTCGCGGACTCATTCGTCAACATCAGTTTGAAAAGGTCGAATTGGTTCGCGCAGTGAGGCCCGAGCAATCAGATGAGGCCCTGGAAGCCTTGACTGGGCATGCGGAAGCCATCCTCCAGGCACTAGGACTTCCCTACAGGAAGGTGCGGCTGTGCGGCGGTGATTTGGGCTTTTCTGCAGCGCTTACCTATGATTTGGAGGTGTGGTTGCCAGGGCAGGGTGCCTATCGTGAAATTTCCAGTTGTTCTAACTTTCGCGACTACCAGGCCCGCAGGATGCAGGCACGCTGGCGTAATCCAGCTACGGGTAAGCCTGAGCTTCTCCACACCTTAAACGGTTCTGGGCTCGCAGTTGGTAGGACCTTGGTAGCTGTTATCGAAAACGGACAACAGGCCGACGGGTCAATTGTCCTGCCAAAAGCCATTGCGAGTTACATGGGAACTGACGCCATCAGTTTCTAGCTTTCCTACTCTCGCACGCTGAAACGGTCTCAACATCCTTAACGATGAGAGCCGCGTTACCGCTTTAAGCTTGACCAATGGCTCGCAGCTGGGAAGTTAAGAGGCAAGAGTGAACAAAGGGGTTTCGAAGGGCTTGTTGCGTAGCTTACGACGCTCACTCCGAGACACGCGTGACCACTGGCCTTATCGAATGTCCGCCCTCGCCACCACAGGCCCAGATAGGTTTATGGCATCAACGAGAATACGCGCCGTCTCAGTAATCAGCGCGTCTTCTTCCTTATCGACGCTATGTGGGGATTCTGTGTCGGGATTGGCTGCGCTATCCAGCGACTCTTCCTCTTCCGATTCAAACATATCATCCAACGAGGCTAATTCCTCCAGGCCTTTCGCCTTTCTCCGCGCATTCTCGATGGCGAGGTACTGAGCTTCTTGAGACTCGCGTTGTGCTATCCGAACGCTCTCGTTTAGCGGCAACAGTTCTGTCCCACTAATTTTTTCAGCCAATGCCTTCTGATCCCAAATATATTGAAAATCGGCATCGCTGTTCGCCCGCTCGGTATGGTTTGCAACAAGCGTTGGTAAAATCGAATCTATCGCGGCGTAGTTTTTGTGTCTGACCGGCGCAATTCGATCCCAATCTAACGCTTTTTCGAGCGAGCTCTCGCCAATTTTGTCGTGTTGCAGCAGTGAAGGAAAACTAATGTCAGGAATTACGCCCCTGTGTTGGGTGCTATTGCCTGAGATTCGATAAAACTTACTCTCTGTAATTTTGAGTTGCCCTTCTGGGAGGTCGAGAAGTGTTTGGACAGTGCCTTTGCCGAAACTACGATCACCCACGATGACAGCGCGACCATAATCTTGCAACGCACCAGCAAAAATCTCAGAGGCTGATGCGCTCAGACGGTCGATCATAATGGCGAGCGGACCTTCGTAGAACGGACCTCTCCGGCGCTTTCCGTCACGCCAGACGCGGGCGCCTGTACCCTTAATTTGCACAGTAGGGCCGTATTCAATAAACAAACCGGTCAATTCGTTAGCTTCCCGTAGCGATCCACCTCCATTGCCTCGAAGGTCAATAACAAGGCCGTCAACCCCGGACGATTCTAGTTCTTGGACGAGCTTCGCAACATCACGTGTTGTTGATCGAAAATCGGGATCACCTCGACGATAGGCATCGAAATCAAGATAAAAGGCGGGGATATCGATTACTCCAATCTTTCGAGGTGAGCCTCCCAAGTCATTGATTTCAATTATTTTGGACTGGGCAGCCTGCTCCTCTAGGCGGACTTCGTTCCTGGTAATCACTAATCGTCGAACTTCGTCCGTCCGCCCAGCACCAGGGATCACGTCGAGCCGTACCACGGTGCCTTTTTTTCCTCGAACCAGGTCAACAACGTCGTCCAGCCGCCACCCAATGACATCGGTCATCGGTCCTTCGTCACCCTGACCAACACCAACAATAAGCTCAGCAGCTTTGAGGTCGCTTTGCTGGTCCGCAGGACCTGCAGGCACAACCCGCACAACCTTTACATACTCGTCTTCGTTCTGGAGTACTGCGCCGATTCCCTCAAGGCTGAGGCGCATATCGATGTCAAAGTTTTCAGCACGGCGCGGGGAAAAGTAACTTGTGTGTGGATCAAACTGGGTGGTCAGGGCATTGGCATAGACTGCAAATACGTCCTGCGCGTTATATTGTTCTAAACGTTTTAGCTGATTCTCATAGCGTCTTTTAAGCGTGGGCACTATTTCGGACTCTTCTTTGTCCGCGAGTCTAAGGCTTAAAACTTGGCTTTTGACACGCTTGCGCCAGCGTTCAGAGAGCCCATAGCTCGTCTCGGCCCAGTTGCGCTCAGTGGGATCCTGCTCTATAAATTCATCCCGATCAAAATCGAACCGCTGGACAGTTACCTCCATCTGGTCGATGACCAAACGTAGGCGCGCGGATGCGATTTGACGATAGCGTTCATAAATTTCTATGGCGGGGGAGAGCTCACCTTGCCGCCCAAAATCATCCAAGGTGGTTTCAAATTTCGCGAAGTCATCAATGTCTGCTTTCGTGAAATACAAATGTGATGGGTCAAGTCGTTCGAGATAAGTCTCTAGATGCGCTCGTGACATCACGTCGTTGTAGCGCTTATCCACGAAGTGCGAATCCTCGAGTTCAGTTATCAGCGCTCGTAAGGTCCATGATTGTTCACGCGTCGCCTCCAGCGTGGCCTGAGATGGGATGGCTGTTAAAGCAAAGAGCAATGCTAGGACGAAATTGGGGGTGGGGTATCGCATTAATAAGTTTCCATGTACGAACAATCAGCTATTAGCCGGTAAAAACTCCAGCGTAGCGTAAATAGGGCGCATTCCACAGATACGATCGCTAATCTTTGTTGGACCGATACCCACCTACATATGCAATTTAACATAATATACATTATGCGCATTAATATTGAATTTTGGTTATAACCATATATCCTTTCGCAATAGACATTGGTGCCTTGGATTAGTTGGCGCCACCAAGTAGCAATAAAGAAAGCACCCATCACAACTCTAAAGCATTGAGTTTGATGATAAACCGAGTGACCACTGCCCCTGAGAGATTTACATGTCGGCAAACCCACTACACGTAAAGACGTTTTTTCACGAGCAAAGTTCAACGTTTAGTTATCTTGTGCGTGACCGTGAAAGCTACGAGTGCGTCGTAATTGACCCTTGTCTTGATATTGATCACGCATCCTGCAGCATCGCAGCTTCAAGTGCTGATCAGGTATCCGAATACATTTCGAGTAATGGTCTTACCTGCAAATATATCCTCGAAACACATGCACATGCAGATCATCTTTCTGCTGCTTTGTATTTGAAGAACAAGCACGGTGGCCAACTCGTTATTGGCGATACAATATCGTTGGTTCAGTCAACGTTCGCACAAATTTACGCAGAATCAGAGGCTTTCCCAACTAACGGCTCGCAGTTCGATGTGTTGATGGCAGATGGCGACCAGTTGGAATTAAGCGGACACGTGCTGAAGGCATACCATGTCCCTGGTCATACTCCTGCCTGCATGGCGTATCACCTAGACGATCTCTTATTCGTTGGTGATACGCTGTTTATGCCCGACTCGGGAACGGCTCGCTGCGATTTCCCCGGTGGAGACGCAGCAACGCTTTACAACTCCATCCAACGTTTGTTCGCTTTACCTGAGCACACACGTGTCTTCGTTTGCCATGACTACCAACCCGGTGGTCGGAAACTCGCGTTTGAGAGCACCATTGGTGAACAAAAACGCTGCAACGTACATATTAATCAAGCTGTATCTGCAAGCGAGTTCGTAGCGATGCGCGAGCAACGCGACGCAACACTTGACATGCCCAAGCTCATAATGCCGTCTCTGCAAGTCAACATACGAGCAGGTGCCCTACCCGTTCATCCGGTTACTCAACAGCCGTTTTTCACATTACCCATTAACGCTTTTGGCGGGGGCGATATTACACAAATCATACAAAAACAATAGGTTAACGCAGGGGGAAGTAAATTGAATTCAATATATGATGTTGTGATTGTAGGTGCCGGTGCAGGTGGCATTGCAGCTGCCGCAAGCCTCTTGAAACGTCAGCGAGGTTTGAAGGTCGCATTGATCGACCCTTCAGAAACGCATGACTATCAACCTGGCTGGACGATGGTTGGAGGTGGGATATTTTCGCAAGCGAGTACACGGCGTCGGATGAGCACTCTCATACCGCCTCACGCGACTTGGATTCAGCAGGCAGTAAAGGGCTTTATACCCGAGTCAAATACTGTGGAGTTAGATGACGGCCAATGCCTCACTTATTCGCAACTTATCGTCGCGGCAGGTTTAAAACTCGATTTTGACGCCGTGCAGGGACTTAGCGAGACATTGGGCAAAAACGGTGTTACCTCGAATTATCGTTACGATTTGGCGCCCTACACTTGGGAGTTGGTCAAGAATCTCAACTCGGGTGATGCAATTTTCACTCAACCACCAATGCCTATTAAATGTGCAGGTGCTCCTCAAAAAGCGATGTATTTATCGGGTGATCATTGGTTCAAACAGGGTCGAATTAACAATATCAATGTCCAATTTTGCACGTCGACACCGGGGTTGTTTGGAGTCGCAGAGTATGTGCCTGCATTAATGGAATATGTCGAAAAATATCAAGCCACCCTTAACTTTCAACACACATTGACTTCGGTCGATGGTGAAAAAAAGCTAGCCACCTTTGTCGATTCAGACGGAAACAAGGTGTTTAAGCGCTTCGATATGTTGCATGTTTGCCCACCGCAACGTGCGCACGACTTTATTGCAGACTCATCTTTGTCCGACGATGCGGGATGGTTGGATGTTGATCAGCACTCGTTACAACACACCCGTCATTCAAATGTTTGGGGCCTTGGTGACTGTACCAACTCACCCAACGCAAAGACGGCTGCCGCCGCAAGGGCTCAGGCGCCTGTTGTTGCGATGAATGTTCTTGCCGAGTTGGGATTATCTTCAGGAAAAGCTGCTTATAACGGTTATGGCTCATGTCCACTGACGGTGGAGAGGGGCAAAATTGTTCTCGCAGAATTCGGCTATGGAGGCAAGATCATTCCAAGTCTCCCCACTACATTGTTAAACGGCAAGCGTCCGACTCGAGCGGCCTGGTTTCTCAAGGCCATAATGCTCCCCTGGATTTACTGGAATGGGATGCTCAAAGGCCGTGAGTGGTTGGTCAAAATAGAGCCAAAGGAGGCCTGATTAGCTTGTCTCTCTCGACAGGTCTAGCTGAGTCGTGACTTACACTAAACAGATATTTCTTCAGGATCTTGTTGCAGCGGTGACGGTTACCGTTCTTTTGGTCCCTCAGTCGCTTGCCTATGCACTCCTCGCAGGTTTACCACCCGAAATGGGGCTGTACGCTTCAGTTGGACCACTACTGGCATACGCAGTTCTTGGATCTAGTTCAACGCTGTCAGTGGGACCCGTTGCTGTTGCCTCATTAATGACAGCATCTGCTGTAGGCACGGTTGTGCAGGCCGGGCTAGCCGATGCTATAACCGCAGCTATCACGCTCGCCTTACTTGGTGGCGTCATATTGTTGGCCCTCGGTGCACTGCGCATGGGCTTTGTAGCGAACTTCCTCTCGCATTCTGTAGTCTCAGGCTTCATCACGGCGTCGGGCATTCTCATTGCGGTGAGCCAAATGAAACACCTTCTCGGTATTGGCGTGTCGGGTGATTCACTACCCGAACTCCTATACGAATTTTGGCTTGGCTGGTCATCGCTTCACGTCCCCACGCTGTTGCTGGGCGCATCGGTAATCGCTTTCCTTATCTTTTGCAGGACTACGCTAGCCTCACTATTGGCTCGTTTTCACCTACCAATCAAAACCGCCGGGCTGATAACCAAAGCAGCACCTATGCTTGCGATTATTGCCACCATAGCCGTAAGTCAGTTCTTCGGTCTTTCAGAGCGAGGTGTCTCAATTGTCGGGGAAATTCCGCGAGGGCTGCCCCGTGTGATTACGCCCACACTATCCTATGATCTTGTTTCTGAACTCTTACTACCCGCTTTTATCATTGCGCTAATAGGTTTCGTTGAGTCTGTGTCCGTAGGACGCACGCTCGGTGCAAAGCGACGCGAGCGCATTTCTGAGGACCGAGAGCTGATGGGGCTTGGAGCGGCGAATGTTGCATCAGCCGTTAGCGGCGGATTCCCTGTTACAGGCGGCTTCAGCCGCTCTGTGATAAATTTTGACTCCGGCGCCCAAACGCAAGTGGCTTCCGTGCTTACCGCCGGTGGTATTGCGCTCGTTGCCCTCTTTCTCACGCCGGCGCTCTATTTTCTCCCACACGCCACACTTGCCGCGACCATCATCGTTGCAGTACTCGGTCTCGTGAATCTCCGCGATATATCAACGGCATGGACACTCTCACGATCTGATTTCATGACCCTAGCGACAACAATCATCGTCACGTTGCTGTTAGGCGTTGAAGCAGGTGTGCTTGCCGGCGTGTTGAGCTCGATCGGTTTGCATCTTTATAAAACCAGCGTTCCACATGTTGCCGAAGTTGGTCGTGTAGAGGGGACACAACACTACCGCAACATTCACCGACATGATGTTATAACGAGCCCCAGTGTGCTCAGCCTTCGAGTGGATGAAAGCCTTTACTTCGCCAATGCGGGGTTCCTTGAGTCTCTAATAGAGAGCAAAGTCGAGGAAGCTGAGCCTGTCGAACACGTAATTTTACTGTGTTCAGCAGTCAATGAAATCGACGTCACCGCACTGCACGCGCTGGAAAATATCAACGCATCTCTTAAAAGCCGAGGGGCGAAACTCCATCTGAGTGAAGTCAAGGGTCCCGTTATGGACAAATTGGCGTCTATCGACTTTGTGACGGGACTATCGGGTGAGATTTTCCTGACCCACCACCAAGCCGTCAGCTTCGCCGAGAGCTCAGAGGTTGGGGGGTCAGCATAAACCGGGAGCTCCTGACGCGATAGGGTCTCATGCGGAGTCGCTCGAGTATCGGTCGATAATCTGTTTTCCCAGCGCCATTTGATGTGCTTGATCAGGGCCATCAGCTTGACGACACCACCGTGCGTAGTTGTATGCCTCTGCCATCATGTAATCCTCTGTCAGCCCCCCTGCCCCGTGAATCTGCATGCAACGGTCGATAACCTTTTGCACCAGAAATGGGATGGTGGTCTTAGTGGCTGCGATCATATCGACGGAAGCGGGAACACCTTGCGTATCGATCTTATGACATGCCTTTAGGAGAAGTAGCCGAGCCATTTCAATCTCGGAAAAGCACTTCGAAACATCCTCTCTGACACTTTGGTGCTTGCTCAAAAGCCGACCGAAGGTAGTGCGGCTATTTGCTCGATCACAGGCCAGTTCAAGCGAGCGCTGAGCCGCGCCAATAAGACGCATACAGTGATGCATGCGGCCCGGTCCTAAACGCCCCTGAGCGATTTCGAATCCCCTACCCTCGCCCAATAGGATGTTTTCCAGCGGCACTCTGACGTTGTCGAAGATGATTTCTGCGTGTCCAATGGGCGCATCGTCATACCCTAGTGTGGTGAGCGCCCTTACAATTTTAACGCCCGCTGTATCCTTGGGAACAAGGACCTGGGATTGCTGTAAGTGTCGATTAGGGTTGTCTGGATCAGACTTGCCCATAACGATAAGAATCTTGGTGCGTTCGTACATCGCATTTGTGATAAACCATTTATGGCCATTTAGAACCCATTCGGCCCCCTCCTTTGCGATCCGTAATTCAACGTTTGTCGCATCGCTAGAGGCAACCTGTGGCTCAGTCATGGCGTAAGAGGAACGTATCTCACCGGCAAGAAGTGGTCTAAGCCACTCATCACGCTGTGTGTCAGTCGCGTAATTCATGAATACCTCCATATTGCCGGTATCCGATGCATTACAATTGAAGACCTCAGGGGACCAGATAACACGCCCCATGATCTCTGCGAGCGGCGCGTAATCAAAAAAAGACAAACCACCATGATCACAATATTGGGCATGTTCCTCTGGAACAAAAAGATTCCACAACCCCGCCTCTCGAGCCTTTTCTTTTAGCTGATCCATCAAAGGCAGGGGTGCAAACCGATTCGATGCAGCGCGGAGCTGTGCTGCATAAGCCTCCTCATTAGGGTAGATGTGTTCATTCATAAAACCGGTGAGGCGAGCAGCTAGTGCTTGAGACTTCTGACTGAATTGGTACACGACTACCTCGCTTTCTTAACAGGCGTTACACATGTTTTTATTGCAACGTCCGTTTGTTAGGTTTGTTTGCGCGCTGCAATTTCCCGCAACGCGCCAAGCATCTGTGCTAAGCCCGGTGACTACACCGGGCTGTGAACGGTCCCACCATCGACGATTAGCGATGCACCATTTACGTAGGACCCCGCATCACTGACGAGTAAAAGAAGTGGGCCAGTGAGTTCATGATATTGACCCGTGCGTCTAGGAACCAGCCGATCTATATAAGCACGCCCTTGCTCGGTCGCAAATTCCTTCTCGTTAATAGCGGTCTCAAAGTAACCGGGACACAAAGAATTCACCCTAACACCGGAACGCGCGAGTTCTAACGCCATATTTTTGGTTAACTGATCCAGAGCTACCTTGGAAACGTTATAGTCTGCCTTGTGTGTCCCGGAGACATGGCTGTAGATTGAGCCTGTATTGACGACCACGCCTGAGCCTTGTTTTTTCATTCTTATGGCGGCTGCTTGTGCGACACGCCATGCGCCAACGAGATTAACGTCCAGAACCCCACCCCACTCCTCTTCAGTAGCATCAACGAATCGCAGCGGGCGGTTAGCGATGCCTGCATTGTTTACAACTATATCTAGACTCGATACCTTGTTATCAATCTCCTCGAAGGCGCTATCCACGCTGACTCGCGAGGTAACATCAAGAGCCAGACTGGAGGCCTGCCCTCCTGCTCGATTAATGCGATCGACTAGGGCTTCCAGCCGATCACTTCTTCGGGCCGCCACAATTACCCGCGCACCTGCGGCCGATAGTACTTGCGCGAAATGTGCCCCTAGCCCACTCGAAGCCCCGGAGACAAGCGCGGTTTTACCGGTCAGTGCAAAGAGGGAATGGATGTCTAAGGGTGTATCCATATATCAACCTGCTTTTGGAGGCGGCAGTCTTTATTGCTCGCAAAAATCAAGAAAACAGCGCGCTGCCAGTTCCGCAGCGCAGTATGCTGCGCGATGAGTGACTGTGTTAGAGATAGCGCGATTCCGTGAGTCTCTGCCATGCTTTAAGGAGAAAACGGTCCACCATCAACTCCGCTGCAAATCCCATTCTCTCAGCGAGCTTTTGTTTTCGTCGATAGTGCACTTCGAACACATCGCGATCGGCAGCTTGGGACTGGAGGTAACTGTCTGATGTGGAGATGGCATCGATCAGGCCTTCGCTCAGCGCTTGAGATCCGTACCAAACTTCACCCGTAGCCACCTTACCAACGTCCACGGACGGCCTGTTAGCCGACACAAACTGCTTGAAAAGGCCGTGGGTCTCCTCCAATTCATTCTCAAATTTACGACGCCCCTTGTCGGTATTCTCCCCAAACATTGTGACCGTGCGCTTGTACTCTCCAGCTGTGAATTGCTCAAAATCAACATCATTCTTCTTGAGAAGGCGATGGAAGTTGGGTAATTGAGCAACGACCCCAATCGAACCAAGGATTGCGAAGGGAGCCGCGAGAATACGATCGCCCACGCAGGCCATCATGTATCCGCCGCTTGCCGCTACTTTGTCCACGGCTATTACGAGCGTGACACCTGCGTCTTTGATGCGTGATAACTGGCTAGCTGCCAGTCCGTAGCCATGAACTACTCCACCAGGGCTTTCGAGTCGCAGTACAACCTCGTCGCCCTCTTGAGCGTTTGGCAAAATCGCGGAAATTTCTTCGCGCAAGGCGTCGACTTGTGAGGCGATGACATCACCCTCGAAATCGAGAACAAAGGTTCGGGGTCGTTCGCTTACAACGGTGACACTGTCTGTAGCCTCTTTCTTGGCGGCTTTTAGCCGTGCCTTCTCGGCCTTTGCTTTAGCTTTGGCGGACTTCTTCTCATGTTTTTCCCGGAGCTTTGATGCTTCCTCGGTTTCCGCTAGATCACGAATCGCACCGGTGTATACATCGAATCGATCATTTACCGATTTAACTTCAATGTAGCCCTCGTCTGGGCTCCTATTTTTTTGACCGGCGACGCCCGCAATTACCAAGACAATAGCTACGACGGCTACTACGATTAGCAGTGTTTGAGCGGCAAAGAGCCCAAGTTCGTACAAAAATTCCAATGTGTTTTCCTGTGGCTTAGCCGTTCTGTGCGTCTAAAAAACGATTGATGAGCTGACCTGCAATTGAGAAAGGTGGTGGTACGGGAGGCAGGTTGTCGGGCTTACACCAGAGAGCCTCATCGATCTCCTCTGGGTCAATATTGATTTCACCGGCCTTCCATTTGGCTGTAAAGCCCAGCATTAGCTGCCCCGGGAACGGCCACGGCTGTGAGCCGTGATACTGAATGTCCTCCACTTCGAGACCGACCTCTTCCATAACTTCGCGATGCACTGCTTGTTCACAGGTCTCACCGGGCTCGACGAAACCAGCCAAGCAGCTATAAAAGCGTCGATTCGAACCCGCACTCGCGGCAAGCAGCAGCTCATCATCGCGAGATACCAGAACGATTACGCAGGGGGATAATCGCGGGTAAACACTCAATCGACAGGGCTCGCAGTGCCGGCTTTGTCCCTTGTCCGCAAGCACAGTTCCCTCACCGCACCGCCCGCAGTGACGGTGATCTCGCTCCCAATTAAGTAGCTGATAAGCTCGGCCGATAACGTCGAAATGTGCTTGGTTTGTTCGACCTAACAACCCAAAAAGATTGCCACTGGTGTATTTCATGACATCGATTTGCGTCGTCTCGACCATGCAGGCGTAAACGGGTTTGCCTTCTAGATACCCAACAGAGGTCAGGTATTTAACTTCCTCGAAGTCTGCTTGCAAGCTGCCCAGCCGAATGGGAGCTCCCTGGCTGCCCATGAGTTCGCTCACCAAGTTCCGGCCATGGAAGGCCCACACCAGGCTGTCCTGACTAGCGGGCTCGGTGGGTCTTGAAAAATTCAGCATGTAGATCTCCTCGGGCGACCATACTAGGTGCACAGCACGTCTTGCTCAAGTACTGTCAAATGCAAGCGCTATCTAAAATCATAATCACCTTCCAAGGATTCCTCGCTTCGTTTAATCTGACGCTCTTCTCACGGGTCCAACTCGGATTTAAAAACGTATACCACCGGCGTTCTAGGCGCATGTCTTGGCCAATGGATACTAACTATAAAAGGACACAGCTGTATGAATACCGCGGTAGCCAACCCTTACTGGCAGAATTTTCTCGGGTCATCGCCCGACTGGTACAAGAAGACGATCATTGCGTTCCTGATCATCAACCCAATACTTTTCAACACGGTCGGACCTTTTGTTACCGGTTGGGTATTGATTGGCCAGTTCATTTTCACCCTAGCGCTGGCGCTTCAGTGCTACCCACTCCAGCCGGGCGGCTTGCTTGCAATCGAAGCTATCGCCATCGGAATGGCTGATCCGCACACGGTGTTCCATGAGGCGGAAGCAAACTTCGAAGTAATCTTACTTTTGATGTTTATGGTGGCCGGCATCTACTTCATGAAAGAGCTCTTGCTCTTCATTTTCACGAAAATTCTCCTTCGCGTTAAATCCAAAAAAGTACTGTCGCTTTTGTTTTCGCTGGTTGCAGCGATTTTATCGGCGTTCTTGGACGCACTGACGGTCACAGCTGTGCTCATCAGCGTGGGTGTTGGCTTCTTTACCGTCTACCACAAAGTGGCTTCAGGAACGGTGTTTGATGATTCGCAGCACGACCACACTACTGACGACACGGTTAAAGCCGAAAACGAGGCGGATTTAGAGCAATTTAGGGCGTTCCTAAGAAGTCTATTGATGCACGGCGCAGTGGGTACGGCCCTTGGCGGTGTATGTACGCTGGTTGGAGAGCCACAAAATCTGCTTATCGCTACTGTGGCTGAATGGGACTTTATTGAGTTCTTCTTGCTGATGGCACCTATTACGATGCCCGTACTGGTCGCCGGTCTACTCACCTGCCTAATCCTCGAGCAGACGGGCATGTTCGGCTACGGCGCTCAGCTGCCTCCCAAAGTGAGATCGGTCTTGGAGGAGTTTCAGGCGCAAGAGAATGCGAAGGCAACTCCAGTGTCCAACGCACGCTTGGTGATTCAGGCTCTGGTGGCTGTTGTTCTGGTGGTTGGCCTAGCGCTGCACCTAGCGGCTGTTGGCTTGATCGGTTTAATGATCATCGTTTTACTGACCGCGTTTAATGGCATTGTCGAAGAGCACAAACTCGGACATGCTTTCGAAGAGGCCCTGCCCTTCACGGCGCTTCTCGTCGTCTTCTTTGCCATCGTTGCTGTAATCCACGAGCAACATCTGTTCTCGCCCGTTATTGATGCGGTACTCGCGATGGAAAGCAGTGTTCGACCTGCCATGTTCTTTTTGGCTAACGGCCTTTTGTCGATGATTTCGGATAACGTATTTGTGGCGACGGTCTACATTTCGGAAGTAAAGACCGCACTTGATAACGGTGTGATTACTCGAGCAGAGTTCGATAAGTTGGCAGTAGCCATTAATACGGGAACAAATTTGCCATCGGTCGCGACACCGAATGGTCAAGCTGCGTTCTTATTCCTTCTAACCTCGGCTCTTGCACCCCTCATCCGGCTCTCTTATGGCCGTATGGTGATCATGGCATTGCCCTACACGATCGTACTGACTGCTGTTGGATTAATAGCGGTTATTTATGCGCTTTAAATGCAAGTCACCCAGAAGTATGGCGCCCTAGCGGCGCCATACAGCACCCTCTTCACAGCGCTCACCGAGCACATCAAGCCTCGCTTCGTGGGCCACAATTTCCTCCTCGGAGGGCTTTATTACGCGAAGTTGTGGTCTTTCTTTGGGTAAACGCCTTATGGCTGATAGTTTTGAAGATCCGACGCCACCGCTCTCCTCTTCAGCTGACAAGCCCAAGCTTGTCTGTCCCCCTGTCATCAACAGATAGACGTCTGCAAGTATTTCTGCGTCAAGCAATGCGCCGTGAAGCGTTCGGTTGCTGTTATCTACGGCATATCGCTGGCAGAGCGCATCGAGATTATTTCGCTGTCCCGGGTGTTTACTACGCGCCAACTGCAGACTGTCGGTGATTTTACAATAGGAAGATACAGGCGCACTGGTCGGATCCAGTAGCTTGAACTCTGCTTCCATAAACCCGATATCGAACGGGGCGTTATGGATAACCAACTCCGAACCTCGGATGAAGTCCAGAAACTCATCGGCGATTCGTGAAAACACCGGCTTATCGGCCAGAAACTCTTCTGTAATACCGTGCACCTCCAACGCCCCCTGATCGATGGCTCGCTGTGGCTTAATGTATTGATGATAGTGACGACCGGTAAGCTTTCGATCAATAATTTCTACACAACCAATTTCGATGATGCGATGCCCTTGGCTGACTTCCAGACCTGTCGTCTCTGTATCTAATACAACCTGTCTCACACTAACCTCTCTCCAGTGAATCCATTGCTAGATTTGCAAGCGCATCGGCGCGCTCGTTTTCGGCATGCCCAGCATGACCTTTCACCCAGCGCCAATCCACCTTGTGATGACTGCATTGGGCATCAAGTGATTGCCAGAGATCCTGATTCTTGACGGGTTTTTTGGCTGCGGTTCGCCACCCGTTAGCTTTCCAATTCTTGATCCACTTGGTAATGCCGTCTTTCACGTAAGTGGAGTCCGTTGTTAGTACAACAAGGCAAGGCTCGCTCAGCGCCTCCAGGGCACTGATCGCCGCCAAGAGCTCCATTCGGTTATTGGTTGTCTCAGTTTCAGAGCCAGATAACTCTCGTTCATGCTCGCCAAACCGCAATATCGCGCCCCACCCTCCGGGACCAGGATTGCCTCTACAGCCCCCATCTGTAAATGCTTCAACGCGCTTCATTTGCCGGGATTATTCCGCTGATGTGTCTCAGCGCCTACGGCAGGTCGCGATACCGGAATGGACACCAGCTTGGGCCTGATTCTTTTTCGTTGAAGGCCCTGAATATCCGCGCCTACCTGCTTACGCGCATGTAAAACGAATGCACCGCCCATAGGCACTTGGTGATCGACCAACCAATCATCAAACCGAGCCATCCATCGGAACAGGCGGCCGCCGCCTACAGGACGGACGATGAGTTTGTGCCGGGGCTTTGCAACTTGGAAATTCAATAGCGAAAGCCAATCCATTAACTTGGCGATTCTTTCCAGTTTAAGTTCGCTCCATTTAGCTGGGAATATAAACCGCTTTAACAGCCAACCAAGCCCAAAGATACTCTCAGGATTAAACCCAACAATGATGAGATTACCGTTGGGAACAAGCACGCGGTGCGCCTCTCGCAAGGCCTGATGTGGCTCATTACATACTTCGAAACCATGAAAAACCACAACAGTGTCAATCGACTCCGTCTCGAGAGGAAGGCTCTCATCGAAGCAGACCACTGTTTGCGCACCTCTCACTGCAGCGCCCTCAGGCGTGGCCACTAATTTTGTTTGCGAATGGGCCAAGTCCTCCACCGACACATTTGGAGGCACTCCTAAAAATAAGGTGTGATAGCCGAAAAGTCGCTCAAGTTGGTGATCTAGCTCGGTAATGATCTGGTGATGCAGGCGCTGTCCTACTGCAGTGCCTGCATACCACTCAGCAAGATTCTCTTTTGTGCTCAGACGCGTTTGTTGGTTGGTTTGCTTTAGCATCCGACAAGGGTATCTTCTCTCCGACCCAGTGCAAACATTTGTTACCCATTGAGGACTGATTTATGAACATTGTTCCGATTCCGGCTTTTTCTGATAACTACATCTGGATGCTAGAACGCGATGGTCGCGCCGCAGTCGTCGATCCGGGTGATGCCAACCCGGTGTTAGCGGCATTAGAAGCGCTTGGCGTTGCACTGGATACTATCATCATCACCCACCACCACTTTGATCACACCGGCGGTGTAAAGGCGCTCAAGGCGGAGACCAATTGCCGAGTTATTGGACCGAATAATCCGAAAATCGAAGGTGTCGATCAGCCCCTCATCGATGGAGATGCCGCCCATGTGCTGGGGTATAACTTTGCTGTATTAGAGGTTCCAGGACATACGCTGGATCATATCGCCCTGTATTGCGAGGATGAATCAGTGCTCTTTTGTGGGGACACGCTGTTCGTTGGCGGCTGCGGTCGTGTTTTCGAGGGTACCTTCCCCATGATGCAGAGTTCCCTCTCAAAGCTCGCTGCACTGCCCCCTGAGACGGCCGTTTATTGCACTCACGAATATACGCTTGCCAATCTAGCCTTTGCTCGTAAGGTCGAGCCTAACAATGAGGACCTTTTGGCCCATATAAATGAATGCGAACGTATGCGTGCAAAGGCTGTTCCAACGGTTCCTTCTACCATCGGTCGCGAGCTAGAGATAAACCCCTTCCTACGATGGGACTCCCCCGGGGTTATCGCGCAGCTTAATCAAGAAGGAAGATTCGAGGGCGGCTCTCCCGCAGAGATTTTTGGCGCCGTCAGAGCATGGAAAGACGAAGGCTAGTGATCGGGTAGTAAGTCCGCACGCGCGAGTTTGTCAATCAGTTGAGTCAAACCACGCCCCCTGCTGTCGGTACGCCAAGCCAATAGCATCTCGATTTCAGGCGGGTTGGTGGCTTGTTCCACCTCAACCAACTGCCCCTGACTGAAAAGAGGCTTTGCTACATGTGACGGAAGAAACCCAACGCCAAGTCCTTGCAGTTGTGCTGCCACTTTTGCTTCGAGAGAGTCAACCAGCATCATGCTTTGTGGTTTCATTGGCATTTGGTTTCTCGTCGGAGACAGCAAAGAAGAATCTCTAATGACTACCCAGCGGGCGCTCTCGAGATCCTCACTCGTCAGTGAGGAACGGCGCGTTGCCAAAGGATGCTTGGGGCTTATTGCTAGGACTCTGTGAGCAAGGCCCAAAGACAGGTGCTGTATACCAGACTCAGGAGGTTTTGGCGCGACTGCTCCAACAATCAAATCAACACGATGCGTCGTGAGTGCTTCCCACGTTCCCTGCAGTACTTGGTGCTCCAACTGTATCTCTACCTGTGGATAATCAGCCAAGAATTCTGTAATAACCGTCATCACCGCATCAGTAGACACCCAAGTGTCGACTGCGATACGGATCCGCGGTTCAATCCCTGTGCCTATTGCAATTGCTTGTGTTTCGAGCGACGCAACACTGCTCAAAATGTCGGCGCCCACATCGCAGATGTGTAATGCGGCTTCAGTTAGTCGAACAGTGCGACCATGTGGACGAAGTAATGTAATGCCTAGGGCGTTTTCGTATTTGTCAACTTGGTAGGTCAGTGCGGACGCAGCCTTACCATTCATAGCGGCCGCCTGATTCAATGTTCCCGCTTCTCGGATTTGGCGCAGGAGCCTGATGAGCTCGAGTGAAATCATGTCTCTTCAAATTATTTGAATATATCGCGCTATTTTACAGTATTTTTAAGCGTTTCAAAAATACATATTCTCCTCCCCGTCGCCTGATGAGGCGGCACCTACGTTCAAATCAAAAGGGAGTAAGTATGAAAATATTATTTAATGGCGGTGACGGAGTAGCGGATTTACCCATTCGAGTGGCTTTTGGGACGATTTTCATCGCTCACGGCGCGCAGAAATTATTCGGTTGGTGGGGCGGTTATGGATTAGAAGCAACCGGGCAATGGATGGCCTCAATAGGACTACAGCCGGGCTTTACAATGGCGATGTTGGCAGGCGGTGTAGAATTCTTTGGCGGTCTAGCCCTTATTGTTGGGCTGCTGACAAGACCTATTGCGCTTGTTTCGAGTGTGCTAATGCTTATTGCCCTGACCTTGGTACATTGGTCGAATGGTTTCTTTATCAGCGCAAATGGTTACGAATTTGCACTCGCGTTACTTGCCATGAGCTCTTCTCTCACTATAACTGGCAGTGGTCGCATCAGTCTCGATGCCTTCTTCAGAAAAGTATAAGGAATACAGCGGTGGGTCTCATATTAGATGGAAAATGGGTCGATCACTGGTACGACACAGATAAATCAGGTGGTCGCTTTGAACGACAAAATAGCGCCTTCCGGAATTGGATAGGTGCGGCTGATGCTCGCTTCAAAGCGGAGTCGGGTCGATATCATCTGTACGTTTCACTGGCCTGCCCCTGGGCTCACCGCACACTAATTTTTCGCTCGTTAAAACAACTCGATAAACATATTTCTATCAGTGTGGTGGATCCCTTGATGTTGTCGGAGGGTTGGGTTTTTTCGGAGCCAGAGCCCCTGATCGGTTGTGAACGGATGTATGAAATATATTTGGCCGCCGATAGTAGGTATGAAGGCCGGGTGACAGTGCCAGTGCTCTGGGACAAGAGAGAAGGAACAATCGTCAATAATGAGAGCGCCGACATCATCAGAATGTTTAATACAGCCTTCAACGATCTTACTGGCAACAGGGACGATTTTTATCCTCAACATTTACGAGCCGAAATCGACGCTTTCAACGAGCGGATCTATCACGACATCAACAACGGCGTATATAAAGCAGGATTTGCGACGACGCAGGATGTTTATGAAGAGGAGTTTAATCGTGTCTTCGAAGCCCTCGATTGGCTCGAGGAGCGATTATCGAGCAACCTTTATGCCGTTGGGGGGCAATGTACCGAGGCAGACTGGCGGCTATTCACGACACTTGTGCGCTTCGACTCCGTTTATCATGGGCACTTCAAATTGAACCGGCAAAAACTCTCGGAATTCTCTGCAATCAGCGATTACGTAAACCGTCTATCAGCCACGCCTGGTATCGCGGATACGATCAATCAGTCCCATATCAAACAACACTACTACGGGAGTCACGCGGGTATTAATCCAACAGGGATAGTCCCGCTAGGTCCTTACTAGATGGCGACTTCAGCGAAAATTGGTATGGCGGGGAAATAAAGTGCGGCTTTAGTCTCTAATGGCTCGTTCTTGCGTTGCTCATCGTAACCCTTGATGAGCGTGCAATAAGTCTGTAGTTGTTCTTTGTATTTCTGCGACGCTCTCACGATAAATTGATCCAAAGTCTCGCCTTCTGTCGGCTGACTGGATTTATAGTCGATAACCCAGCGTGTTCCAGAGCTGATATCGATAAAGGTTCGATCAATAATTAGCTCACGCTGTGTTTCTCGATGCCAGAGTGACAGTTCGCTTTTAGCGTCATGATGGTCACTCGAAATAAGCCACCGTCCTTGCTCATCTGACAGTAGCCTATTCAGATCTTGCTCGATGCTCACCATCTGCCCCGCCAGCGCGTCTCTCGCTATTCCCCCATTTACCAACTGAAAACGCGCTGCCGCCAAGACCGCTGCTGGGCAGGAGTCCGGCACCGCTGATAGCCTCGATAGCAATTCCACCCCTCTGTGAAGTGCAACACCGTAACGCCGTTGATTGAGGTTCCCGGCAGACGATATGGCAGTGTTTGTCCCCGAAGTGACTGTGGAATGAATAGGTTCATTGGGCGCAATTACAGTTTTGACACGACACAGAGTTCGAACCTCTTCTGGACCCGCGTTTGAGCCGACTTCAGGAAGTGTTTGTACAGGTTCATATTTGACGAAAGCTTCTGCAGCCTCACAAAAACGTGACCAAAAAGAGCTTGTTTTAGCCGGTGGCCAGGCCTTTCCGGACTTTTGAGTCGCCGTTATGGTGCACGAGCACTTGGCGCGCGTAACGCCTACGTAAAACAAGCGGATCAGTTCTTGCTGCTCTTGGGCTTTATTCAAATAGGCGAGGTACCCGTAAACCGAACCCGGCGTCTCGAACTGAGGCTTCGCGGCAATCATCAAACCTTTATTTCCATCCCGGTACCACCGGAGTAGTGGCGCGTCCCCCGAACGTCCGGTCTTTGCTGCCCCCACAATAAAGACGTGGTCAAACTCAAGACCTTTGCTCTTGTGAAGTGTCATCAATTCAACGGTTGCAGTTGAGGACTCGGCTTTGGAGTAGCCCCGATCAAACCAATCGTTTAACGCTGACAGATCCAGCCGATTTGAAGACACCTCTTGCTGCCGGATTTGATCAAAAAGTGCGCCAGTGTCCAGCCCCTCAGCAGATGGGTAAGCCTGATTACCACCCAACCTAACCCAAGTCTGCTCAACCCAAACAGTCAAGTCGATTCGATCACGCTTTGACTCGGCCCAAATAAGTGCACCCAGCGCATGCAGAAGGCGAACACAGCCATCATTGGAGATTGCCGTAGCCCCGCTTTCTACGAGTTGAGCGAGATCCGAGACCGTATGATCGTCAAGAGAAGGTGCTAAATGGCCTATATCTTTAAGGGTCACCCCAACCATGGGCGCCCTTAACAGCGCAATCAGCGCGATGTTATCGGCGGGGTTTGCTAACCAACGGACGAGTGACATCAGGTCAGCAACGGCCGAGCGCTGGTTATAGGGCGTTAAATCTGACCCGACAACGTCGATGCCGGCCTGTGTGAGCGCAAGACTCGTTGGCGTGATTGCACTGCGACTCCTTGCGAGTACGGCGATACTCGCAGTCGGCTGGTCCGCTAGTATTTTCGCGATTTTGTTAGCGACGAACATTGCCTCACGATTTGCGTCATCGGGAAAAATATGAACTGCAACAGATTCACCAGGTAGGGCGGGGTTAACGGGTTCTGCGCGGGTTAGAGGTACAACACCAAGCCGAGGATCACCGTTCTCAGGAATCAAATCCTTGAACTGCCGATTTACCCATGAAATGACGTTTGCTTGCGTTCTGAAGTTTCGGGTTAAGGACCGAGATTTCAGCGCGACCCCAGCGACACCCTCATTGCCGGCCTTCAAAAACAAGCCTACGTCTGCATAGCGAAATCCATAGATACTCTGCATCGCATCACCAACGATAAACAGCGTCCTAGGCGACTGTGGATTCACAAAGTTGAATTCCGACCAGCCGCGGCATAATTTTTCTAGCAACTGGAACTGCGTCAGGGAAGTATCCTGAAACTCATCAACAAGAATGTGCTTGATTTGATAATCCAACCGCAGCGCTAAATCTGTCGGGGCCATCTCATCCCCGAGCGCTATATCGGCAGCTATCGCCATATGAGTGTGATCTACCACCCCTCTCGATTGGAAAACGGCCAGTAATTGCGCCGCGAGTACCGGTAGGACTCGGGACAGCCTCAATACCCCTTCCCACTCTTCCGAGGCAAGGCTCAGCGCAGGGAGTACTGCGATCTCCTTCAAAATATCAATACATTCGGGCTGATCGCCGATCTCTGCAATTCGGTCAACCAGCTGATGCTTAATATCCGTATCCAGCTTGGGTCTGAAACCCCAATTTTTATCAAGGCTCTTTCGAGGTGTGCCCTGCTTTACTAACACAAAACTAACCAACCACTTCCAGTGAGCTAAGGAAGACAGCTCACTACTTATTTGTAGCGAGTCACCTTCAAACGTATTGGCCTTTGCTTCTTCTACCGATCCGTCTGCAATCGATAGCTCGAGTCGTTGCTTCGCCTGATTAGCCGCATCGACAATATCCGATAGCCAATTACGGGAGAGCCGATCCAGCGCCTTAGCGAGCCGATCAGATACAATCCGCTCAAGCGTCTCAAGCGCGAGCTTGGCTGCGGCTTCGGGCGCCTTGTGTTGCCCGAGAGCGTAAAGCCAATCGCCTCGCTGGGCGAGGAGAGCGACCAATAGCTCACTGCAGCGATCCCAGTTGTTCTCCATAGCTAAGAGAAGCTGTCTAAGTGCCTCACCACGTTGGGAGTCCTCTGCCGTCAAACCGTACAGATCATTAACGGCTTCGGCATAAAGCCTTGATGCATCGTCGGCAATTTGCGCACCACCCCCCATCCCGCTAGTTACTGGCATTGACCGATTCAATTGAGCGGACAAGCCATCGATGGTTCTCACATTCAATTGTTCAGCATTGAGTGACCAACCCATTTTCTCAGCGTGTTCGAGTGCGCTCTCCGCTAATTGCAGGCTTACGGACTCATTTTCAGATGTCGGAGCTACCCCTCTTGCGGCTTGCTCGAGCGTTGACAGAACGCGACTGCGCATTTCTGCTGCCGCTTTGCGAGTAAACGTAATCGCTAGAACTTGCTCAGGTCGCTCAACCCGGGGCAAGAGAGCAAGGATTCGCTGGGTCAGAAGGCTCGTCTTTCCTGAGCCGGCAGGCGCCCTGACGCAAAAGCTCTGGTCCACGGAGAGTACTTCTTTGCGAATCGCTTGATCAGTCATTGACCGCCATATCCGTATTCTCGCCATCATCGCCAGCGTCACGAACTTGTACTCGGCAAATTGCCGAATAGTCACAGTAGCGGCAGGCCTTCGCTGACGGTGTTGCGACGGCGCTACCGCGGATAAAGTCAGTCGCTAGCCGATCAAGCTCTTCTCTCCACTGTTCCCTTAATTGAGCCCAACCTAGCCCGATCTTCTCGTCTATTTCTCCGTGAGAGGCTACGTTGGTCTTGCCAATCCCCATCGCTGCACCGATGGACCGATAACCCGGCTTGTCACTCGTTACCGATGCAACTGCTATTGATACAACACCATCAATGACTTCGCTGTAGCAGGGTAATTGTGGCGCCCTAATCGGTGTCTCGGTCCAATCGGTCAAACTACTGCTGGTCTTGGATTTGTAATCGATGATCACGCGACCACCATTCTCCAGTTGATCTACTCGATCCACCTTAAAAGACAGCGACAGTCCGCGAACCTCCCACTCGTGAGCGGTTTCACGGTCAATGACTTCAAAGGGGATTGCTCTTTTTGCCTCTATCTCAAGCCATTTCATAACGGCGGTCTGCAGTCTTTTACGCTCAAGATCAATGATTTCGAGACCAACCCGGTCACGAGTGTGAGATTTCACAGACAGCAGCGCTTTATCAACTGAGCGGCCAACGATTGCTTCTTGTTGACGCGTCTCGAACCTCGACAAGCGCTCTGAACTACTGATCTCCTCAAAGGTGTGAAACAGTGCTGCGTGCAACAGTGCGCCGCGCTCTGCGGCTGACAATCCAATCTGCTCCTCTCGAAGCGCGGAGATGCCCAACCGATGCTTTAGATGCGCCTTCAGCGGGCACAGCGCTTGATCCTCAAGAAGACCCACACCTCCCTTTTGTTTAAGCGGTGTTATCGCTTCGCAACCAATATCATCCACTACCTCCTCTAGTACCGCACTCACGAAGGTAAGACGCCGCGCTTTTGTGGGGATTGTTTGTGTTGGCTCACCACAAAAACGGCTCGGACGTGTCTCTAAACCATCCACAGCCAAAGAAAACGATAAGCTTAAGCTTGCCTGATCATTCAGGCGTCCCAGTAATCGTCTGCTTACTAATTCAGATTCCTGGTCAAACACCGATTGAATGTTGTAATCCCGGCAAATCTGCCACGGAATCAAGCTTAGAACTTGTGGCGTGCCTGGCAGCAATTCTGAAACGGCCCCTACCACTCTCACTGATTCGAAAGGAAGGCCAAAAGTATCTCGCAGAAACATGACCTGCAGAGGGGAGGATTCCGTTTGAGGCTGAAAAATTCGCTGCGTGAGTGAGTCATTCAGCTTCTCTACAAACCTCGATAACGGGAAAGCCCCTCGATCTAGAGGGTTCACTTCGATTGTTTCCAGGACGTCAGAAAACTGCTCATATTGCTGGTACTCAACAGAGTCCAGCGCTGACGAACCTGGCCAGCCCGCTTTACTCAGAAATGCCGAAAGCAACTCACACCATTCTGAAGAGCTGTGTTTGGATGAGGATAGTCTCTCGATGCGCGCCAAGTTGAGTGCTTTAGTCAATCCCGATTGAGGTGATATTAGATTGAGCTGCGAAAGCGCTTGTGAAGAAGAAAACTGGTTTTCCCCGCTGGAGAATAGCGCGCGAATGAGCTTTGCCCTATCGGCTTGTTTACTCCAGTAAAAAAAGGGTGATCGAATTAACGCGAGTACATCGTCACGTGAGACGCTCCCAGCTAATAGACGCAGCAATAGAAGAAGGTCTCTGTAAATCGGCGTTTTAGAGAGCTCTGTACCCCGACTGAAGTTCACTGGCAGCTTAGTGAACGACTCTCCATCCACCTCGAACTCCCGTCTCAGACACTGCTCGAGTTCGGGTCTATCACGCTGGTAGTCGACAAGTACAATAGCGGCGGAACGTCCTGCATCGTATGCCGACTTTCCCCAGCGAGCCGCGTCTGCAATTTCATCAGATCGGGTTTCAAATGCATGGGTTTCTAACTGGCCCTCGAGACCATTAGAGTGATGCCATATGCATTTGCTAAAGCACTGATTTAGGGCTGCTGAAAGAGCAGGTCCTGGTGCCTCCTCCGACAGAAACAATACCTCTGTAGCCCTCTTGTCAGCTTCCTTTAGAATGATTTCATAGGTGTCTTCTAGCAGTATCCAGCGCTCGCGCACGAGCCTGGCATCCAGCGCATCAAGCCAAGCTAAAAAGGTTTTGGTATCAATTTCAGGCTGAAAAAGCCTGCGATTTAAGTCATAAGCCATTGATACTTCGTGAGTTTTAAGAGCTACACGACATCTAGCAGCTAATTGCGCTGCAGAGTCCGACTGAAGAAGGCTAAAGGATCCATATGCCGCCACATGGTCCTCGATGACCCGACGCCAAAGCTCACTTGACTCTGCCGAGGAGAGCATCTTCCGCGGATGCTCACACCCCTCTTCAATTTCAGACCATGTTTCGATCAACCAAGACTCAATTGAGAGAATTGCGGGTTTCTCGATAATATCTGAGCCTTCGAGTGCTACTTGTCGTATGAGATGCCTTGCCAGGCGCTGCGTGGCCGTGATCACCACACCGCCCCGACTCAACGCCATAAGGAGAGTATCGATCGTGGGCAGACTATTTACAGCGAGCAACGTCATAGTGCACTTATACAGCAAGGCGGTAGGCGAATAAATTCACATTAAAGCTGCCTATCGTCATGACTACCGAATTAGTACGAGGTATCCTCCCGGCTCAGTCAAAACAACACGCAATACCATGACACAATCAGCAGTGCACAATATAAACGTAGCATCACAAACAACCCTTATTGCACCCAATGCGTTAAGAGATTCGGTTCCTGTGGATGATGCCACCTTTGATTTTGTGAGTAGCTCACGGGCCACGATCAGCAATATTCTCGATCGAAAGGATCATCGTCTCATCGTGGTAGTTGGTCCGTGTTCTATCCACGATCGTGATGCAGCTTTGGAGTATGCAGGTCGTCTTAAAAACCTAGCTCAGGCATTGAGCGACTCGTTGTACATCGTCATGCGGGTCTACTTTGAAAAACCCCGCACAACAACTGGTTGGAAGGGGCTCATAAATGATCCCCACCTAGACGATTCCTTTGATATCGAAGAGGGGTTGAAGCGTGGTAGAACGCTTCTTCGCGATCTATTGGCGATGGGTTTACCGACAGCAACGGAAGCGCTTGATCCAATTACACCCCAATACTTGCAGGATTTAATCTGTTGGTCCGCAATTGGCGCCAGGACGACCGAGTCGCAAACGCACCGTGAAATGGCAAGTGGACTTTCGTCCGCAGTTGGCTTTAAGAACGGCACCGATGGCAGCTTGGATGTCGCAATCAATGCACTGAAATCTGTTCAGCACCCTCATCGGTTTCTCGGTCTTAACTCCGCGGGCGTCGTTTCCGTGTTTGAAACGAAGGGTAATCTTTACGGCCATGTGGTGCTTCGTGGAGGCAGTAACGGGCCGAATTACGACAGTGTAAACATTGCGATGTGCGAAGCCGCACTAGAAGCTGCGGGTTTACCCACAAATATTATGGTGGATTGCAGCCACGCAAACTCAAGCAAAGACCATAATATTCAGCCCTTGGTTGCTCGGGATGTCACTAATCAGGTTGTTAAAGGTAACAACTCGATTGTCGGTTTAATGCTTGAGAGTCACCTGCACGCAGGGCGTCAGAATATTCCCGAAGATCTCTCTGATTTAATCTACGGAGTTTCGGTGACGGATGCCTGTATCGATTGGGCGACCACAGAAGCGACACTTCGGGAGATTGCTGACACACTGCGTGATACACTGCCCTCACGCAGTCGCTAACAAGCGAAGTGAGCGCGCGAACATTCACGCACTACTAGCTCACGGCTGTTCTCGAATTAACCTTAATAAAACGCATTTGTGCGGTCGGTATGGTCTGTCATGTCACGCACGCCTGCCAGCTCGGGGATCTGCTCTATAAGGGTTTTTTCTACACCGTCCTTTAGCGTGATGCTGACCGCGCTACACCCCTGACAGCCACCGCCAAATCGCAGAATTGCATATTGGTCATCCGTGACCTCAACCAGCGAAACATCACCACCATGCGCTGCTAGCGAGGGGTTAACCTCGTTATAGAGCAGGTAATTGATACGATCCTCAATGGAACTGTCAGCGTCGACACGGGGCATTTTAGCATTTGGCGCTTTTATCGTGAGTTGACCACCCATTCGATCTTTTGCGTAATCGACCACCGCGTCTTCAAGAAAGGGGATGCTTCGCTCTTCGATCCAAGCAGTGAACTGTTCGTAGTCCTGAGAGACGTCGCTTACTTGCATGTCTCCCTCACGACAATAGGCTATGCAGGTTTCTGCACGCGGAGTACCGGGATTATTGATAAAGACTCTCACGCCCAGAGCATCGGCCTGCTTTTCAAGCAGTTCTCTCAGATACTCCCGGGCAGATTCAGTTATGGTTACCATGTCTATTTCTCTCTTTTAACAATGCAAGGCTAACAGATACTGCTCTTTTTGTTGTATTGGCTTGCGTTTAATTAATTGCTAAATAGAATAACGATATTGCTAAAGGAGATATCACGGTGAACACCAAGGCACTTCGAATCATACAAAGCACTTTGGCTGCCGCGATAGGCGTCCAAAGTAAGCGAAACCGAGAGCGAGATTTTGAGGAAGGTAACGCCGGGACATTCATTGCCGCCGGCATTATATTTACCACGCTGTTCATCGCGACGGTAATCACAGTTGTGCAGCTCGTGCTTGCTTAGGCGGGTAAGCCTGACAACCACTGCACTACGGAAAGAACGACAACGGATACTACGACTACCGCAACAATGGCGTCTGCAGTGCTGTCATCTAAATTACTTTTGGCCATCAAAAAACCCCTTACTACTCAATCAGTTAAAAAAGAGGCGCTTTAAAGCGCCGTTTCAAGCTCTGGTAGTGCCGAGAACAAGTCCGCTACAAGACCGTAATCCGCGACCTGAAAAATTGGCGCGTCTTCGTCTTTGTTGATTGCCACAATGACTTTGCTGTCTTTCATGCCGGCCAGGTGTTGAATCGCACCCGAGATGCCAACCGCGATGTATAGGTCCGGTGCTACGATCTTGCCGGTTTGACCTACCTGATAGTCGTTGGGTACGAAGCCTGCATCGACCGCTGCACGAGACGCGCCAATTGCCGCATTTAGCTTGTCTGCAATACCCTCAAGCATTGAGAAGTTATCGCCGTTCTGCATGCCGCGACCACCGGAGATTACAACCGAAGCCGCGGTCAGTTCAGGACGATCTGAGACCGCCACCTCTTCGCCGATAAAGCTTGAAACTCCAGCGTCATGCGCACCATCAACAGCTTGAACCGATGCATTACCGCCTTCTGCAGAGACCGCATCAAACGCGGTTGTACGAACCGTAATCACCTTTTTGGTATCGGAGCTTTTAACGGTCGCGATTACGTTACCGGCATAAATAGGTCGCTCAAACGTATCCGCGTCGATAACTGCAGTGATATCCGAGATCTGTGCAACGTCTAGCAGTGCCGCAACACGGGGCATCACATTCTTGCCGTTGGCGGTCGCCGCAGCCATGACACAATCATAACTCGATGCTACATCTGCAACTGCAAGGCTTACATTCTCTGCAAGCTGATGCGCGTATGCGACGTTGTCCGCGCATAGCACCGTGCCCACGCCTGTTACGGATGCCGCTGCATTTGCCGCGCCCTCACAACCGTTTCCAACAACGAGCACATCGATGTGGCCACCAAGCTGCTGTGCAGCCGCGACAGCGTTAAGCGTTGCCGCTTTTAGTGTCTGGTTATCATGTTCAGCAACAATTAATGTCTTCATTAGATCACCTTTGCTTCGTTCTTGAGCTTATCTACTAACTGCTCTACTGATTCGACTTTGATACCTGCCGACCGCTCTGCCGGTGGCCTAACACCAACGAGCGTCACATGCGATTGGATATCAACACCCAGGTCTGAAGGAGACATCGTATCGAGTGGCTTTTTCTTCGCTTTCATAATGTTTGGAAGCGAAGCGTATCGTGGCTCGTTCAAACGGAGGTCTGTTGTAACAACTGCGGGAAGCTTCAACTCAACAGTTTGAAGACCACCATCGATTTCACGGGTAACCTGGACTGTGCCATCGCCGATGTTTACGGCGGAGGCGAATGTGCCCTGCCCCATACCGGTAAGTGCTGCAAGCATCTGACCAGTCTGGTTATTGTCACCATCAATCGACTGCTTACCCAAAATAACAAGGTCTGGAGATTCCGCTTCAACGACGCCTTTGAGCAGCTTCGCAACTTCCAGTGGCTCTGGACGACCGTCCGCCTCAATGTGAATGCCACGATCGGCGCCTAGCGCCAAGGCTGTGCGGATCTGTTCTTGGCAGCTCTTCTCACCAATAGAGGTGACCACAACTTCAGACGCTGTGCCCGCTTCTTTTAGGCGCACGGCTTCTTCGACTGCAATCTCACAGAATGGGTTGATCGCCATTTTTACATTATTCAGCTCTACATCAGAGCCGTCTGCCTTGGCGCGAACCTTGACGTTGTAATCAACAACGCGCTTCACTGCGACGAGTACTTTCATAGCATCTCCACTGAAAGTTAACGTTTGTAAATTTCTTCATGATCAATGATCAAATTGTTGCTCGCGTTACTACACCTGCGAGGCGCGATACTTTAACATACTGAAAGTTCAAAAAAGCGATTGTCGATGCATATTTTATGTAGATACGGCCTATTGCGACGGTTAATTGGAGGTAAGTCGTGGAACGCGAATCAATGGAATTCGATGTGGTAGTTGTCGGTGCTGGCCCCGCGGGGCTCTCTGCCGCCATCAAGCTCAGTCAGCTAGCACAAGAGCAGGAACAAGAAATCAGTATCTGCGTTGTGGAAAAAGGCTCAGAGGTGGGAGCGCACATCCTTTCGGGTGCTGTTTTCGAAACATCAGCGCTCGATGAGTTGTTACCGGATTGGCAAGCCATGGGCTCTCCGCTCACGACCGAAGTAAAAGAAGACGTTTTCTACTACTACACATCGGGTAAATCCGCCTTCCAAATCCCAAATCTCTTCCTGCCCGCACCTGTTCACAATGACGGCAACTACATCGTTTCGATGGGTAATGTCTGCCGGTGGCTTGCTGAGCAGGCCGAGAACATGGGGATTGAGGTGTACCCGGGGTTTACGGCTGCCGAAGTTCTCTTTAGCGAAGATGGTTCAGTCAAAGGCGTCGCAACGGGAGACATGGGCCTCAGCGCTGAAGGCGAGCAAAAAGACTCATATATGCCCGGAATGGAACTTCATGCGAAGTACACGCTCTTTGCCGAGGGCTGTCGCGGTCACCTAGGAAAACAGTTGATTTCCCACTTCGGTCTCGATGAGGGCAAGGACCCTCAGCATTACGGGATTGGAATCAAAGAAGTATGGCAAATCAAACCTGAGTTGCATGAGGAAGGCAAGGTCATTCATGGCCTGGGTTGGCCGCTTTCAGAGAGCGGATCGTCCGGAGGTGCCTTTATGTATCACGCCGAGAACAATGAGGTTTATTTAGGTCTCATCACCGATCTTAACTACTCCAATCCGCATCTGAGTCCCTTCGAAGAATTCCAACGATGGAAAACACATCCGAAGACAGCTAAATATCTCGAAGGTGCTGAGCGCCTAGCCTATGGCGCGCGTGCATTAGCGAAAGGAGGACTGAACTCTCTGCCGAAGATGAGCTTCCCGGGAGGTCTAATCATTGGTTGCGATGCAGGAACATTGAATGCAGTGAAGATTAAGGGCAATCATACCGCTATGAAGAGCGGTATTTTGGCGGCGGAGGAAGTGGCAGCAGCACTTATATCCGAAAGCCTGGCTGCAGACCTGGTAAATTTCGAGTCGCGCGTTAACGCGTCTTGGCTTGGGAAGGAGCTTAAGTCGAGCCGCAACTTTGCGGGCTATATGCACACCTTTGGCGCCCTACTTGGATCTGCTGCGGTATGGTTTGATCAAACGATTATGCGCGGCAATATGCCCTTCACACTTCGTGACAGAACGCCTGACCATGCGTGCCTCAAGCCCGCCGCGCAATCCAAACAGATTAACTACCCAAAGCCTGACAACGTTCTTACGTTTGATCGACTCTCGTCAGTTTTTCTATCGAATACAAACCATGAAGAAGATCAGCCATGTCACCTTCAGTTGATGGATAGTTCAATACCGATTGAAGTTAACTTGCCCATGTACGATGAGCCGGCTCAGCGGTACTGCCCGGCTGGCGTTTATGAAGTGATTACTGATGGGGATAAAGCAAGATTCCAGATAAATGCGCAGAACTGTGTCCACTGCAAAACCTGTGACATCAAAGATCCATCGCAGAATATTCGCTGGGTAACACCTGAAGGACTAGGTGGCCCCAACTATCCCAATATGTAAGCTAAGCACCTCTGAATTCCCTGCTAGGCTACTCGCTAGCCAGCAGGGAAAAACGCTCTCCCCCACTGGAGATATTCCCATTTTCATCCGCAAGCTCTACCAGCCGATACCAAGCGGCTCTGGTAAAAAGTGCGGTTAAGCCATTGGGGAGATTCACAAACGCGGCGCCAGCGGCACGTTTTTCCGGCTGTAATCCCGTGCGGGAGTCAAGCGGAAGGACACCTCCGGTATTTAGAACTAACGCCAGAGCTTGCTCTTCTCCTGTGATCATAGGCGTCGTGTCGACCACCATAATCGGGTGGAGTGCCACGCTTACCTCCACCTTCTCGACAGGTGTTACGAGGTAGTAACAACCGTCCTCTTCACGACGTAGTAATCCAGCAAACAGGCTCACCAACTCACGTCGTTTGATTTCGGAGTCTTCATGAAACCAGCGTCCTTCCCGATCTATTGCGATATCTACAAAGCCACAATTACTAGGATTCCACATTTCTAGAGGATAGGGCTGACGCCCGTTTACGCTACCGATAAATATTTGGACGGCTTCTGACGCCTCAGATGCTGCTGAGGCGTTCTGAATCAGTCTGGCGTAAGCGTCATCAGTCATGCCTGGTTGCTTGATGCTCGAAACTACCGAACGATAACTGTGCCACGCCGACGCAGATCTGCGAGGAACTCGGTGAACAATAGATCACCTTGCACCTGTTTCACTTCATCGACCAGGGCCCGCTTCTCTGAGGCGAGTAACGTATCCTCGTGCCCAGGCATGACTCTTGCGAGCTGAACTAACGCATAACCGCCAGAGCTAACTCTTACGGGAGTCACCGAGCGAGTATCACTGGCCCGCTTCGCAAAAGCGGTTTGCAAAACCTCGGGCGGTAGTAAGGTGTTTTGGCGAGTCGCCGCTAACTCAACACGCCACTCTAGTCCCTTTTCGTCAGCTACGCCCTCTAGTGACCCCCCCGCGCTCAGCGCATTGTTGACGTCATCAACAAGCCCCTGAAGCTGAGTTTCACGGGCTTGGCGCTCCAGAATTTCGAGGATGTCTCCTCGCACCTCCTGCAACGGCTTGTACCCTTCTGGAAGCCGGTCTTGGACGCGTAAAGCGACGAATCGGCTGTCGCTGAGTTCTATAACGTCACTGTTATTGTTGTCGATAAGCACATCGGCGGCGAAAGCCGCTTCACGCACAGCGACCTCACCAAAAATGCCCTCGCCCGCGTCCCGTGAAAACGGAGATGACGTATTAAGCACAACGCTCAACTCGTCCGCAGCACTTACCAAGCTGTCGGCCGTAAACACCATATCGCGCAGCTTATCGACGGCCAAAAGCAGATCACGTTGTGATTGCGCCGTGCGAAGGTTTACTTCTATCTCAGCCCTGAGGACCTCATCAGACACTTGAGCGGCAGCAGTGCGCTGTTTCAGCAATATAAAATGTGTTCCAGCTTCGGTCTCTACTGGATCCGAAACCCCACCAACTGCCAAAGTGTTGATCGCCGCCTCCATTGCATTTGGGAATACTGAGCCATCCGTGTACCCCAGGTCACCGCCTATCGACGCCGAACCGATATCATCGGATAAGTCTTGTGCAATCGTCGCAAAATCATCGCCCCTGGTCAGACGAGCGCTGACGGCATCAATTCTTGCCTGATACCCATCATCATCCTCATCGTCCATCTGGGTGATCAGTATATGCGCGACCTCTGACTCAGCTTTTGACTCATACTCGGCGAGTGCGTCAGCCAGCTGGCTCTCTACTTCCGCAGGATCGACAGGCTCAACGTACATTTCAGGTGTTAGGAGTATGTAACTCGCGACAACCCGTTCAGGCTGAGCAAACTGATCGATATTCGACGCGTAGTAGTCGCCGATAGCCGTTTCTGACGTGCTCTCCGCAACAGCCAAAGAACCCTCATCAACAACGATATAGCGCACATCCCTGCGCTCAGCGGCTACATTGATTGACGCCAGCGTCTCGATCGGCGTGACAAACGCGGCATCACTGACAAAAGACTGTAGCTTTTGAAGTCGGTCTAGGTTTTCTTGTTCTGCTCTGTACTGGCTGTTCGACAGTCCATTCGACCGCAACACGTCGCGATAATAATCAGCAGAAAAGATACCGTCCATCTGGAATGCAGAGTTACTTGTAATTGCTCTACCAACAGCAATTGGAGAAGACGCAATATCGAGCGACGCTGCGTAATCTGATAACAATGCCTGCTCAATCAGTCCGTTTAGAACAGACGGTCGCAATAAGTCATCATCGAGAAATGAAGGGTCTATCTGATCGCCATAAATCTCACTAAGCTGCCGTCGCTGGCGCTCAATCGCAAACTGCAGCTCGTTAAGTGATATCTCTTCGCCGTTCACCTCCGCGGCACCCGACTGCGATCCACTAAAGGTTAAAGATTCGGCGCCGGTTAGCACAAAACTCAGCACAATGAGCCCGATTACCACCAAAATCCACGGGCTTCTCGCCCCCTCACGCATGCCTTGAAGCATTACCCTTTTCCTTCCTTGCTGTTAAGTTTTTTCTACAAACTTGGTTTCCGGAAACAAAAAGGGCGCCATAAAGCGCCCTCCAGCCTTGGCCGCAGCCAAGATTTTATATCATTATGAGTTACACGCGTCTTTAAGTGCCTTTCCAGCTTTAAATCCAGGTGTATTGGACGCCGCAATTTTAATGGTTTCACCAGTTCGGGGGTTACGGCCATCACGAGCAGCGCGTGCTTTTACGGAAAAAGTACCAAACCCTACAAGAGCAACATTACCACCTTTGGCGAGCTCAGCAGTGATAGCAGCAACCGCCGCATCAAGAGCGCGCCCTGCCGCCGCCTTTGGGAGATCTGCCTCGGATGCAATAGCATCAATTAGTTCATTTTTATTCACGATAGTTCCTCGTTTAAAATTGCTTAGAAATGCTTAAAACGCTCACTGAGCCTACCTTTGCCCCTCTTGACGGTCAATTGGCAAATGTTAATTTTTCGGGTTTTTTTCGTCTAATCGGACCTAAAACACGTCAATGTGCGATGGATGGCGTTTCCGATCGCTCTTCATCAGCACTAGCGGCCACTTTCCCGTCGTTTTGCCCCGCAATATAAGCCTCGTCTGACAATGGTGTGGGAGATGATTCGAGCGCAATCTCAAGCACTTCATCGATCCACTTTACCGGCCTGATCTCAAGCTTCTCCTTGATCTTTTCCGGCACTTCAGCCAAGTCACGCTCATTCTCATGTGGAATAAGAACAGTTTTAATGCCACCGCGCCGTGCTGCGAGAAGTTTTTCTTTCAAACCACCAATTGCGAGAACTTCACCGCGCAAGGTAATTTCACCTGTCATTGCAACATCTGCACGCACCGGTATTCCGGTGGCGACACTCACCAAAGCGGTACACATTCCAATACCTGCGCTAGGTCCATCCTTGGGAGTCGCGCCCTCGGGGACATGAATGTGTAGGTCGTGGCTGTCGTGATACTTTGCTGGGATGCCGAGGCGCTGCGATCGAGATCGGACCACTGTCATAGCCGCTTGTATCGATTCCATCATTACATCGCCCAGGCTACCTGTGCGCACGTGCCTGCCTTTGCCACTAACGGAGGCGGCCTCAATAGTGAGTAATTCGCCACCGACAGAAGTCCAGGCCAAACCCGTGACTTCACCGACCTGATTAGATTCGTCGGCAACACCAAACGTGAATTTGCGAACCCCGAGCAGCGACTCTACATTGGCAGAGTTCACCTCCTCACCTGGCGCCCACTCTTCCAGTGCGATCTTTTTGACCACCTTTCTGCAGACTTTTGCCAACTCGCGTTCCATCGCTCTCACGCCAGCCTCACGAGTGTAGTAGCGAATGATATCGAGAATGGCGTCGTCAGCTACTGACATCTCCTCGTTTTTCAAGCCGTTAACCTTGATCTGCTTAGGTAAAAGATATTTACGCGCAATACTCAACTTCTCGTCTTCGGTATAGCCCGGAATACGAATGACCTCCATACGGTCCAGTAGTGGCCCTGGGATATTCATAGTGTTCGACGTGCATACAAACATCACATCGGAAAGGTCATAGTCGACCTCAAGGTAGTGATCGTTGAATGCGTGATTTTGTTCGGGGTCCAGCACTTCCAGCATTGCCGATGCGGGGTCGCCCCTGTGATCCATACCCATCTTATCGATCTCATCGAGCAAGAATAATGGGTTCTTAACTCCTACCTTCACCATCTTTTGAATCAGCTTGCCTGGCATTGAACCTATGTAGGTTCGTCTGTGTCCGCGAATCTCTGCTTCATCACGAACACCGCCGAGCGCCATTCGAACAAACTTCCGATTTGTTGACTTGGCGATGGATTCACCTAACGAGGTCTTTCCAACACCGGGAGGGCCGACAAGGCAAAGCACAGGCCCTTTGAGCTTGCGAACCCGTTTCTGAACTGCGAGATACTCGAGGATTCGGTCTTTGACCTCCTCTAGTCCATAGTGATCCTGATCTAGAATCGACTGTGCACGCTTGATATCGTGTTTAACCTTACTGCGTTTTGCCCAGGGAAGGCCAACCAGCCAGTCGATGTAGCCCCGAACCACAGAGGCTTCTGCGGACATCGGAGACATCATCTTGAGTTTATTGAGTTCAGCGTTTGCCTTCTCACTCGCCTCCTCGGACATCTTTGCTTCGACAATTTTACTTTGAAGTTCGTCAATCTCGTTGGGCGCGTCATCCATTTCGCCAAGTTCTTTCTGAATAGCTTTCATTTGCTCATTCAAATAGTACTCACGCTGGCTCTTTTCCATCTGCTTTTTCACACGGCCACGGATCTTTTTCTCAACCTGAAACAGGTCGATTTCCGAATCCATTAACCCCATAAGATGGTCAATACGACGTTTGACTGAAGCCATTTCGAGAATGTTCTGCTTTTCTTCGAGGTCTACCGACATGTGTGCGGCGATTGTATCGGCTAGCCTTCCAGGATCGTCAATGCCCGACAATGAGGTGAGCACCTCCTTAGGGACCTTTTTGCTGACATCTACGTACTTCTCGAAGTGAGCGACCGTTTCTCTGATGGTTGCGTCAACCTCTGCTTCAGTCAACTCGTCGCACTCTAATTGACGAACAGTTGCCAGTGAAAAATCGTCTCCACTATCAATTGCTTCGACAACGGCACGCTCCCCACCCTCAACAAGGACTTTAATGGTGCCATCGGGCAACTTTAAGAGTTGGAGAATAGTGGAGATAGTTCCGACTTGATAAAGATCATCAACCCCGGGATTGTCGTCGCCTGCTTCCCTTTGGGCGACAAGCAATACCTGCTTGGAGCCTGACATGGCCTGTTCGAGCGCCTCAATGGACCGCTCTCGACCCACAAAGAGCGGTAATACCATGTGAGGGTACACGACAACATCGCGCAAGGGTAAGAGGGGTAACTGCAAAGGTAAACTATCACTCATGATCATCTCCGAATTCATAAGTAAGAGATGGGGTGACCGGTAAGAAACTCAAGCCCCTTTCTAAACTATTCTTTCAGTCGTCCCAAACTAGTTTGTCACAGGGGGGACTGAATTGACGCTCGCCAATCAGGCTTGAGACCAAACAATGGGCGCTCTCGTCACCTAGCCTTCTTTTGCTACGACCGACTCGTCTGGCGTCTCGTCGACCATTAGTGGCTCTGAATCACCATTTATAACCGATTCATCAACTACGACTTTTGCGACACCAGACTGAGATGGGATGTTGTACATTGACTCAAGAAGCACGTTCTCAAGGATTGAACGCAGCCCACGGGCGCCTGTTTTTCGCGCCATAGCCTTGGCAGCTACAGCACGTAACCCGTCCTCACGGAAGTCGATCTCGACACCTTCCATATCGAACATTTTGCGGTACTGCTTGGTGAGCGCGTTCCTCGGCTCGGTCAGTATCTGAACTAATGCGTCGATATCAAGCTCCTCCAGCGTCGCTATCATGGGCAGTCTGCCCACAAACTCGGGAATCAATCCATACTGCACTAAATCCTCCGCTTCGAGATCTCGAAGGCTTTCAGCGAAATCTTTCTTATCGGCACTCCCCTTCACGTCGGCTGAAAAGCCAATGCCGCCCTTCTCCGAACGGTTTTGAATTACTTTATCGAGACCGGCAAAGGCGCCACCACAGATAAAGAGGATATTGCTGGTGTCAACTTGTAAAAACTCCTGCTGAGGATGCTTGCGGCCGCCTTGTGGTGGTACTGAAGCAACAGTCCCCTCAATGAGCTTCAACAACGCCTGCTGTACACCTTCCCCCGATACGTCCCGAGTAATTGAGGGATTGTCAGACTTGCGGGAGATCTTATCGATCTCATCAATGTACACGATACCCATCTGGGCCTTTTCGACGTCGTAATCGCACTTCTGAAGCAATTTTTGAATGATGTTCTCAACATCTTCACCTACGTAACCTGCCTCCGTAAGTGTTGTTGCGTCAGCTATCGTAAAAGGCACATCTAGCATTCGGGCCAGCGTCTCAGCGAGAAGCGTCTTGCCTGAGCCAGTAGGACCGACGAGCAAAATATTCGACTTACCAAGCTCGACTTCAGAGTCCTGAGCCTCCCCGGTGCGGAGCCGCTTATAATGGTTGTACACCGCAACGGACAACACGCGCTTTGCGCGAGACTGACCAATTACATACTGATCAAGAATGTCGTTAATTTCTCGAGGAACGGGAAGCTTGTCTGAGGCTTCAGGAGCAGCCGTCTCTTGAATTTCCTCACGAATAATGTCGTTGCAGAGGTCTACACATTCGTCGCAAATGAACACTGACGGACCCGCAATGAGCTTGCGGACCTCATTTTGGCTTTTCCCGCAAAAAGAGCAGTAGAGTAGTTTTCCGTCTTCGGTGGTACTGTCACCCGTCATTCGTTATAGCCCTGTAAAATACGTGATTGTCACACAAACATGATAGTTTTTTACGACTAATGCAAGGCGACAGATCTAGTTTCGGGAAATAAGGTTTTAACGACTGCTGATTACCTGATCGACAAGCCCGTACTCAACGCTCTGCTCCGCACTCATGAAGCGATCACGCTCGGTGTCTGCTTCAATCGCTTCGAGTGGCTGCCCAGTATGATCCGCTAATAGACGATTCAGTCGTTCTCTGAGGAATAAGATTTCCTTCGCTTGAATCTCGATGTCAGTTGCCTGCCCTTGAGCACCGCCGCTTGGCTGGTGAATCATCGTTCGCGCGTTGGGCAATATAAGCCGCTTACCTTTGGTGCCCCCACTCAAAAGGAACGCACCCATTGATGCAGCCTGTCCAAGGCACATTGTGCTCACCTCGGGCTTAATGAACTGCATTGTGTCGTAAATAGACAATCCAGCCGTGACTGAACCGCCAGGGCTGTTGATGTAGATATGTATATCCTTATCGGGATTTTCAGATTCCAGGAATAAAAGCTGAGCGACCACGAGATTGGCCATCTGATCCTCGATTGGACCTACTATGAATATGACGCGCTCTTTGAGCAACCGAGAGTAGATATCGAACGAGCGCTCACCTCGAGACGTCTGCTCAATGACCATTGGCACAAGCCCAAGCGCCTGCTCGTTTCCGACTTCGAATCCTTGTGCCATGCTGGGCTCCTCTTAACGGTCTTTAGGGTTACTGCTGGCTGGCCTCGCGAGCTCGTTGCAGCGCGTCTTGATAACCAGTTACTTCTTCAGTGATATTGGCACCCTCTAAAAGCTTTTCAACCACTGAGTCCTCCAAGACACGAGACTCGATGCCCATCAACTGCTCGTTGTCCTCATAGTACCAATTTATGACCTCAGTGGGGTCTTGGTAAGTGGAGGCTATATCTTCAATCAACTCTCGCACTTTATTGGGTTCTGCACGAACTCCCAAATCTTGAACGAGTTCGCTAACCAGCAATCCCAGCTTGACACGAGTCTCAGCGCGCTCGGTAAACATTTCATCGGGGAGAATACTCTTTAGATCCATCTCTGGACTGACTGCGCCACCAAATTGCTGAAACATCTGCCCGCGCAATGCGTCGGTCTCTTGTGCAATCAAGCTGCTGGGAATCTCGAGCGAGGGATGCGCTTCGATAATAGCGTCCATGACTTGCTGTTTGACGTGTCCGTCCACTGCAGCCTTAAGCTCACGCTCCATGTTTTTGCGAACTTCTGCTCTGAAGCCGTCGACATCGTCGCCCTCAACGCCGTAAGCCGCGAATAGCTCTGCGTTTAGCTCCGCTGGCTCAAGAGACTTCACTTCTTTGACTGTCACCTTAAACTGAACGGCTGCGCCCTTGAGTTCTTCGGCGTGGTAGTCATCGGGGAACGTAAGATCTAAGCTTCGCTCCTCATCGGCTTGTGCACCCACAAGACCGTCTTCAAAACCAGGAATCATTCGGCCAGAACCGAGCTCAAGAGCGGTATCGTTACCGCTGCCACCCTCGAATGCCTCCCCATTTCTAAAGCCTTCAAAATCGATGGTCAGCGTATCGCCTACTTCTGCGGCACGCTCAACAGCAACCAATTGTCCTTGCTGTTTCTGGAAGATCTCGATTATTTCATCGACATCTGAATCAGCAACATCACAGACGAGCTTGGTTACAGCGAAGTCCTTGATTTCGTTTAGTGAAAGGGTCGGATAAATTTCAAAGGTCGCTACGTACTCGACGTCCTGCCCGGTCTCGAAGGTTTTAATCTCGATACTAGGCTGTCCAGCAGGTCTCAAATTTTCACCCACAACGGCTTCTTGGAAGGAGCGATTTACTACATCACCGAGTACCTCTTGACGGACACCCGCTCCAAAACGCTGCTTCATAACACGCATGGGCACCTTGCCGGGGCGAAAACCAGGCAAGCGCACATTCTTCGCCGCGTCTTCTAACTTCTTTTCAACTGCCGAATCCACGTCGTTGGCTGGAACGCCTACTGTAAGCTTTCTTTCCAAACCCGATGTTGTTTCTACCGAGACACGCATCCTCGTCTCCTAACTCTATAACGTGCTACAGCCTCAAAAAGAGGCGCAACTCACTGATGGAATATGGTGCGGAAGGAGAGACTCGAACTCTCACGTCGTAAGACACTGGAACCTAAATCCAGCGCGTCTACCAATTTCGCCACTTCCGCGCAATCGATCACTACTTAAAGTGCTCCGGTGCATACCGAACTAAGGGCGCGGATGTTGTCACATAAGATGGTTTGATTCAATGCGATCAGAGAAAAAGCATCCGGTAAGAATAACCAATACGCCTTGCGCTGGATTACATGGTGTGCATTGGCCTATCGAATACCAAACCCGTCCCTGGGTGTTCTTCTATTTTTGTCGCAGCGACGAAGTCTGACTCAGAAAACTGCACACCGATACCGGCTTGGCGATTGCCCTGGGCACCCTTTGGGGTAGTCCAAACCACGGTGCCGTTAATCGGTATTTTTTCGGGCTCGTCCATCAAAGCCAGCAGAATGAAAACTGATTCCCCTATCTCGTAGCGCTGAATAGACCACCATTACGAACGAACGGCATGTACGCCGCATAGAGAATCGCTCGATCCTTAATCGTCAGTGACAATATGCCTTGCTTATTCTCTTCGCTCACTTTACCAACACCCTTTTACGAACCCCTTGAGCATTCAACAATTCCACCAATGACTCAGACGCTAGAAACGCCCATCAATGTCAAGCCTTGACGAATCGCTTCTATCTCGTTATCCCTTGCACAAGCCGTTAACACTCCAATCTCATAGCAGGCAACCTCCTTCGCCGGCGTTGCACCGTTGCGAATGTGTTGGAGCAATGTGGCAACCAATCGATGGAGTGAAATCAGTGCGACTGAAGTCTTTCGGTCTAAGTCGCCTCCGCTGGCACGCTCTTCGATCGCTTGAACTGCCGCTTCGACAGCATCGATTAAGTCGTGTTTCATCAAACACGCTGTAAGCTCGTTCCCGCTAGACTTGCCATCAAGAACGCCATTCACACTGAATCGCACCTCGACCTGAAGGTCGAGTGTGCCGTTAGATGCAGCAACGAGCCAATTCTCAAAGAAGCGTGATGGTCTCCTAGCAAATGACTCTGGCGAAACACCACGCTCAGTGAGCGCGTTACTGCAAGTCGCTTCTGACAACTTCGGCAAGGTTCGACTCTGACATCGGGATCTGATCGTCGCCGGTAACAGCCATGGACGTCGACTGATCAAAACAATCAGCGTATCCCCCTGGGGCTCCTCTAGTGTTTTTAATAATGCGTTGGCTGCAGCGGTCGTCAGTTTGTCAGCCCCTTCTATCACCAGCACTTTCAGCGAACCGTATCCAGCTGTTTTAGCTACAAAATCGCAGGCTAGACGAACCTGATCTACGCCAATGGCCTGCTTTCCATCGATCACTGACACCCAGCGAAAATCCCCATGAGTACCGGCAGCAAGTAACTTTTCCGTCTCAGAATCAGAGGACTGAGAGGTCAGTTTCAATAAACGGTTGGCGAGCAAGTCGCTGACTTCAACAAGGCCGAGACCTGTATCACTAGTGAGTAAAAGCGCATGAGGTAACCGTCCCCTCTCGTGCAATTGAATAAGATCATCCACCAATGATTCATGTTCCGGAAAAATTTGACTAGGCACCGATTGCGCCCTCGATAAATGACTCGAGATGCTCTCGAATCGACGCTCGAACAGCGGGTATAGCTTGAGCTGCGTCGATAACCACAACCCGATCATGACGGTTGGCACGCTCCAAATAACCCTTCCTTACACGCTCAAAAAAGGCGAGCTCCTCTACCTCAAATCGATCTAATTCGGCACGCTTTTGAGCACGCTGGATACCGATCTTGGGGTCCAAGTCAAAAAGAAGAGTCAAATCTGGATTACGGTCCTTTTGAACCATGCGTTCAAGCAGGCTGATCGCGCTCAAATCAAAACCACGTCCATAGCCCTGATAAGCGTAAGTAGCGTCGGTGAATCGATCACAAAGAACCCATTGTCCCTTGGTCAAGGCGGGCTCGATCACTTCATGCAGATGTTGAGCTCGCGCTGCAAACACCATCAGCAATTCCGCCTCGACCGATGGCGCAGTTCCGTCTTTAGTGAGAAGTAATGATCGCAGCGACTCACTTAACGGCGTCCCACCCGGCTCTCTCGTCTGGATAAAAGGGATTTCATGCGCTGTAAGTAACTCGACAATGAACTCGCGACTTGTTGATTTGCCGGCACCCTCTCCGCCTTCCAAGGTGATGAATTTGCCTTCAGAACGTACTGTCATTGATTAGGACTCGATCGATAATCTTTCTTGCGCTTGAGCTGATAGCGTCTCACATTCTCCTCGTGTTCATCGAGAGTCGCACTAAATGCATGACTGCCGTCGCCCTTTGCAACAAAGTATAGAGCATCTCCTGGCTTAGGATTTGTCGCTGCAAGTAACGCTGCACTCCCAGGTAGTGCGATGGGTGTAGGCGGTAGGCCAAATATTCGATAGGTGTTATAGGGATTAGACTCGTCTCTTAGATGGCGACGCTTTAGATTTCCGTCAAATTGGGATCCTAGGCCGTAGATTACCGTGGGGTCCGTTTGTAACCGCATTCCTTTCTTTAGCCTTCGCGTAAAGACCCCGCCAATTTCGCGTCGCTCGGATGCTAGCCCGGTCTCCTTCTCGATAATCGACGCAAGCGTTAGCGCCTCGTAGGGCGAGCTAAGTGGCAGTTCGCTGTCTCTGGACTTCCAGGCTGCGTCAAGCTCCCGCTGCATTGCCTCTCTAGCAAGTGTTAGCACCTCGAGATCAGACACGCCGCGCGGAATAAGATAGGTCTCTGGAAGAAACAAGCCTTCGGGAGAATCAAATGGAGCGACAAGTGAAATGATACCGGGGTCGGACGAGTCAGTTATCGTCCGCTCAATCTGAGGGTGCCGCCAGAGCTTGTCCAACACCCATTGAAAATTCACGCCCTCCGGAATCGTGAAACTGTATACGACAACATCGTTGTCATTGAGCCTTTTAAGAAGCTCAAAAAGCGTTTCATCCGGGCGAAGACGGTACTCCCCGGTCTTCACCACAAGGTTTTGAGATCGCAGCATTAAAGCAAAGCGCGAGGCCCGAGCTGACCTTATAACGCCCTCGCTCTCTAAGGCGTTGAGTACTTTGATAAGCCCGTCACCCTCGTTCACCACAAAAAATTGAGTCTCTTGGGTTATCGAGATCTTTTGATCGAGTTGTTGGGATAAGTATGCACCCGCGGCAACGAGGCCAAGGGCACAACTCAGCAAAATAAATAAAATGCGATAGGCGGAGGAGCGGCTCACTCAATGCTCCTTACTTGCGATTACTCAAACTTCTTAAAAATCAGGGTGCCGTTGGTTCCACCAAACCCGAAAGAATTCGACATCGCAACGTTAATACGACGTTCTTGAGCAGTTCCCGGCACATAATTCAGATCGCAGCCATCGTCAGGATCGGTGAGGTTGATCGTGGGAGGTGCCACACTATCGCGAATCGCTAGCGTAGAGAAAATGGCCTCAACAGCGCCTGCAGCGCCCAATAGATGTCCAATCATCGATTTCGTGGAACTGACTGCTAAGTCGTATGAATGAGCGCCGAACACGCTCTTGATTGCTAGAGTCTCAGCCACGTCTCCTGCCTGCGTTGATGTGCCATGAGCATTGATGTAATCCACCTCATCGGCATTCATCCCCGCACTAACAAGCGCGTTGCGCATCGACAAAGCAGCGCCGCGACCATCCTCCGGGGGGGATGTCATGTGGTAGGCATCACCACTCATACCAAAGCCAACAACCTCGGCGTAGATATTTGCCCCTCGTGCTTGCGCGCTTTCGAGTGATTCGATCAGCATAACGCCTGCACCGTCACCCAAGACAAAGCCGTCCCGCCCTTTATCCCAGGGTCTAGACGCGACTGAGGGGGCATCATTTCGTGTAGAGAGCGCCCGCGCGGCAGCAAAGCCGCCTAAGCCTGCGGGTGTTGTCCCCATCTCCGCACCACCAACGAGCATTGCGTCGGCATCGCCTGCGGCGATCAATCTAGCGCCAAGGCCAATGCTGTGAGTTCCTGTCGTGCACGCGGTGACCATAGCGAGGTTAGGTCCACGAAGATTGAACTCGATTGAAAGGTTCCCTGCGACCATGTTAATGATCGATCCTGGCACGAAAAACGGGGATATCTTTCTTGGCCCAGATTTATTCATCAGCAGCGAAGTCTTTTCAATAAGACCAATGCCACCAATACCTGCACCGACATTGCACCCTACTCGATCCTGATTGGCTTCGGTGATTTCCAAACCAGAATCACGCATTGCCTGAATCCCTGCCACCATCCCATATTGGATGAATAGGTCCATGCGTTTAGCATCGCGTGGCTCGATGTAACCTTCCGTAGAAAAATCTCGCAGACTTGCGCTAAATCTTGTAGAGAAAGCGCTGGCATCAAAGTGCTCAATAGCCCGAACACCATTTTTGCCGTTCACGACACCAGTCCACGTCGATTTTGTGTCTAAGCCTAACGCCGTGACTGCCCCAACTCCTGTCACGACAACTCTTCGGTTGTTCATAGAAATTCCCCAGATTTCGATCTCAACAGTGTATCAGCAAAAAAAAAGCCGCTCTTATGTACAAAAGAGCGGCTTTTCTGTCGAGGTTTTAACCTGGCTTAAGCCAGATTCTCGTTGATGTAGTTAATTGCGAGCTGAACTGTGGTTATCTGCTCTGCTTCCTCATCAGGGATCTCTGTGTCGAACTCTTCCTCAAGCGCCATAACCAACTCAACAGTGTCGAGTGAATCAGCACCTAAATCGTCGACGAAAGAAGACGCATTGTTTACCTCGTCTTCCTTAACCCCCAGCTGCTCAGCCACGATTTTTTTAACGCGATCTTCAATGTTGCTCATGACGTTCCCTTTTTGTCTCCATTTTTTTAAGTGGCCCTGAAGCCAATTTCGTGCGGATTCTACCGATAAATTGACGAATTAAAACCCGCATTTTTTCGCATCACATGTACATACCACCGTTCACGTGAATCGTTTCTCCGGTTATATAGCCCCCCGAGTTACTTGCAAGGAAAGCCACTACTTTGGCAATCTCCTCAGGCGCACCCAATCTACCGAGTGGTATTTGACCCATCATGAGGGCCTTTTGTTCCTCAGTAAGCACATCAGTCATATCAGTGGCGATAAATCCAGGCGCAACGCAATTAACCGTAACGGCACGCGAGCCTAGTTCTTTTGCCATTGCTCGAGACATCCCCTCGGCACCCGCTTTACTTGCTGCGTAATTCGCCTGACCTGCATTACCCATAGATCCTACGACAGACGAAATATTGATGATTCGGCCCCAACGAGCTTTTGTCATCCCGCGTAAGCATGCCCTACTGACGGTGAACAGTGCGTTTAGGTTGGTATTGAGAACATCGTCCCACTCATCGTCCTTCATGCGCATCATCAGATTGTCGCGTGTGATACCAGCATTGTTAACCAGTATGGTCGGCGCACCGTACTCAGCTGTAATCGTAGAAATACATTCACGAACAGCCTCAGCGTCGCTGACATCGAGCTTCACCCCAACACCCTTCATAAACGCGAGGTGCTCAGAAATAGTCGAGGCTCCCCGGTCAGATGTGGCTGTTCCGACCACCTTGTGCCCCGCCAAAGCCAACTCGTGGGCGATAGCTTTACCTATGCCGCGCGTGGCGCCAGTTACTAGCGCTACGCGTTGTTCTTCAGTGTCACACATCTTGCCGCTCCTTTAAGGGTCGCTTGGGTCTGTGGGTAACAGCGATTTCGAGGGGAAGCCATAAGCCCTGAAAGTTGCCGCAGTGAGAATCACACTCAAAGGTCTGATAATCCAGCCTTAATCGAGGCCACGGCTTCTATCGATTTGATAGGTACGGTCTTGTCGATCCGCTTACTCAAGCCACACAGAACATTGCCAGGGCCGCATTCAAGCAATTGATCACAGCCTTGTCTCTTCAGCGTGCCCATGCACTCTGCCCATAACACGGGTGAGGAAATTTGTTTCACTAGGCTCGCTTTTATGACGTCAGATGAGACCTGCAACGATCCATCAACGTTACTGACAACGGGAAAACTGGGCGCGTGCCAAGCCACCTTTTCGAAGGCTTCAGCCATGACCTCCGCCGCTGGTTGCATGAGTGGCGTGTGAAAAGGTGCGCTAACGGGAAGTGGCAGCGCACGCCGCGCCCCTGCTTCTTTAAGCGCGTTAACGGCTTTATCGACAGCGCCTGTTGCACCTGCAATTACCACCTGCCCCGGCGCGTTAAAGTTCACGCCACCCACGAATGCCCCTGACGTGGAGATCTCTGAACAAATATCTGCGACGACACAGTCCTCGAGACCAAGCACAACGGCCATTGCTCCTTCACCCACAGGAACAGCCTTTTGCATTGCGGCTCCGCGCTTACTAACGAGCGACGCACCGTCACCGAGCGATAAGACCCCCGCAGCAACCAACGCAGAGTATTCGCCTACACTGTGCCCCGCGCCCGCTGAGGGCGATATAGCATTGCGCTCGTTGAACGCGCGATAAAGCGCTACGCTCGCCGTTAGGATGGCTGGCTGAGTGAACTCAGTGAGGCTTAACTGATCTTCAGGCCCCTCGGCCACCAAAACCCAAAGATCGTAACCGAGCGAAGCACTCGCTTCGGCAAAGGACTCCTTAACGATGGCGAACTCAGCCGCAGCCTCGGCAAGCATGCCAACGCGTTGCGAGCCCTGCCCGGGGAAAACGACACCCAGACCCATCACGTTAGTCGTCGTTGTTGGTGTTTAGGACTTTCTCCCCTTTATAGAAGCCGTCTGCACTCACGTGATGACGGCGACGCGTCTCTCCTGAAGTGCTATCAACGGTCAATGTAGATCCACTGAGTGCGTCATGTGAACGGCGCATACCACGCTTTGAACGAGTTTTACGATTTTGCTGAACAGCCATAGTGCTCTCCTTGTGTCCACCGCTTTGCCGAGTAGCCAATGCGGCGGGGGTAAGTTTAATTCATTATCTAGTTGTCGGCGGAGTTACCTTTTAGCAGCTCGCCCAAGCCAGCAAACGGATTCTCCCGCTGAGGCGCAACATCCTCAACGGCGCTTCCAAATTCATTTCCAGCATGATGACAATCTCCACGACTGTGCATTGGCACGGCCGGTAGCGCCAGCAATAGCTCCTCCTCTACCAGTGCGTGCAAGTCTGTCGCGTCCCCTGATATGAGGGGATCATAACTGGCCGGCAACTCACTAATAGAGTCGTCGCTCCACAGCACACACAAGATGGCTGTAGTGCGTAAATCCACATCGCAGGGCATAAGACAACGCTGACACTGCATAGCCACCGTCATGTGCGTTGCGATATCGACCACGTAGCGGTGCTGTTCGTCCCTGCGACATGACAAACTAGCCTCAGCGTTCGAACGCGCATCGAGTATCACCGACGCAAGACGCTGCATTTTGTCGAGCCCTACAAAACCCTTAGCGCTCAACTCACGTGCTGCCCAATTCCGTAATTCAGCTTCCTTGGGTATCGTGGTTTGCGACATGGCGGCGGACTATACGTATGGGTGCGGATGCTGTCAAAATTCAATGATGTCAAAAACTCACATCGAAAAGTGGCACCTGCACGTGAAAAATCTCATTCTAGCATCGACTTCCCCCTACCGCGCAGCCCTTCTCGAGAGGCTGGGCCTACCCTTTGATAAGGAGGCTCCAGGTGTAGATGAAACTGCGCTAGACGGTGAATCATTCTCAGCGCTCGCCATGAGGCTGGCAGAGGATAAAGCGAAGTCTGTTACTGCAAGCAATTCTCTGGTTATAGGCTCAGACCAAGTCGCCGTGTTGGGTAATACCCAACTTCACAAGCCGGGCACTCCCGAAAAGGCACGTGCCCAGCTTGAGCGTGCGCAAGGTCAAACCGTGACTTTTTACACCAGTCTCGCTCTGTACAACACGGACACCGACCACTGTCAGGTTGATATTGTGATCACTCGCGCATCACTCAGAGACCTATCAGTTGATGAAATTAAGCGCTATGTGCTCGTCGACAATCCCATTGACTGTGCAGGCGCTTTCAAATGGGAACGCCTAGGAATTTCACTAATGCGAGAACTTGAAGGGACGGATCCAACTGCGTTGGAAGGCTTACCTCTAATAAAGCTCTGCGGCATGCTTAGAAACGAGGGATTACTCGTTCCCTAGGAGTATTGTTCGAAGCAAACGCCACGTAATGTCGCGAAAAGTAAAGCGTTTCGTGAGCCCTTACGAGTCACAGAATATAGGGTAAAAGATCCACTTAGAGAGTAAGGTCTTTTATCGATTTCGTTACGCTTATTCTAGACTTTGCCACTATTGGCCAATAGAAGATGAAGCGAAGGTGGGAGGAGTAAGGGAGCTCCAGTCAAGGAAGGAAAAAATGCGCTGTGGCTAAACAAGCTTCTATACCGCTTGACGCCACCCCAATCATCCGGGAAGTTTTATTGCGTCGCAAACCTGTTTAAGCTCAGAATCCATGGGGGCTTCGAATTCATACTGTTTGCTATCAAGCTTAAATGAGAGGCGATAGGCGTGCAGAAACAGCCGCTTCAAGCCAATCGCTTTGGCCTCACTTAGCTGATCTTCATTCGCGTACTTTGGATCAGACATGATGGGATGCCCAGCATGCTGTGCATGAACCCTTATCTGATGCGTGCGACCCGTTATCGGCTTAGCCTCGATCAGCGTCGCGCCACTAAAGCGTTCCAAAACTCTGAAATCCGTAACGCTTCGGCGACCATCGACTGAGACTCGAACAATTCGTTCTCCAGAGGATAAACCCGATTTCTCTAAGGAAGCCTCCACCCTCACTCGGTGGGGCGGCCACTTACCGTGAACAAGTGCAAGATAGCGCTTATCTACGCCATCTCCCCGCAGTAGTTGATGCAGAGCACGCAAGGTCGAGGCACGCTTTGCCACCATAATCAGACCCGACGTATCTCTATCGAGTCGATGAACAAGTTCCAGGTAGCGCTGTTTGGGATAGATCTGTCTGAGAGACTCAATTAGACCAAAATTGACGCCGCTACCACCGTGAACCGCAAGTCCAGTTGGCTTGTTCAGCACAATCAGGTTGTTGTCTTCGTAGACGACGCTCTGAGCAATGCGTTTAAACCAGCGATCGGGGATGGCTGCAGGTGTATAACTCTCAGCCACATCAAGCGGAGGAATGCGAATTAAATCACCGGCTTTTAACTTATTTTCGGGTTTCACCCTTCCCTTATTGACCCGCACCTCGCCTTTGCGAATAGCTTTGTAGATCCGAGTCTTGGGTACGCCATTTAGCGTACGCATAAGAAAGTTGTCGACCCGCTGCCCCGATTCCTCGTCCGAGATTGAAATGATTTGCACACTAGTTTTGGTCACGAGTATCTAAAACCTAATTTTTGGCACGTCTACCCCAACCGTTAATAGCATTTGCTGGATTGATGTCACCGTGCAGCAATGCTAAACTCACCCCCGGTGGGCTTGAGCGCGACACTTTACGCGAAAGCGAAGCGCAGATCACTCTGCACGCGACAGGTACTACCAAGAACAGTAAGCCGCTCGAAGCGCCGGCGCGATGGGAAACAAAAAAGCAGTCACGGCAGCTCAGAGCGATAAAATAAACCGCGATCCAATGGCGCGGAGAGAATTCAACTGGATTTACCGAAAAGTTCAGTTACGACAAGCAGATAGCAGCGAGTGTTGAACACTCGTCAAACCTAAGTGTCGTGCACCTTGCGTGCGCTCGCCCGTTGTTGGGTTGCCTTGTGGAACCTAACAAATGAAGAAAATGTTAATCAACGCTACGGAGCGAGAGGAAGTTCGAGTCGCTCTCGTGGACGGCCAGCGTCTGTACGATCTAGATATCGAAAATCGTGCTCGACTCCAAACCAAAGCAAACGTCTACAAAGCGAAAGTAACGCGTGTCGAGCCAAGCCTTGAGGCAGCGTTTGTAGACTTTGGCGCCGACAGACACGGTTTTTTACCACTCAAAGAAATCTCTCATCAGTACTATCGGTCTGCGGCCCCCTCTGACGGCAAGATGCGCATCAAGGATGTGATCAAAGAAGGCACAGAGGTCATTGTTCAAGTCGATAAAGAGGAACGCGGTACTAAGGGCGCAGCCTTGACAACGTACATTAGTCTTCCTGGGCGCTACATGGTTTTGATGCCAAACAACCCCAAAGCTGGCGGGATCTCGCGGCGAATCGAAGGCGAAGATCGTAGCGAGCTTCGTGACGCGCTCAACCAACTTGAGATACCAAACGATATGGGCGTCATCATCCGAACGGCGGGTGTTGGACGTTCGGCAGAAGAGCTTCAATGGGATTTAGATTACCTGCTGAAATTATGGGCAGCCATATCTGAAGCGGCTGATGAGAATCCTCCACAGACGCTGCTCTATCAAGAGAGCGACGTCATCATCCGCGCTATCCGTGATTATTTAAAAGATGATATCGACCAGGTTCTGATCGATGAGGCGCATGCGCATAAACAGGCGCTTGATTTCGTAAGCATGGTAATGCCGAAGTACCAGAATCGAATTAAAGCCTATGACGACGCCTTGCCGCTGTTCAATCGCTTTCAAGTTGAAGGTCAGATCGAGACGGCTTTTCAGAGGGAAGTTCGACTCCCGTCAGGGGGCTCAATCGTTATCGACCCCACCGAAGCGCTAGTGTCTATCGACATCAACTCTGCTAGGGCAACGAAAGGAAGCGACATTGAGCAAACGGCGCTTCAGACAAACCTGGAGGCTGCTGATGAGATCGCGCGACAACTCAGACTGCGTGATATGGGTGGCCTTGTTGTCATTGACTTTATCGATATGAATGCTTCCAAAAATCAGCGTGCCGTCGAGAATCGCATGCGTGATGCATTAGAAATTGACCGCGCTCGTGTTCAGCTTGGCCGTATTTCTAGGTTCGGTTTACTAGAAATGTCACGCCAACGCCTCCGCCCATCACTTGGTGAGACTAGTGGAATGGTATGTCCTCGCTGTACGGGTCAAGGCACCATTCGTGATACCAAGTCGCTTGCACTGGCAATACTTCGTCTCATTCAGGAGGAAGCTTCGAAAGAACGGACAGGCGAAGTTCGCGTAATTGTTCCGGTAGACGTATCTGCTTTCTTGCTGAATGAAAAACGCTCAGCGGTTGGCGAGATCGAGCAAGAAACAAAAGTCCGAGTTCTTATTATTCCAAATCCGAATTTGCAAACACCCCACTTCGAGGTGATTCGTCTGCGTGATGACGAAGTAGAAGAGGATCAGCGTGAAAGCTTCGAGATCGATCTCTCAGCATTTGAGGCGGAGACAGCATCCCACGACGAAGAGAAAACTGCGCCAGCGCCACAAGCTCTCGTAAGAGGCGTAACCCCGGACGCGCCACCTCCCGCTGTATCGCCTGAAGCTGTGCCAGAGACCGTTACGCCGGTCGCAGCGGCACTTCCCGAAAGCACGCCGAAGCCTGGCTTATTCCCCCGTTTGTGGGCAGCACTTTTCGCGCCAATACCTCAAACCGAGGAGGCGGACGAGAAAGAATCTGGCGATGGCAAAACAAGCGAGGCCCGTTCAGGTACCAAACCCAAGCGTCGGAATAATCGACAGCGGAAGCGTCCAGTTAAACAAGCTGAAGTAGAGAACAATACTGAAGTAGAAACTACGTCCATCACTTCGCCTGCCGAAGAGAGAGCGACAGAGGATGGCAATGACGGAGAGCCCAAAAAGCGTCGAAGACGCGGTCGTCGAGGTGGTCGACGACGCAGTACTGGCGAAGCTGGGACTGAGAGTTCGGTGGAAATGGAATTTGCCACCGATGAAGCGGTTGACACTGGCGACGAGGCCGGTAATGCCGATGAGGCATTGGATATTGCTGAGACGGAGCCACGCCATCGCCCTGCAGACAAGCGCTCCGAGGGCCGTCGACGGCGCAGACGCAGCACTAAGACCGATGCAGCGGCAGTGGAGCAGAATGCATCAGCGGGTGATTCTGTAGCGACAGCATCGGCAATTTCTTCTGAAACACTGGCCGCCGTAGTAGGTGATGAGGCTGCAGCAGCTACAGATGAATCAACGGAAATCTTTGCCACAGTGCAATCGGCCAGCGTCTTAGAAACATCAGAAGCCGCGAAAGCCGATGAGTCGGGAGCAGCCTCTGTCGCAGCAGTAATACAGAATGCTAATACCTCAGCCAATGAAACCGACTCACAGGCAGCTGAGGCGGAGCTATCGACCGCGACGTTGGATCTCAGTGGTGTGACAGAGAATGGGAGAGCGATCAATGACCCGAGGGTTGACGCAAGGCCAGTCACTGAAATTACCGTTGAAACCGCCAGGCGAGCCCTGTTCCACGCGAAAGCCTTCCCGGATGCGATCCAAATCACTAACAATCCTGAGCGTGCCGCCAACGACCCGCGAGGCCCCAGGCCCACGGAACCTGCGGAAGCCATAGATTCCGCGGAAAATAACGCACAGGAAGCTTGATAGTCAGGGAGGCATCGCTATAATGCGGCGCTTCACTCGGCGGTAGCCGAGAAAGGTTTTGGTGGGCTGGCTGAGTGGTCGAAAGCGGCGGTCTTGAAAACCGTTGAACCGAGAGGTTCCCGGGGTTCGAATCCCTGGCCCACCGCCATCCATGAAATAACCGCCCTTTTGGGCGGTTTTTTTTGAATTGGTTTTAAGTCAGGGTGGTAGAGCGGTAGGTTCGACCAAAGAAGACTGCATGAACTTTGGAAAACCAGCCAAAAAGCAGCGCAGCCTGAGGTGAAAGAAGAGTCTCAAACTGTCTTGAACGATACCTGCTTCAGCGCCATCTATAAAAGCCCTCCTCTTTTGGCGGCTTTGTGTGGCCCAAAAACATAACCGGGCCCAGTTCGTAGTGTGTCCTAGGTGGCACCAACAATATGGTAGGGGAATCAAACTAAGACTGTTGGAGCAGATCTAAGTTTTTGTTTAGAACCTCTATGGCCACCATGGGCTCCTATTCTTTAGTCGCCCAACCCCAATCGCTGACGTCGCTGTTTGCGGCCAACCACACGAAAACTAGATACGCAGCGACATTTTGGTCCATTGCTCCAGGATCGATCTTGTCGAGGGTATCGTCAGGTGTGTGATGAAGGTCGAAGTAATCACTCCCATCCTGAACGAACCTGAATCCCGGAAAACCCAACCTGTTCATGGGTGTGAGATCAGGCCCGCTCGACCGTACATCATCATTGCCGGGGGCAATACCAAGTGGCTCAACGAGCTCCGCTATTTTGTCTGCAACGGGAACCGCGGCATCATTGATATCTCGCGTGATTTCCCAAATTCGCCCAGCACCAAAGTCACTCTCGGTACCTATCACATGTTTTCTCAACTCGGCTTTATGGGCGTTAGCGTAGGCATATCCCCCCAAAAGGCCAACCTCCTCCGCGCCCCAAAGAACCAGCCGGATGGTTCTTCGTGGTCTGAGACCACGGCTCTTAATTTGTCTAAGCACTTCCATCGTAATGGCAACGCCTGCGCCGTCATCTACCGCACCAGTTCCCAGGTCCCAGCTATCAAGATGACCACCAATAATCACTATTTCGTCAGCGAGATCAGTACCGGGGACTTCAGCGATCACGTTTCCGCTTTCCACCACACCTGTATAATTCGGAGTCAACGTCATTTTCACTCGAATCACCTGACCTCTCGCCGCGATTCGCTCAAGCTGATCTGCATCGGGGTTAGAGAGTGCAGCAATTGGAATCGGTGTTACTCCCTCGGCGTAGCTCATATTTCCGGTGTGAGGCATTCGATGACTGTCGGTACCAATAGAGCGAATTAATGTTGCTACAGCGCCACGTCGTGCGGCCTCCACCGCGCCTGCAGAACGGAGTCGCACAAAATGACCGTAAGACGATCCATCCTGTGTTCGCTGCATTCCGTGACCAACATAAGCAATTTTTCCTTCAAGCGATCCCATATCTGCCGCTTGTAATGCGGCTAGTGTCTCAAACAAAACAACCTCTGCCTCAATACCATTGCCAGCCGTCGCCACACTATTGCCCAGAGATGTTATAGCTAGCTTCTGCGGGAACGGAGCCACGATTTCAGCAACTTCGGTGCCTCGCTGCCAACCATCCATAGCAAAGGTTTCCACCCTGACGTTCTCAAATCCGTATGATGCTAACTTTTCAACCGCCCATGTCCGTGCGCGAGCCTCGGCTTCACTACCCGCGAGACGCGGCCCAACTTCGGTGGTGAGACTCTCGACGATATTCCAGGCCCGTGACCCGGTCATCGCCTCATCACGGAGTTGTTTCGCCATCATTAGGGTTTCATCAGAAATAGGTTTCGCTGTGGCGATCGCCGTCCAGCCGCAAAGAAACGCGGTAGCAAGTTTTGTTCGAAATAGCATGCGAAGACTCCCGTCTTGAATAAGTGCAGAGTAACAAAAATGTAGAGCAGAAACCCCGCAGCATTGGGAACTTTTAAGTGTCCTGCAAGCTCTCACTAAGTAACCTCCATCGCACTGGGCATCTGAAAACCATGGCTTCTATACGCTTAACTGGATTGGCGTTGGTAACAACGTTACTTATCGGATTTGTCGACACGGTAGGTGCCGAAACACGCTTAGAAGCAAAGGGCTCTGGCTTTGTGGATGTAACGCCAGACCAAGTCAACTTCAGCGCATCTGTGACTGAGATAAATCGCAATGCGGTTGAGGCTCAAAAACGGGTGAACAGCACCATAGCGACACTAGAAAAGGCGATTTCTAAGTTCAATCTCACCCAAGACTCCATTGACTCGAGTGCCTTGTCGCTGAATCCTGAATATCGGTGGGACTCAGAGGGTCGAAAGCAAGTCTTTGTGGGCTACCGTGTGACTCGCAATCTTGCATTCAAGGCGAATGGCGTTTCGGAAATTGGTGCGATCTTGACCGCACTGACTGAATTGGGCGCCACACAAGTAAACGCACCTCAACTATCTTACTCACGACCTGAAGATGCGCAACAAGAAGCGCTTCGCAACGCCGTAGCTAACGCTCTGCGTGTTGTTAGAACGATGGCGTCAGCCGCGGAATTAACCATCCAAGCAGTTAACTCGATCAGTGAGGGCAACGGCAATTCTTCAGACCCGTTTGAAAGTTTGATGCGCGCACAGCCCGCCAGTGCCGTTGATACTGCGCCCTCAGTTTCGGTCAGCACACTGCGATACACAGCAGAAGTAAGTATTGTGGCTACAGCAAATTAAAGCGATGGGGCTTGGATATCACCCTGCTCACCCCTATTATTACAGTAACGGCAGTGAGGGCGCAAAATGTGCTCTCGCCACCTACAAAAACAGATCAGGAGATCAAACATGTCGGAAAGACGCGTAGATGTAGCAACGGCTCGTTTTGACAGCGCCGTCCTAGAGACCAATAAGGTTCTTAAAAACA
>CBFHHL010000183.1:0-30981 GCA_965655685.1 Luminiphilus sp.
GCTTTGGGCTTTGGGCTTTGGGCTTTGGGCTTTGGGCTTTGGGCTTTGGGCTTTGGGCTTTGGGCTTTGGGCTTTGGGCTTTGGGCTTTGGGCTTTGGGCTTTGGGCTTTGGGCTTTGGGCTTCGGCTAGCGCCTTATCCGTGCTCTACTGACGGGGTGGTTGGTGACTGGTTTGCAACAGCACATGATAAAAATAATGAGCAGTGCTCGCGCGAGAAGAAGAAATAGAAAAACGACGATGATTAAAATGAAAAAATAACGAGAAAAGAGTGGGGTGACCTATGAAGGCAGTCTTTATAACAGGTGCTGCGCAGGGTATTGGTTTAGCGATAGCGCGCCAGTTCGCGAGTGAAGGCTATCGAGTTGGCTTATTTGATATAAACGCGGCACGCTGTGAAGCGCTCTTGTCTGAGCCTGAATTCAAGAACGCCGTCGCTGGATTCTGTGACGTTCGGGACAGTGCCTCCATCGATCAAGCATTAGCTACTTTTTCACAAGCTTCGGGCGGCCGGCTCGATGTCCTCGTTAACAATGCAGGGGTTTTATCGGGCGGGGAAATAATGACCCACAACGAGAGTCAGATTCGTGCAATGGTGGACGTGAATGTGACCGGTCTGACTTTAGTCTCTTGTGCTGCGCACCCTCTACTCAAAGCCACTGAGGGCGCTATGGTCATCAATCTTTGTTCGGCATCAAGTATTCACGGGATTCCACTGTTGGCTGTTTATAGCGCCACGAAGTTCTACGTGGATGGGATTACACAAGCGCTCAATCTGGAGTGGGAGGGAGACGACATCTACGTGACGTGTATCAAGCCGCCAGTCATTGACACTGAAATGGGCCGCTCCTTGGATCCTCGGCATATTGAAAATATGACCTGGGAAATGAAGCCCAGCGCGGTCGCCTCGGCGGTCTTCGGTCTGACACAAAGACGTGAACTTCACCACATAATGGGCTCGTCAACCAGAACCTGGCATCGATTGAGCAGGTTCTTTGGCATGGGAGTAAGTCGATGGCTCACTCGTCGGATGGTTGGGTAATGCCCATCCAGCACTTTCTAGCTTGCTCGGTTGAGTATCTTCGAGAGCGAGGAGGCTAGAGTTTCGCAGGCGTCTTCCGCTGCGCGACTCACGCGACCGAACATAAGGTAGCTGTGAGTCAGACTCTCGAAGCAGAAATGTTCGACCTCATTACCTGCATCGATAAGTCGCTGTGCAAAGGCATTGCCTTGGTCGCGGATCGGGTCGAATCCCGCGGTTCCAATGACTGTGGGTGGCAACTTACCTAGGTCCTCTACCTGCAGCGGATTGGCCAAGGCGCTGTCTTTCTCTCGATCGTTTGGAAATGCCTGCTCGCTAAAAAAGTGCATGGTATCGGCCGTTAGTGGGAAGGTGTTGGCACAGCTGCTTAGCGAGGGTTGGTTCTCGTTATTTGTGGTTACCCAGGGGTAGGCAAGGCACATTGCCGCGGGCTGTACACCCCCTCGGTCTCGCAAGCTAATCGCCAAGCTACTGCTGATAAGCCCTCCGGCACTGTCGCCTGAAAGCGCCACTCGCTCAGGGTCGATATTCATCGCATCGGCGTTCTCCTGCACGTGTTGCCAGAGCGCCTCGGCATCCTCAATGGGTGCTGGGAAGGCATGCTCTGGGCAAAGCCGATAGGCGAGTGAAATAACAACGGCTTTGCATCGTGCAGCCATGAGTGAGCAGAAATGATCATCGGTTAGGTGATCCATGATGACGAGCCCACCTTGGTGGAAAAAGAGGACCGCGGGTAGCGGTCCGGAGAGGGTCGCGGGTCGATAAACACGCGCTTGTAAGTTATTTCCAAGCAGTGAAAAGGCTGTGTCTGATGTAGTGACACCCTTAGCTACGGGTAAATTGAGACCGTTATAGGCACTTGCGGCATCCCTGAAAGCGGCAACTGATATCGGCGCGTCGTCATCGCTCGCGCCTCTTGCCGCAAGCTTGGCCATCATGTGCATGTTGAGATCGAGCGTATTACCGTCGATGCTGGCGGGCTTGCCTGCGAGCATGCGAAGAAGTGGTCGAGGCATGCCTCTGAGGAGATCAATGATCGCGAGCTGCATATTCATGGCTGTTCCTTATTATCTTCGCTTATGCCGTCAGTTTAGACATTTATTCAGCAGGCGCATCGTTGAATTGCGTTGCCGTCCTCATGAGGCGACTATTAGGCCATGCGATTAGGGGCGTTCGGTACTCAACGCCACAACGTTTGTGTAAAAGTGGGTCGTGTAAAGTGGAGTAACGCGATCCGAGAATAACGAGGTAAAAACATGATGGAAGTAGACGCGAGGGCCGCGGGATTCCAAGAAGAAAAGCTCGCCAGGATTGGCACACACCTCAGAGAAAAGTACGTCGATCCTGGCAAGATTCCCGGATGTCAGGTTTTGGTGTCTCGACATGGTATGCCCGCGTACTTCGAGTCAATCGGGCTCATGGATCGAGAGCGTAATAAAGCGATGCGCGACGATACTATTTTCCGCATCTATTCTATGACCAAGCCGATCACGTCTGTTGCCCTGATGATGCTGTGGGAAGAAGGACGTTTTCAGCTCAGCGATCCGGTACATCGCTTCATCCCTTCGTGGCGAGCTCAAAGGGTATGGGAGAAAGGCGCTGGCAAGAACATCGCGACACGCAAACCGCTCGCACCGCCCACGATGCAGCATATTCTTAGTCACACGGCTGGGCTTACTTATGGCGGCCTTTTGCCCGGCCTTGAATCTCCGGTAGATGAATTTTATCAAGACCTCGGTGTTGCAAGAGGGGGGGGTGAAACATTACTCGAGTTTGCGGATAAGTTGGGTCGTGTTCCACTTCTTTATGACCCTGGACAGCACTGGTGTTACTCACTCGCGACCGATGTGTGTGGCGCCTTGGTCGAGATTATCTCAGGCCAGCCCTTCGAGGCTTTTCTCCAAGAACGGATATTGCAGCCATTGGGAATGATTGACACGGGTTTCAGGGTCAGTGACGACCAGTTAGACCGCTTTGCAGCGTGCTACATCAGAATGCCTGATAAACGACTTGTTCTAGAGGACGACCCCGCGACGAGTCATTACCGACACAAGCGTAACTTCTTCTCAGGCGGTGGTGGGCTCGTTGGCACCACTGCAGATTACACGGCGTTTTGCGAGATGTTACGCCAAGGGGGCCAGTACAAGGGGTATCAGCTGTTGGGTCGACGAACACTTGAGCTCATGACGGCCAACCATCTGTTGGGTGGAAAGTCGCTTGCGCAGATGGCTATGGGCGCTTTTTCTGAGACGACGAATGAAGGTGTGGGCTTCGGCCTAGGCTTCGCCTCCACGCTAGATGAGGCTACATCCACCAGTGTGGGAGCTGGCGATTTCTATTGGGGCGGTCGTGCCTCCACCCTTTTTTGGGTTGATCCTGAGGAGGATTTGCAGGTCATTTTTATGACGCAGCTTATTCCGTCGTCAACGTTTAATTTTAGAGGCCAACTCAAAAACATAGTTTACGGCGCTCTAAAATGAGGGCAGAGTCCATGCTCCAGCGACAGTATTCGGGACTCGATCCTCACCATAGAATCCGTCTAACGAACGTGTGGTCGCGCGAAAAAACGTAACGTAATAATAAATCTCAACGCAACGATAATTGGAGATCAGACACCATGGAAGCAACACAACTTAACGCACTATCGCTTTGGCTAGGCCTCAATATTCTGCTCACATTCCTGTTAGCGATGAATGTGGTTCGAAACCGTTTTAAGTCGCAAGGCGACTCTGGCGATCCAGCAACACTTGAAAAGGCGATCCGCGCGCATGGAAACAATATCGAATATGTGCCGAGTATTTTGATCGGCCTTGGACTCATGGCGATGGCTGGCGCCTCAGCACAAACTGTTCATATTCTCGGCGGTACCCTATTAGTAGTGCGTATATTGCATGCCGTTGGTATCCAACAAGCAAAGATGCCTAACCCGTTTGGTATGGTTGGCAACATCGGTACCTGGCTTGTGATGCTCTGCGTGGCTATCACACTCATCATGAACGGTCTGTAATAAACCCTAGTAACAACCTGTTTTAATGAGGTGACTCATGATGACGGTCGTTCCAAAGGTGCTTGCTGAAAGAACGTAAGGGCTCCGGCAACATCGGCAGTAAGTAGCAGAGAGACGAGAGAGGGAGCGGTGCTCCCTTTTTTGTGCCCGGGCGTTTTGGAATTTAAGTTTGCTATTCGTGTCCTTAAAACGCTTTTGTGACCCACATCCGATAGACCGTATCGGGTGAGCGGTTATTCATGCTCGAAAGGAGGCCACTATGGAGGGTCCAGCCATTCGCAACGCGCCAATTCACACTCGGGCCGATTTGATGTTTTTGATTTTTCCACGGGTTGAAATCATCTATGGCGCCCAACTGCGAGTAGTACTCGATGTTTAGACTGATCGCTGGGCTTGCGCGATAGCTTAGTTGGCTACGTGCTTGAAATTGGATGTCGCTATTGGCCTCGCTTCCAAAAGACCGAGTGTTTAAGACTGCCAGTCTCGCTTGCCAACTCGCACCGATATCGTACTGGAGTCCATAATTTAGGGAGACAGAAGTGGGCTCACCTCGGCCACGCGCACGGGCATCAAAGCGGAATCCATGGCGCAATTCATCAGTATCGTCGCTCAAATCCCAAAATAACTCGCCCTGGAGAAAATCCACTTTTGAGTGACCACTTGCACTCTCTGACGCATGAACAATGCCGCGAAGCATCACATCACCGTTCAAGCTTTCCTGATAGTGGAGTCGTGTACCGAGAGCGCCAGTGTCTGGGTCTAACGTGACGCGGTACTGCAGCGATCGATGTCCTTCTTGGACCACTGGAGGGAAGACGCCTGCAGTATTGGACAAGGTCCCATTGCTGAAAGCCAGTAGACCGACAAAGCCGATAAAAGTGGCTATCAGGTGCGTAAACGATGTGTGTTTGAGGCAGTGCATTTGGAGTCAGGATCAGAATAAAGCTGAGATTTTAAGACGCGTATCGTACTTAATCCGACTCTCTATAGAAAGGTGCTGAACACCTACGTCGATGCTCTGTTCACGTCGAATGGGGCGAGTTCTGAGACAAGCGATTCCCGGGAGGTAGGAGGCTGGTTTCATAATACCTATACGCTCTGTTACGGGGATTAATGTGCGCACCGTCTCTAACTTTTTTCGAATCGCTTTATTAACCACTTTTGCATCGATCATTGCGTGCTCTTCGCCATCGAGCAGTCCTGACTTGGGGCCAACGCCCGCAGAGATTTTTGGTAACCCTGACTACCGAGCGATTTCCTACGGCGGTTATCGAGGTAAGACTCGTGAAGAGGGCCCGTCCGTTGAGCAACTTACTGATGATATCCGAATTCTCAACGCAATGGGCGTCAAGCTGCTTCGCACTTACAACACGTCCCAGTTTCCTCAGGCAGAACACTTACTCGAGTCGATTCGACGAGAGAAAATGGCAGACCCGAATTTCGAAATGTATGTGATGCTCGGTGCGTGGGTTGAGGCCAAAAATTCATGGAGCGAAGCTGTTTGGGATGCGGAAAACGACGCGTGGGTTGAGGGGACAGGACCCGATCACACTCAGGGAAATCTTGAGAATAATTCGCGCGAGATCGAGACAGCGATTCGGTTGGCAAATGAGTATCCCGATATTGTGAAAGCCATTGCGGTCGGTAACGAGGCAATGGTGCAGTGGGCGGTTACATACTTCGTTTATCCAAAGACGATTTTGAAGTGGGTGAACTATCTGCAGGAAGCCAAGGCAAGTGGCGCCTTAAAAGCAGACGTTTGGGTGACCAGCTCGGATAACTACGAGTCGTGGGGTGGTGGTAACACGATTTACCACACAGAAGACCTCACCCAGTTGTTCGAAGCAGTCGACTTTGTGTCTGTCCACACCTACCCCTTCCATGACTCCTTTTACAATCCATCGTTTTGGGGCGTTTTGCCTGATGAGGAGGCACTGTCATTTGAGGAGATGACGGGGTTCGCTATGGATCGCGCCGTAACCTATGCCAAGGGCCAATACCAGTCAGTTCTGGATTACATGGCAGAGCTCAATATCGAAAAGCCGGTTCACATTGGCGAGACCGGTTGGGCAAGTATTGATGGCACGGCCTACGGTGTAAACGGGTCAAAGGCGGCAGACGAGTACAAGCAGAAAGCGTTTCACGATCGGCTGCGGGCATGGACCGACGAAGCAGGTATTTCGCTCTTCTTTTTCGAGGCGTTCGATGAGCAGTGGAAGAATGCTGACAGTCCCGATCATTCAGAAAACCACTTTGGCTTGGTCACACTGGATAATCAGGTCAAGTACACGTTGTGGGATGCGTTTGATGAAGGGCAATTTACGGGATTAACGCGAGATGGTAAGCCCCTAAAGAAAAGTTTCTCAGGGGAGATTGATGCTCTGTTGGCAAGTGCCGTAGCCCCCCCCTTTAAAAGCCAAATGGCCGTTCGTAAGATTGATACGGTGAATACGGCGCGAGTAGCGGGCGAGCAGGTGACCGAGCAGAACCTGGTTATTGTGCATGACACTTTATCGTCTGATTCACCTGACACCACGTTCCCCAGCGCAACGCTCAAGCTCACACCGTGGGAGGGAACGACAGCGATCGAACTGATGCCTGATAGTGTGGTTCGGGTCGAGACGCGTGCGGGCGATTGGTGGGGTGCAAGTCTTGAGTTGGACGCACAGCATGGCGAGGATCTCTCGGCATTCAAGCAGGGCACACTGCACTTTGAGATTCGTGGCAGCGACGACGTAAATTTCAATCTCGGGTTTCAAACGGGAGCGTTTTTACGCGGTGATCAGATCAATAATTTTGCGAGCTTTGGACCTAATAGTGAGCGCTGGATTAGCGACGAGTGGCAATCAGTCGCACTGCCCATTGTCGAAATCGATGGCGGTTCGGATATGACGGATGTGACGAATCTGATCGCATTCCTCAGCCAAGAACGTGCGCCAGAGCGAGAAATTTTCCTGCGAAATATCTACTTCAGCCAGCAGTAATGGGGCAAGGCGCCCGTTTTATCCTGATTTTTGCGGTAACGGCCAAGATAATGACGGCCACGTAAAGTCCGTAGATGGCGCCGCCTTTCGTCAGCAAGGTGGCGCTGAATGCGATAAGGAAATACAGCATTAAAATGTTTATGCCGTACGAGTGTAGTTGGCGCCATGCGGATATTCCCATACGTCTAACGCTCCAATCATTGGATGTGAGCGTTAGGGCGATTAATGCGGCGTAGCCAAAGCCCGCCACTGCAGTACTGGCGTCCATGGCGAAACTCTCCAGCTGACTCAAGAACAGTGACAGTGCTGTTAGATGCGCAAAATGCGCCATTGCAAACCCTAAGCCCAGTTGCCGCCGGTGGCGCATTAAGTAAGTGGTAACCGAATTATGGCTGTAGCGCTTGAGAGTGCTTGCGCTAAACGCCACGATAAGAAAGAAAAAGGCGAGATGCGCCGAATACCGTGTCCATAAAAGTAGAAAGCCTTCGGGCTGGGTACTGTCTAGACTGACACCGGCTGGCGCGACTCCATAAGTCACGAGGACCACCATGGCTGATAGCGCGACACTGAATAGGCAAATCATACGCACCTAGGCGGACAGTCCGGTAGCAAAAGAATACAGTCTCAAAGCGCTATTCCTCGATAGCTCTCGGCCCATGTCTTTCTTGCATGATCTTCATGGGTCTGTTGTTATTAAGTCAGGATACCGCAGAGAGTGAAGCCATGAAAATAAACGTTTTCCTTTTGGCTGCGACATTTCTCGCCGGCTGTTCTTCAGCGCCGACTGAGAATGAGATTGATGCGGCAGATTTCGGATTATCGATGAGTGAGGCAGAGTGTTTGGCTGTTGCGAAACCTTTTGTCAGAATGCGGATGGGAGATCCCGAGTCTGTAATCTTTGAAGATCTCAAGTGCTATCGAGGGCTGGAGGGCGCGGTTCCCGTAGCTCGTGTAGAGGCTACTTATGGATACCGGTTCGCGGGTCAGATCGACTCAAAAGGTATTACTGGCCGGTATTCTGGTATGACGCCTTTTTCCGGCGTTGTTAGAGACGATGGTGACGGCCCCAAAGTCGTTCGATATTGCATCGTAAGTGGTACAGCAGATTACCGCTTCTGCATTCCGAGTATGGTCGATTAGTCCTGTAAAGACGCGTCGCTTTATTTGCCTCGCACCTCGAAGTTGTCGGCGCAAGTAATCCTTGGGGCGCTCTAACGCGCCTCTAGCTTTGGCGTAACTCAGGGGCTTCCTGTTAACTATCACAGAATCAGTAGAACTGAGGCAGACCCTTTCGCGCTCAATTTCGAACTTAAGTCATGCGGGATGCAAAATAATATTGTAAATGCTAATTATTCTCATTAACATTCCGCTCCCATACTGATTTACTGTGCACATGAAAACACTTTTTGGATACATCTCGATTTTGAGCCTGACGCTGTCGGGGTCAGCTCTTGCACAAGTCGATAGCGAGAGTGAAGCTCAATCCATGGAAGAAGTTGTCGTTTCCGGACAGTTTTTGTACTCGGACACGGTGAATGCGCTGAAAACACCCACACCCATCCTAGACGTTCCGCAAAGCCTCAGCTTGATGACGGCAGACGATATCCGCGATCGCGGTTTTAATAGCGTGGGCGAGATCGTGGCTTATATGCCGGGCGTCACGACCTCTCAGGGTGAGGGACACCGTGACGCTGTGGTTTTCCGGGGTGTTCGCTCGACTGCAGATTTTTACATCGATGGGGTGCGTGACGATGTGCAGTACTATCGGCCCCTTTACAACCTAGAGCAAGTCGAAGTCCTAAGAGGACCCAATGCGCTGTTGTTCGGCCGAGGTGGCACGGGTGGCGTTCTCAACCGAGTTACTAAAAAGGCGGTCCTAGAGAGTCAATTTACGCAGGCGGCGTTGAATGTTGACAGCCTTGGAGAGGTAGGTGGGCAGCTTGACTACAACGCAGGCCTGAGCGACTCCTTGGCGTTTAGACTGAACGCCATGGTTGAGCGCCTGGACAATCATCGTGATTACTACGACGGTGATCGTGTCGGTATAAACCCAACGCTGCATTTCGAGACGGCGAACAGCCAGATCGATCTCTCTTATGAGTACATCGACCACCAGCGATTTATCGACAGGGGTGTTCCTACGGGTGCCAATGGCCGACCCATTGAGGCGTTTAAAGACATCGTGTTTGGCGATCCTGAGGTAAACACCACAGAGTTGCGAGCCGATTTATGGCGAGCAGCATTGCAATACAGTTTTAGCGAGTCATTAAAAGCAAATATCGCTGCCTTCCATGGTGACTACGACAAGCTTTATCAGAATTTCTACACGTCGGGATACAGCGAAGCTTCGACGCCTGATCAAGTCACTTTAGACGGTTATCTCGATACGACTCAGCGAGAAAACACTATTTTGTCTGCGGGTCTTGTCAGCGAATCTAAATGGGGTGATGTTGAGCACACGATACTTGCGGGAGCAGAAATTATCTCCACGACCAGTAACCAAGATCGCTACAACAGTTTTTGGGATACCTCACTAGACGACACGGAAGTATTCGCAATTGCCGATCGCTTGAGTATCCGGGGCGGAATCGGAGAAAACATCATGGGGCTTCGAGCCGCCAACAACTTCGGTGTCGATATCAATGACGATACCGAGGTGGAAATCGATGTCACCTCATTTTATCTGCAGGACGAGATCGCGCTGACCGATAGCTTTCGACTGGTGGCGGGACTGCGTTATGACAGCTTCGATATTGAAGTGTTGGATGTTGTGGTAGCAGAGACACGTGCACGAACTGACAGCGAAGTCTCCCCCAGGCTAGGCGTCGTTTACAAACCCGAAGAGAACATCTCGGTCTATGCCAGCTACAGCGAGTCTTTTTTACCTCGCAGTGGAGAGCAGTTTGCCAATATCAACGGGAGTAACGACAAGCTTGCCCCCAATACGTTCAGCAATCGTGAAGTGGGTTTGAAATACGATTTTGCTTCAGGGCTGAGCTTCACTACAGCGGCTTTCGAAATTGAGCAGCGCTCACCCCAGGTAGCGGATAATGACCCCGCAACGCTCGACGTTATCGAATCGAAAATCGATGGTTTTGAGTTCCAGCTACAAGGTACTGTGAATCCCTACTGGCAGGTGTCCGTTGCCTATAGCACGCTTGATGGAGAGCAGGTCAACCGTATGGGGCGAACAGGCTTGAAACCGCGCGAGCTTCCCGATTCACTGTTCTCAATCTGGAATCAATTCTCGCTCACAAGTGATTTGGAAGTTGGTTTGGGCCTGACTCATCAGAGCGAGAGCTTCATTAATAACAGTAATAGTGCAGTACTACCGAGCTATACCCGTATCGACGCCTCTTTGCAGTATCAACTATCAGAGCAAACGACACTCCAATTCAACGTCGAGAATGCAACAGATGAGCTTTACTTCCCCAATGCACATAGCACGCACCAAGCGACTGTCGGCGCGCCTCTGAATGTTCGTGTCGCAATTAGCACTCAGTTTTAAAGCTTGAGCCATTTCGCAACGCGAACGCCCCTGCACGGGGCGTTCTTGTTTATATCCTGATGCCACGACTACGCCCTTCTTTGCGGTCGAGGGAGCAAGGTCTTCTAGATTGGCGCCGTCAATTGCGAGAGTGTTGTCTAAGAATCAACGTATTACCCCGCTGGGCAAACTCGATATTTTTGAGAAAGCTCATGCCTAGAAGTATTTCGTTACCTCCGAGCCTCGGAGCAATTGTGGCCCCGACATTCCTCACTGCAATACCGCCAACACTCACCTCATCGAGTGCTGTCAGGTAGGAAGTCACCGTTCCGTTTGCCGTGCGTGTAGCAATCGGTCTGCCGCGTTTTAAGCCGAGTTGCTTGGCGACGTTTACGGGTATTGCTACTCCGGTAGCGCCTGTATCAAGTAGGAAGGTAACCTCAGCATTGTTGATAGTCCCTGCAGTGACGTAGTGGCCCAGCCGATTTCGTTGTAGGCGTACCTCTGTGACGTTCGACGTTTGCAGTGTTTCTACCTGGCGGTTGGGGTTGTATTGTGATTCGAGTTGGTCACCGAAAAAGAGCACGCCTAGCGCCATAAAACTGAGCCACGCGAGGACCTGCATCACGGTACTTGCACGGCCCTGCTGCGATTGAATGCTCACAGTCGATTACTACAGCGCTGGTTGTTTTTGAAAACTTGGGAGCGTCTATGATTCATTAATCGGCTCGTTTTGACTGGTTACCCACCGTTTCGGCAATGTCATTCGGGATCAGGAGCGTTAGCGAGTAGAGGGCGATCTTCCAGTTGCCGTTCACGCTTTCGACCACACCCGTTCCGCGGCAATGCCCGAGTTTTTCGTTGAAGAGAATCTCGTCGAACCACCTGGTATCGCTCTCGCCTTCCCAGTTTCGCTCAATAACCTTATAGGTCCAGCCATGGCCGTCCTCAAATGCGGGCGCCGCGTAGGTCTTGAATTCATCAATTGTCCAGCGCTCAGTTTTATCGGTCCCCATAAATACCGCATCGCTGGTGTAGCGAGCGAAGTAGGTGTCGAAGTTTCCCTCATGCGCGTCTTTGTGAAGGCCATCGATCAATGAATCTAGCGCTGGCTGTGCTGTTTCTTGTGCCAAGGTTGAGCCGGAAAAGACAACCAATACAAAAAGGGCGAGTGGTCTAGCGCAGCTTGTTGCTTGCGCCAATAAATAAGGCATGCGGCGCTTCAAAACACAGCCATTTACAAGAAGTGCGTTGGTTTGGGTCTTTTTCATCTGATCGTCTCTCTTCGCGGCGCAGCGTGTCGAAAGTGTTCTCATGCTCCTATCGGCCAGCCATGCGTCGCAGCACTTCCACCGAGTAGGTCAACTTGGTTGCCACCGACTATCGCACACACTTTTAAGTTTAGGGAGAATAGAAGATCGGGTAACTGAATATGTGTCTCACATTAAGGGTAAATAAGGCGTAGCGGTCCCTGTGCTGCCCAGTATGGGTCGCGCCAATTACGGCGAGTGAACGTTGTTGATGTGCTCTGACATCAATCCGATGATTTGTGGGTGAAAGCGCTCTGGCAGGCTGTGTCCCATGCCCTCGACCAATACGAACTCAGCCCCCTCAATTTGCTCAGCGGTATGCACTCCGTGCTCTGGTGGAATGAGTGGATCCTCAGAGCCGTGAATGACGAGGGTCGGTTTCGCGATCGTTTGAACTTCCTTTGTGCGATCACCTGAACTAAACACTGCCATCAGGTGACGCTCCATCGACTCCGGATAGAAACCCCGGTTGCGCATGGCTTCCTCGCGCGATGCCTCAGCGTCGCCCTCCGCGAGTGATCTCAGGTTGCCCTCTGCCGCTGATGTTGGGGGCGGGAGGTGCGGCGCAAAGGTTGTCGACATAATTGAAGTAAGGCTTACGACTCGCTCTGGATACTGTGCGGCTAGTACCTGCGCAATCATGCCGCCCATAGACACGCCCATGACGTGTACCTGGTCGTAGCCAGCGGCGTCGAGGACGGCGATGCTGTCAGCGGCCATGTCGCTTAAATTGTAGGGTGCGTCGACTGAAAATCCCAGCTCGTACTTGAGAAGCTGCCACCACAGTGTGGGTTTTCCCCACTCGGAAAACATGTCTGAACTGCCGGTATCGCGGTTGTCGATAACAATGACTTCAAAACCCTCAAATTCGAGTGCCTGAAGAAACGCATCGCCCCATGCGGCGCCTGCGCCGCCCAATCCCATGATCAGAAGGAGCTTCGGATTTTCCGCACCGCGATTAAAAACGCGGTAAGCAATGTCCGTGTCACCTGATTGAGTGCTCATCGAGGGCGTGTGATCAAAATAGAGACGCGAGTATTCCGCCTGTGCTGACGAAGCCAGCACGGCGAGCACGAATGAGAAAATGATTTTGCGCATTGGCGCCTCCAATTAAGCCAGCGCGCATACTACCGATTTCGCAATGTGATTGAAGATCTTTTTTAGAAGTCGGGATCCGAGCCGACCATACACAGACATAGCTGCGGTGGCTCAAACGGTAAGGCCATTAGGGAGATGGCTGATACCACACTGCACTGGTGTAGGCCCGTTCTTGAACAACTTCCGTGATGGGAACGTCTGATGTCGCACCGTAGCGAACACGATCGTAGGCGTTCCATCGTGGAGTCGGTATTTCAATAACGCGGGCGTAATAGAAAGCAGCTTGCGCGGGGTCAAAGTCAGGGTCAGTCCAGAGCGCACTGAGCATGGCATCACCAATCGTGTTCTCGTAGGTCGCTGTTGTTAAGTCCACGGTACTGCCTATCGTTTCATTTGCGATACCTGCCTCTGATATTGTCCTGTCGTCACTCAGAGCAACATCAAAGATGCGCTCGTGGGTGGCGCCTGTTTTGTCGACCCAACCTTTGACGATCTGAATGCGATCCAAATTGGCGCCGAGTGGGTCGCTCGCGGCACTGACCATAATGGTAAGAGGTTGCTTAGTGGCGGAGGTGCTCAGTACGCCCCCCATAGGAACGCCTTTCTGATAGCCAATGGCTGCTCGGTCAGGGCTATTTAAGTCGGCTTTTGAAAACGACCATCCTGCAAACAAGCGCACAGTCATTCGGCTTCCGGTCGTTGCATAGACCTCTCGACGCGCCATGGCATCCCAAATAGATTCACGGGTATTTTCATTTGCCCACACAGCAGCCAGGCCCGAGGCGCCAAGATCGCGAATGTGCATAGACAGTTCGGGGATAGCACCCCGAATGAGAACCCCGTTAATTCGGTCTTTACCGGGCTCGGCTATATGAGCTTTTCCAAAAAAGTTATCTTCGCGAGGCGACGGTAGCGATGTATGCGCGTCGGTACTGCCAATGACACCCAATTGAAACGGGTTTCTGCCGAGGGTTTGTTCAATCTGCAGGCCATTTTTCATCGCAGAGCGCACATACTCGCCTGAAAGCATCCACTCCTCTTTCGCTGCTTTGCCACTGATATTGGCAATATCCAGTAACTCGTAATCCGCAAATTGATCATCGGGCGAGAGGAGGGGATGTGCTTCGCTGGTACCTTTTATCTGGGTAATTTCAACTAACGGTTCGTAGCGTGAGCGTTGCTCAGCATAGGCCTGTGTCATCGGCCCCTTATCGCCCATGCGGCGCGTGGCGAACATCAGCCCGTTGGAAAGATTGCTGTTATGAGGAATCGCCAACACGTGTCCGCCGGTATCCTTTTCGTAGTCGGCGAGGAACTGCCACAAGTCCTCAGGGTCGGTGGAGTCAAATTGCGAGAACGGCACAATCTGCTGAGTGCGGTCTTTGTCGTCGCGAAAGACAACCACCCGGTGAATATTGTTTCCACCCGGGTGTGAGGTCCACTCAAAGCCGTGCATGGTGGTAAAAGTGCCTGGGACATAGAATTCATCTGCCAAGGATGTGGATTTTGTCCACGCATCCAACGCCATGGCGGGCTCTTTGATCATGTCTTCGTTGTCGTTCATGAGCCATTCCTGAAAGGCGAGCGTGCCATTGCCCGCCTTTAACCAATCGTGCCAACGTTTACCTGTCGCATTGTTGAGCACTAAGGGATCTGAACGCCGCAAGAAATCCGCTAGCCCTAAGTTCTCGGCATGATCAGCTAGCACTACGAAGTCCAGTGGACGGTCCAGCTGGAAGCTGAGGCCTGTATGACTGGTGACGCGGTCTCCGCGGGAGGCGCGATAAGCGATCTCGGGTCCCAAGCTGGCGCCGGCCATACCTGCGTCAGTCGACCAGGAGGAGTGGAGGTGAGTGTCGCCGAAGAGCGGTGTTTGCGGGTAGTCAACCGGAGTTTCTTTTGCGACTACCGTGGCGGCAAACCCGAGAAAAAGCAGCGACAGGCGGAAGGCGAGCTTTCCTACGCAAGCTTGAGGCACAATTTTGGGGAAGGTCATTCTGATCATGGGCGCTTCTTTCCTATCGACTACAACTGCTGTCCTCGTATTCCGATGCTGTTATCCAGTGGTGTAGTTACCAGCTTGCGCTGTGGCCCCTAGCCTGCGGTATAGCCACCATCGACCACCAATTCTGACCCTGTCATGAAAGAGCTGTCGTCAGAAAATAAGAAAACAGCGGCTGCCGCTATTTGGTCAGGGTCAGCAAGCCCTAATTTGGCGCGCTCCGCGATTGCTGCTGAAAATTGCTCACCTTCCTCGGGTTCGAGCTCTGCGATGGCGTTTTCAACGAGGGGCGTGGCGGCAAATCCGGGATGGATAGAGTTCACCCGAATACCGGTCTCACGCTCGGCGAGATCGAGCGCCATCGACTTGGTCATGGCGCGCACCCCACCCTTCGACGCAGAGTAAGCGAGCACCTTGGGAGATGAGACCATCCCGTAAATAGACGAAACATTAACGATGGCGCCGCCGCCCGATACTTGCATAAGTGGGGCACAAACTTTGCAGCCTAAAAATACACCGAGGAGATTGATATTGATGGTTTTCATGAACCCGTCGACTGTCTCGGTCTCAAGATTGCCATTCGCCGCAATGCCTGCGTTATTCATAACGTAGTGAAGGCCCTGTCCCTGACTTGCGATAAGTTCAACAACTGAAATCCACTCGTCCTCGTTCACCACATCGAGATGAACGTAGGTAGCACCAATCTCCTCAGCGACTTGCTCTCCCAACTCGTCCTGAATATCGGTTATCCAAACGGTCGCTCCACCCGCAATTAGTCGCTTTGCCGTTGCGAGGCCAATGCCTGAGGCGCCACCAGATATGAGTGCTGTTTTATCTGCAAATTTGTTCTCCGCGAGATAGGTCATGCTCATTTCCTTGTTATTTTCTATTGTTAGAGCCCATCCCATCATGCAATGTTTGGTTGCGAGGGAAAAGAGGCAGCATATCTTTAGTCAAAGAGGATTATGGATATGAAACTGATGCAGACCTTCCCTCATACAATCGCGTTTAATGTCGACGGAAATGGACAATAAAAATAAGTCAGGACTACTCATGTTAACAACGAGACCCATCTCAAACGCCGGTGTTATCTTGATGTTGGTATTTTGCAACATCGCTGTCGCAGCAGAAGATTCGGATCAATCGCCATTCGCGGTCCTTTCAGTCGATGCTCCCAGTCCGAGTTCGCAAGTTATGGGTTGGATCGATTCTCGACGCACAAGAAGTCTCAATGGTAGCTGGAAGTTTCTAGTCGACCCAATGCAAGTGGGAACACCTGGGAGTCTTTTTGGCGGTTGGGCCACGTCTAGGATGCCCGAAGATGAGTATCAGCTGCTGGAGTACAGCTACGCTGATGCAGCTGACGTTCGCGTGCCTGGTGATTTCAACACGCAATTCGATGAATTGCTCTACTATCGGGATACTGTTTGGTATCAACGGTATTTTGATGTTGAGCAGGTCGAGAAGGGTCGCTACCACCTGTGGTTTGGAGGCGCTAATTACAAGACCACGATATATTTGAATGGGCGTGCGATAGCCCACCAGTCGGGTGGTTATGTGCCTTTTTCAGTGGACATTACGGAGCATCTTTTATCCGAGGACAACGACCTTGTCATTCAGGTCAATAATCGCCTAGATAAAGATACTGTTCCTACAGAGCGGACAGATTGGTGGCCATACGGTGGTTTAACGCGCGATGTCATGCTGGTCCAGACTCCCGATGCTTACATTGTGAATGCGTCGGTTCAGCTTGAGGACAGGTCCACGATTTCTGGCGAAGTCATAACTGCCGGTATGCATCCTGGTGAAGAGATCGTAATCTCACTGCCGCAGATCAACGTTCAGGCGAGGGCCAAAATCGACGAATCCGGTACGGCAAGGTTCCATTTTCCCGCAAATGTAGATTTGTGGTCGCCCAGCAATCCCAAGTTATATAACGTCCAAGTAGCCTCTGCTGCTGATCAAATCCACGATCGGATCGGTTTCAGAACCATCGAGGTTCAAGGCACAAGAATCTTACTTAATGGTAATCGAATACGATTTAAAGGTATTTCCACACACGAGGAGCCGATTGGCCGAGATGGCGTAGCGTACTCAAGGGCAGACATCGAGGCTCTATTCACCGAAGCAAAGAAGTTGGGGGTCAACTTTGTGCGCGCTGCACATTACCCCTATTCAAGGCATGCAGCCCAAGTTGCCGATGAAATGGGTCTATTGCTGTGGGAGGAAGTTCCCATCTACTGGAATATCAATTGGCAAAACCCGGAGACACTGCGAATCGCGAGAGATCAGATTGCACGGCTCGTGCAGCGAGATTGGAATCGCGCCAGTGTAGTGGTGTGGTCAGTTGCGAACGAGACTACTTATTCAGAGCCTCGAATGACATTTTTAAATCGCCTGATTCAAGACGTCCGTGAACTTGATGATAGCCGTCTGGTCTCAGCGGCTCTGCTCGGAGACACCCGCCGCGAATTGCAGCATGTTGTTACTTACCTAGCGGCGAATGGTCTGGATTCAGATATCCCGTCGGATAAGGAAAAATTAATTTTCCAACACGTTCTTAATGCAGCCGGTGAGTATGCGCCCAAACCAAATAGTCAGTTCGACTTGGTCATCACCGATCCGCTTGGCGACCTGGTCGATCTTGTCAGTTACAACGAGTATTTTGGCTGGTATTACTCGCGGTTTATTGCAGACCAAACGGGTGTAAGCGAGCGCACAATAAGGCAATTAATGTTAGAGCTTATGCCCCGTGTGACCTTGTCATCAGCCTTCGATAAGCCGATGTTTATTTCGGAATTTGGCGCCGGAGCCAAGGCTGGAATGCGTGGTGAAGGTGTCTGGACTGAAGACTACCAAGCAAAGGTTTACGGCGCGCAATTCAAGATGATTTCAAACAGCCCTCAGGTGCAGGGCATGACTCCGTGGATATTGAAAGACTTCAGAGCCATGCTTCGATCGTTAGGTGGTGTGCAGGATTTTCGCAATCGCAAAGGTTTGATCGACGAGAATGGACGGCGCAAGCAAGCGTTCTATGTACTGCGAGACTTTTACGAGAGCGACTGGCACGAGCAGTAACACACTTTTCAGTGAGCTTTAGATGCGTCTGGGCGAGGCATTCGCTGCAAAAGCATTGAGTATGTTGAGACTCAGTAGATTAGGAAAAAGGCGCTGCAGGTACAAAAGTAAATAGCCACAATCGCTCCGACCAGCTTTTCCTCGGTAGATTCGCTTATCTGGAGACCCAGATTCCTTATTAACCTAGGCACTCCAAATATAAGCAACGTCGTACTAGCAGTTGTGAATCCCATCTCAAGTGTCGTTAATGTAGCCAAAATTTATCGCAGATCCTTATTGATTGAGATTTCGCTAATGAGACCTGAGCCCACCCCTAGAGTATAGTATCGTCGCTCGCTTGATTTTGTCGCGACATCGCAAGTCCTATACCTGACTGAGACCTTACTGACTGGGAGTGCATTATGAGTTTTGAGCAGTTAGAAGTATGGTCTGTCGCCTTCGCCGATGCCGTTTGGGGTTTGCCAATGGTTGCCCTTCTCTTGGGCGGCGGCGCGTTCTTCCTTATTATCTCGCGGGCGCTGCCATATCGACATCTGGGGCACGGCTTTGCAGTGATGTCCGGGCGTTACGACACGCCGGACGAGCAGGGCGAGTTGTCTCACTTTCAGGCCTTGGCTGCTGCGCTCTCAAACACCATGGGCTTGGGAAATATCGGCGGTGTGGCGCTGGCGATTGTCGCAGGTGGACCTGGTGCTGTTTTCTGGATGTGGATGTCAGCCGTCGTCGGCATTGCAACCAAGTTTTTCACCTGCTCTTTAGGTGTTATGTACCGAGGTTTGGATAGTGAGGGCAACCTGCAGGGTGGTCCCATGTACGTTATCCGTGAAGCCCTACCGAGATCCTTTTATCCACTTGCTGTTTTGTTCTCCGCTGCAGGAATGATCGGCACGCTGCCGATGTTTCAGGCGAACCAATTAACGGCACTGATCGGGCAAACTGTGTTCGATGGTGCGCCGCCCGCTTGGTCCGGTTTTGCCACTGGAATTATCTTGGCGGTGCTGGTCGGGGTTGTGATTTTTGGTGGCTTGCCGAGGGTTGCAAAGGTTGCCGTGCGCTCACTTCCTGCCATGGTTGTGGTCTACGTGACCATGACGCTTTATGTGGTGTTAACCCATATCACTGAAGTACCTGCATTACTGTGGTTGATCGTTTCTGAGGCCTTCAATCCAACAGCTGTCGGCGGTGGCTTTATCGGCATTATGCTGATCGGTGTGAGTAGAGGCGTTTTTTCCAATGAAGCCGGTGTTGGAACCGAGGTGATGGCGCATGGCGCCGCGCGAACTAATGAACCCATTCGAGAGGGCATGGTTGCAACGCTTGGCCCGATCTTTGACACCTTGCTGATCTGCACTTGCACTGCGTTGGTTATTCTCCTCGCGAGCGATTGGCAGTCGCCCGGAGATTTGTCAGGGATTACGCTGACAGCCAATGCGGTTCAAACCGAAATGGGTACGCCCGGACTTTTGGCCTTGGCATTCGTTGCGCTTATTTTGAGCACAACCACCATGTTTACTGGATGGTATTTCGGTGCCAAATGTTTTGGCTTCTTAGTGGGTGCCGAGAAGCAGGCTTACTTTCGATGGTTTTTCATTGCCACAGTTATTTTCGGTGCCAGCGTAAGTGTCGACGTTGTTTTTAACGTGATTTCTGGAAGTTATGGTTTGATGGCCTTACCCACCATGGTTAGCACGATTATCTTGGCGCCACGTGTGATGGTGGCAGCGAGGGATTACTTCTCTCGAATGCAGTTGTAGTGAAGAGCCTGTCACGCAGCATGTGCTCCGATGTTTGAAGCCTGCTTGCTTTTCTATTCACCCCTGCGGCACAGTTAACCTTGCCGGGGGAGTTCATGAACGAATACATTAATTTACAAGGCGTCGTTTCAAAGCCGTGGATTGGCTCTTCGGGGGTCTTTAGATGGTTGGGGTACGCGCTGATTGCTTTAGGCTTGCTAGATTTCATGGGTGGTTTTCCTATCTTGCTCGATGCATCAGCCGCCTCAAATTTACTGCCCCTAAGTTCGGGACTGGCCTTATTTTGCGGTGTAGTCCTAATCGCGCTGGCGAACGTCACGGCGTTGATGAATGAGATTTTTGACGCGAACCACACGATCATAGACTAGTGCTGAAATAGTCTTTTTAAGCCCCAATCTGAGCGCTACCCTCCGACTACTTCAGGTTAATTCACCCTAAATTTATTGTGAGAAACGCATGCGCCGAATTGCACTTGTTCTAGGTTCCTTAGTCATCGCGGCCTTTGTCTGGGCATTAGATGGGGCGGCAAAAATCGGTGTTGGCTACTCGGCAAAGCAACTTTGCTCGGGCGTATTCGTCAGCCAATTACCCGCGGAATTTGTATTAGAAAAAGATATCCTGCCACGCATGGCCACGGTGGCTGGCATGGACCGATTTGTCGATGCCGAGGTCGGTGATCGCGAGGCAACGGTTAGCATCCTTACAGCGTCCGCTACCGCGACATATCAAGATCGTTACGGTTGCACACTCCATGGAGATAGTGCAAAGGCGCCTGCGCCGGACGAAGACGAGGTGCGAGCAGTCACCACTGCGCGTTACGAATCGGGTAATCCTGTTATCGAACAGGCCGTGGACGCGCTTTTTGTTGAGCCCCCGGAGGGTGGAAGAAACACGCTCGCTGTACTGGTGATGCACAAAGGTGAGGTTGTGACTGAGCGTTATGCGGCGCCCGTTGGTCCAAGGACGAGGCTGCAGGGCTGGTCGATGAATAAAAGCCTAATGGCATCTTTTGTCGGAGTTCAGGTTGGTCGAGGGCTTATGAACCTATCGTTACCTGTCAAAGAGCGCGTCGCCGCGCTGGGGGCTGCGTCGAATGTAATCGATGGCGTTGCCCCCGAAATGACGCTCAAGCACCTCATGACTATGGCAAGCGGACTTCATTTCGATGAGCGTTATCTGCCGGGTGATGATGTTACTGAGATGCTTTATGGGGCAGTCCCCATGTGGCAAGTCCCGTTGTCTCAGGGTCAACGAATCCCGCCGGGTGAGGAATTTGTTTATTCAAGTGGTGACACTAACGTGGTGTCTTACCTTTGGCAGTCAACGCTCGATGACGAGCCCTATACCGACTGGATTGATCGAGAGGTTAATGAGCATTTAAGTTTGGATAATCCGATATTGGAGCCTGATGTTAGTGGTGTGCAGGTGGGCTCCAGTTTTGCTTACCTCACTGCGCGGGACTGGGCGCGCTATGGCCAGTGGTGGCTAGATGCGTGGCATGGGCGAGACACGCTGCTCTCACAGGAATGGCAACGGCTCGCTGTTACACCCTCAGACACAGCGTATTTTTACGGCTTGAGTTTCTGGCTCAATACACGTCTCTCCGACTACCCTGAGTTGCCCGCTAACACCTTTCATGCCGGAGGGAATTCCGGTCAATTCGTGGTGGTCGTGCCCGAGGCTGAGCTCGTCATGGTCCGACTTGGGCTGACGCTAAATGAGTCAGCCGTCGGGTTAGCAGAGCCGTTCGCGGCGATTTATCAAGCGCTCACTTCGGAGCAACCGTTAGCGGTTAACGTCAACCAATAGACGCCCGGTGATTTTTCCAGCGAGCACGTCTGGGGCAACAGCGTTAACCTCCGAAAGGCCGATTTCGGTAATCATGGTCTCCAGTAAGTCGAGATTCATATCGCGTGCGAGACGGGCCCATGCGGACAGACGCGGTTCTGCCGGGGCCATGACGCTGTCGACGCCGCGCAGAATGACACCACGCAATATAAAAGGCATTACGGTAGCAGGTAGAGCGGCGCTCTCGGCGAGACCACAGGCCGTTACCACGCCGCCGTATCGAGTTTGTGCACAGGCATTGGCCAGCGTATTACCGCCAACAGCATCAACAACCCCGGCCCATTGCTCGGCTTGGAGTGGCTTACCCGCCTCTGAAAGCGTATTTCGATCAACAATTGATGAGGCGCCAAGGTGCTTTAAGTAATCAGCTGCGTCGGGCTTGCCTGTGGATGCGGCTACCGAGAATCCTCTTGCCGCCAATAGCGCAACTGCGACGCTGCCCACGCCACCACTGGCACCTGTGACCAAGATATCACCGTCATCAGGTGTAACGCCTTGTGCCTCAAGCGCGTCTACACAAAGAGCAGCGGTGTAACCGGCGGTACCAATCCCCATCGCATGGCGCGTGGACATGTTTTGCGGGAGCTTGATCAGAAAACTTGCAGGAACGCGTGCGTATTGTGCGAGGCCGCCCGAAAGCCCTTCACCCATGCCCCAGCCGTTTACCACTACCTTGTCGCCAGCGGACCATTGGGGATCATCACTCTCTTCGACGGTGCCGGCGAGATCGATACCGGGCACCAATGGATATTGCCGAATGATGGGTGCCGCAGCCGTTACCGCTAAGGCATCTTTGTAGTTGATGGTACTGAAGTCCACTTTGATCAGGACGCCTGAGTCGACGAGTGCCGAGTGATCAATTTCAGTGACGTTGACTCTGTGATTGCCGTCCTCTTTGGTGGCGAGTAATGCATTAAACATATGGGTTACCTCGTGTGAACGCGTTTTATCATTGTGCGAACAGAGTACGTGATTTACTTGTCAAAGCGATGACTTTTAGCCACTGAGTTACACAGGTTTTTGCGTTTTCACGTTTTTAACAGGCGATGCTAAGGTGATAAAAAAGCGGAGGGAAGGATGGCAGAAAAACTCATAAGAACGCCATTCCCGATCGTCTCAGTTGAGAAGTCGGGCTTCAAAGAAACCTACGGTGGCGCAGAGGATATAGTCACTGTTTTCTGTACGCTGATTAGAACATCGGTGTCTTCTGATACCTGCTTGGTGACCATGCATCCCATTGGCGGTACGGGCTGGCTGCCTATCATGAGTACATTCGCGCGCGCAGGAGTTCACGTGCTGGCATGTGACAGCCGCTATCGCGGTGCAGACTATGCGCTCAATATGGAAAAGGTGACTGTCGACCTCGGTTCTTGCATACGTCATGCGCGCGAGGTCCTAGGCTACAAATACGTTGTGCTGCTTGGCTGGAGCGGTGGGGGTTCGCTCTCAGCGTTTTACCAAGCACAGGCCGAAAACCCTACGGTGACATCAAGTCCCTGGGGTGGTGGACCCGATTTGACCCGATCAGGTCTGTTACCCGCTGATGCAATCATCATGATGGCTGCGCATGTTTCTCGACATGGCACGCTCACTGAGTGGATTGACGCATCCATTTTGGATGAAACAAACCCCGAGCTTCGGGACCCCGAGCTCGACATTTACGGCCCTGACGTATCCCTCCCTTTTTCGGGTGAATTCCTCGAGCGATATCGCGCTGCGCAGGTCGCGAGAAACCGCAGAATAACGGCTTGGGTGAAGGAGAAATTGGATGAACTCCAGCGGCAAGGGCGATTTAATGATGAGTTTGCTTTTGTGACACACGGCACGATGGCGGACCCGAGATGGTTAGACCCATCAATCGATCCGAATGATCGTACTCCAGGCAGCTGTTATCTCGGTGATCCCAAGGTTGTGAATAACGGACCGGTCGGCTTGGCGCGTTTTTGCACGCTCCGCAGTTGGTTGTCGCAATGGAGTATCGACGACGCCAACGCCTGTGGCCCAACGAGTTTGGCTCAGGTAAGAGTGCCCGTCTTGGTAGTAGGAAATACCGCGGATGATGCCTGTACGCCCAGTCATACTCGGGGTTTATTCGACGCGGTGTCGCATCAACGAAAAGCTCGGATCGATATCAAGGGTGCGAATCACTATTACATGGGTCAACCCGAGTTGGCCTCAGAGGCAGCCCAACATGTTCTAGGGTGGTTGCGGGAACACAATTTCCCCGTATAGCTGGCTTTATTTGGTCTTACTTAGGCCCGGCGGCTCACGATCCTCGGGGCGGGTTCTGAACTCCGCGTCTGACATTTTTAGCATGGTGGGATACACCTCTTTGGGATAGCCCAAGTGAGGCTTTGTCGCGTCGTAATCGGGTTGTTCGACACCACCGCTCTGGCCTTCAAATTCAGCGGGTTGGATGAAGGACTGCAGTTCTCTCGGGGATATTCCTGCTAGGTCTACCACCTCTTGATCAATCCAAGTCCCCTCTGAATCGAGGGGGTGCTCGACGCAATCGGTGGTGGCTACCTCGAGGGTGAGATGCTCGGGTCCAGCAAAGTAAATCGAATGGCAAAGACCGTGATCCAAAGGCCCGAAGACGGGTACGCCTCGGGAGCGGATTCGGTCGCGCATATTCAGCAGGTCTTCCATGGTGTCGACGTTAAGCGCAATGTGCTGCATGGTGCCAGGTGCCGAGGAGCCTGCACCGGTGCCTGCATGGGTCTGACCCATGACTGTGTCTTTGCCTTCATTGCCCGGGATGAAGACAAAGGAAAAAGATGCCTCGCCCATGGCTAGGAAGGCGTGCCACGCATTGGGGACGCCGTGCATCCAAAATAGACCTGTCAGGGACATGCCCAACACGTCAGTGAAAAAGGCGATCTGCGATTTCATATCGGCGGTCGATATCGCAATGTGGTGCACTGCATTGGGCGATGTCATAACACTTCATCTCTTTGACGTGTAGCGCTGCTTTTCACTATCTGACAGCCTGACGCTAATTATTATTGGGACTTGTGATCAGTCTGAGCCTAGAGCCCGATGCAATCAACACCACTACCGGCTTTTGATTCTGTCGGGGTATGTAAGTCGTCAGAGAAAGGCGGATAGTGCTACTGCCCCCCAAATTCAATGGCGGTGGACGCGCCCGATTATTGATTTATTATGTCCAAAGCGGCAGATAATAAATATAACAGGCGACAGTGAGAGGTAACTGCGATGGCGAGCATCGAGCATCTTCCTAGTTCAGCCGGCACCGACGATATCGTCGCCATCATCGAGCGAGACGGCGCTGTCATTCTGGATAATGTCTTGGCTGAGTCGGATATCGATCGTTTGAACAATGAACTCGCACCGTATCTCGCTAAAGAAGTGTACGGCCGTGATGAGTTTACTGGGTTCAAAACGCAGCGTATTGGTGCCTTGATTGCCAGATCTGAGGCGTGTGGTGACGTTGCGTTGAATCCCTTGATGCTGGCCGCCGCGCGGCAATATTTGAAGCGGCACTGCGATGATGTACAGCTGCACTTTACGTCTGCTGTTGCTATCGCCCCTGGAGAGAGTGCACAGATCTTGCATCGAGATCGCGGTATTTGGGGCGGCTATTTGCCTCGCAGGGTAGAGCCTTTATTCAGCACCATCTGGGCGGTTACCCCGTTTACTCGGGCAAATGGCGCGACTCAGGTCGTGCCTGGCTCGCATCTTTGGGATAAGGAACGTCAACCCGAGCCTCATGAGGTCGCGTATGCGGAAATGAGCCCTGGTTCAGTGCTCTGCTACAGCGGCACGGTGTTGCACGGTGGTGGGGCGAATGCCACCAGCAGTGACGTTCGCACGGGTGTCTTCATGCACTATGCGTTGGGTTGGCTTCGGCAAGAAGAGAACCAGTATCTCTCTTGTCCGCCCCATCACGCGGGTCGTCTTAGCCCTGAGCTCCGAGCCCTGATCGGGTATTCAAAGGGCGGGTATGTGCTCGGTTTTTACTCTGACCCGGATGATGCAACAGCTCAGCATGAATCTGTTAGCCCGGAAAATATGTTTAGTCAGCGCGCGGAGCAGTTTGCCAAGATAGAGGGCGCTGACCACCTTGTATCTCAGTCGATGAAGTGAGATCGCCGGGTCTTTATTTGCACTGAACTGATCGCGGAGAGAGCGATGGCGATCCGCTGACATCGAAATTTGAAAGTGGGCTGGATGGGTCGCCCGTAGGGTGCCAAGGGGGCGAAGATCATGATCAAAGTTGTGACGTTGCTGTTTAAACAATCGGGGCTGACCAAGGAGGCGTTTCGTGATTACTACGAAACGCACCACCGTAAGCTCGGTGAAAAATATTTAGCACCTCACGCCTTAAGGTATGTTCGTCGCTATCCAATACTGGCTGGAGATGGTGTGGATGATCCCGAATTCGATGTGATGATGGAGGTCTGGTTCGACAGCTATCACGCGATGGAAGCTGCTATGGTTGAGATGACAGCCGATGCTGCGCAGGCGGAACTAGCAGCGGACGAAGAACAGCTTTTTGATCGAGATCGAACTCAGAGCTTCATTGTTGACGAGTGCGAGTCTGATTTGGACGAAGCTTAGGGCCTCGGGGAGTCGCGCTTTAAAACCTTATTCACGAAAAGCACGGGCGCCCATGGCTCCTCGTGCTAAAAAATGTGCATAGCGCTGTCGTGCGCTTAAATTACTCCGCGGTGGCATGAATCCGTGCGAGGAAGTCGGCAGTAGAGTGCGGAGAGGAGAGCGCTAGTAGAAGAGGTTAACCAGGTGAATCTTCCCTCTGCCATTCACTGTTGGCAGAGGGAGTTTTCAGGTAGGCAAACGCTAGCTCTGCTTGCCCAGGATTTCTGCCGCCGCCATGGCGCTCACGTTAAAGATCGCACGAGGTGTCGCCGAGTTCACCATGATGTGCGCGGGACGTTTGAGCCCAGACATGTAAGGTCCAATAAGTAAGCCGTTGGCTTTCTGGCGCAGAAGTCCCAGAGCGATGTTGGCTGCATCGAGCCCGGGAAAGACGAGCAGGTTGGCCTTACCTTGAAGCTGACTGTCATCAAAGATGGTTTGACGGTACGTGGAGTCGAGCGCTGTAAGTGAATGCATCTCACCGTCGATCTCCAAGTCCGGGAGCCGCTCGCGCAAAATTTCACTCGCCTGACGCATTTTGCGTGCAGAAGGCGCATTGGAAGAACCGAAATTCGAGTGTGACAAGAGCGCCACTCGAGGCGTGATACCAAATTGGCGCACCTGCTCAATACCGAGTAGCGTCTTTGAGACAATTTGCTCGACCGTTGGGTCCAGGTCGATAAAGCAGTCCGTCATGAATAGAGGTCCATCGTCAAACAACAAGGTGGTTAGGGTTGATGCGCGAACATCGTTACCTTGCGTACCGATCACTGCACGGAGCGTCTGAAAGTGGTCGGTAAATCGACCAACCTTTCCGCAGATCATGCCGTCTGCATCACCGTTACGAAGCGCCATGGCAGCAATAACTGTGCTGTCAGTACGCAGGAGTACGCTACTGCGCTCAACTGAGACACCGTTGCGGCCAGCGATTTGGTGATAGTCGCGAGAGTATTCTTCGTATTTGTCATATTGACGCGGATTGATGACGTCCACATCTTCACCCAAGCGTATGCGAAGCCCGAGTTCCTCAATAATTTCATCTAACCGATCGGGACGTCCAACCAGAATGGGCCTAGCAATGGCCTCGTCGACGACAGTTTGCACAGCACGAATAACGGTTTCATTCTCCGCGTCGGAGTAGACAAGCTTCAGTCCGCTGTTGGCTGCAGCGTTAATCACCGGCTGCATGAACATGCCCGAGCGGTTGACGTGTTTGCTCAATATGCGGCGATAGGTATCCATGTCCTCGATGGGTCGACTTGCGACCCCGGTCTTCATCGCAGCCTCGACTACGGCAACAGGGACGCGCTCGAAGAGCCGAGGGTCAAAAGGCTTTGGAATAATGTAGTCGGGACCAAACTTGAGCGACTGACCATCGTAGGCAAGTGCGACTTCCTCCGATGCTTCTTGCTGCGCGAGGTCGACAAGGCCGTAGGCGCAGGCGATCTTCATCTCGTCGTTGATGGTTGTCGCGCCACAGTCGAGCGCACCACGGAATAAAAATGGGAAGCAGAGGACGTTGTTGACCTGATTAGGAAAGTCAGACCGCCCTGTACCGATGATTGCGTCAGGTCGCGCTTCGCGTGCAAGGTCTGGATGAATCTCTGGATTGGGGTTTGCCATGGCAAGAATCAGGGGACTTGGCCCCATTTGCTTGACCATATCCTGTGTTACACAATTTCCGGTGGAGAGACCAAAGAAAATGTCTGCGCCTTCCATAGCCTCGGCCAAGGTTCGCTTCTCGGTTTTACGTGCGTAGCGGGCCTTGAATTCGTTCATACCCTCCTGACGACCCTCGTAAATGAGGCCTTTACTGTCACACATGAAGACGTTCTCACGCTTCAGACCGAGACTTACGATGAGGTCCGCACAAGACATACTCGCTGAGCCCGCACCGGAGATAACGAGTTTGACCTCTTCCATCTTCTTGCCAGTGAGCTTGAGCCAGGAAATCACAGCTGCTGTCGATACGACAGCCGTACCGTGCTGGTCGTCGTGAAAAACTGGGATATTCATGCGTTCGCGAAGCTGCCGCTCTACATAAAAACACTCGGGTGCCTTGATGTCCTCAAGCACAATTCCGCCAAAGGTCGGTTCTAGCGCGGCGATGATATTGACGAGCTTTTCAGGGTCGGTTTCGTCGATCTCTAAATCGAAGGTGTCGATGTCCGAGAATTTCTTCATCAACACCGCCTTGCCTTCCATCACGGGCTTGGAAGCGAGTGCGCCGATAGCCCCAAGGCCCAACACAGCGGTACCGTTACTGATAACTGCTACTAGGTTGCCGCGGGCGGTAACCTTTGATGCGTTTAATGGGTCTTCGACAATGTACTCGCAGGCATGCGCAACACCCGGTGAGTAAGCCATTGAAAGATCGGCTTGTGTTTCAAGAGGCGTGGTTGCTCGTACCTCTAGCTTCCCTGGTTTTCCCTCGATGTGATAGTTGAGAGATTCCTCTTTAAACGTGGGCTTATCCATCCCGAACTCCGATGTGTGAGTGATAACTGATATGACAACGCGGGTTGTCGATGGGGGCTCGCGTCGCTCTAGTCGGCAACATCAGCGCACCATCTGTATGGTTACACGGAGTGAAACACGAATTAGAGCGGCAAATTGAGCTTAGCCTCCATTCTGTGACTTTTTGCGTCAAATACGCGGGCTTGTACGCTTTTACGCAGCTAATGGCTGATCTCTTAGAAAAAAAAGATCGGTTTTTTTTGGCGGTTTTGTAAACCGAGTAGTGGCAGGTATTAGAAACCAACTCTGCAATCGCTCAGAAAAAAAGCCCTCACCAAAATTGGTTAAGGGCTTTTTTTATGCGGGGTACAAGCCCCTCGAAAACCTTTCAGCGCGCGAGCTTACTTCGGTGGCATTCGGATGCCGCCATCGAGTCGAATAACCTCTGCGTTCATGTAGGGGTTAGTGATGCAATCGATCACAGAGAACGCCAGCTCTTCAGCGGAGCCCAAGCGCTTGGGGAAAAGCACTGATTTACCAAGGTGTGCTTTAAATGCTTCCGATTCGGGTCCTTCACCGTAAATAGGCGTATCGATGAGTCCTGGTGCTACGGTATTCACACGAACACCCACCGCAGCAAGGTCCCGAGCGATTGGGAGCGCCATGCCAACAACGCCCGCTTTCGATGCGGAGTAGGCACACTGACCAATCTGCCCGTCGAAAGCGGCTGCCGAAGCGAGGTTCACGATCGCACCGCGACCGCCATCATCGTCCAGCGGCTCCTGCTTCGCCATTTGCGCAGCCGCGCGGCTGAGCATGTTGAACGTCCCGATGAGGTTCACCTTGATCACAAAGCTGAATTTATCGAGTGGAAAGGGCTCACCATCGCGGCTGACAGTACGGCCCGCGGCGCCGAGGCCCGCTGAGTTCACGCAAGCACGCAGAGGTCCCATTGCAGCTGCTGCAGCAACTGCAGCGTCGGCATCTTCGATGCTGGAGACATCGCACTTAACGAACTGTCCGCCGATTTCATTGGCGACCTGCGTGCCACGCTCCTCATTGAGATCAGCAATGACGACCTTCGAACCCAGCTCAGCCAATTGGCGTGCACAGGCTTCTCCAATTCCTGACGCACCGCCTGTGACGATGGAAGAACTTCCTTCTAGATTTACTCGCGGCATACCGCTTCTCCTTATTTGGGTGTGTTGTGTTAATCAGTTTGTTGAGTTGTGAGTTCTTTAGCTTATACAAAGATGCTCGGGTCACCGAGCATAAATCGTTATCTAGGCCCTTTGCAGGATTTACTGCTTCAGAGACTTACGAAAGCGTTCTGAAATTGCAACGGTCAGTCCAATCGAGGCGGGGCATCTCTATCAACCGGGCTCTTTCTTCTTGCGCACCACTGCTCCCTATACCTCTTTGCCTTACGCCCTGAAGTACAGACGCCCAGACAGGCGGCATTATTCACGGGGCTACTCACAGCATGGAGCCACTCCAATCAAGGAGCCATTCAAAGTGCTAATTTGGGCGAGGCGCCAAGACCCGCCCCATAAACCAGTGCATTGAGCCAGATACGCCCAACGCCACGAGTTGAGCCGCGGAAGTTGGGTTGGCCTGAGAACAGGATGACCTGGCCTTTGCCGACGCTCTCACGGGTAACATAGGCTGAGTTAGCAATCCGCGCGGCAGCTTCGGGCCAAATGAGCCCGCTCATTCGCACAGCGAGTGAATTCCCTGCAGGTACAGTGGACCAGTTAATGGTTTGTGCCTTCTCGACTGCACTGTCCTCGCTCAGGACACCCACACGAACGACCGCTTGTTGGCGGCCTTTTGTCATCAGCACAGGTTGATTCTCGTAAAGGAGCGGCAGCATCTCGGGTGTACCAAAGCTCATCCAATGAAGCGTGTCGACGTGCCCTGCGACCATCGCCCCTGAGGGCATGAAGCGCTTCTGCCACGCCTCTCTTCGCTTTAGCTCGTCCGCCGAAAAGGCCTTAGCGCCTTGATTCCATGGGTAGTCGACTGCGCTACTGACGCGATGTGCACTAACGGCCGCCATGTCGAGTTGATCACTTGTTGATAGACGCTCGCGCTGTAAAGCAATGTCGTAGTCCAGCGCACTTTCGAGCGCATCACCAACCGAGCGCACCTGCCCAATGCCACCGTCTTTAGCGATTTGAGCGGCGCTGTTGTCATGAGCAATGAGGGTGCCGCCTTGCTTTACCCAGTCGGTCAGTGCATTAGTCTCGGCGCTACTCATCGGGCGATAGCCGTTTGGCATCACGATGGTGTTATA
>CBFHHL010000184.1:0-8625 GCA_965655685.1 Luminiphilus sp.
ACACCGAACGCTTACGTGCAGAAGGGAACCCTAGGAAAGGGAAGTATGCTTTCGATAAGTGCGAGGACGGCCGCCTATGAAATTCAGTCACGGGCGGCCGCATCATCTTTAGTCGCGAACGATAACGTTCATCTTGGTGTAGCCCTTAACAAAACTCGAGATGTTCCGACTGGGCTCGCCTACTACTTCAACTCGAGAGAAGCGTTTGAGCATCTCATCCCACAGAATCTGTAGCTGAAGTTCGGCAAGTCGGTTACCAAAGCAGCGGTGAATACCGAAGCCGAACGAAATATGATTACGCGCGTTCTTCCGTTCGAAGTCTAGAACATCAGGGTTCTCAAACTTACGCTCGTCGCGGTTACCCGAGACGTACCACATAGCGACCTTGTCGCCTTTCTTAATGGTCTTGCCGTGCATCTCGACATCTTCCAGAGCAGTGCGACGCATATAGGCGAGTGGCGTTTGCCAGCGGATAATCTCGGCAACGGTGTTGGGAATGAGGTCTCGATTGGCTTTCACTTTGTCCCACTGCTCGGGGAATAGATGCGAGCCATAGATAGACCCTGACATCGAGTTTCGCGTCGTGTCGTTGCCACCTACAATCAGCAGAATCAGGTTACCTAAATATTCTACGGCATCCATGTCGCGAGTCTTTTCACCATTCGCCAGCATGGTAATCAAATCATGACCATTGCCACCTATGCGCTGTTGCCAAAGGTCCATGAAGTACTCAACGCATCCCATGAGTTCTGCACGGCGTTGTTCTTCACTCTCGACAATGCCTGTTTCCGGCCCTGCCGTTGCGACGTCAGACCAACGTGTCAGCTTACGACGATCCTCGAATGGGAAGTCAAATAAGGTTGCGAGCATCATAGTCGTCAGCTCGATAGATACTTTGTCTACCCAGTCGAACTCCTGATTAATAGGCACACTGTCGAGAACATATTGCGTTCGCTCGCGGATGATCTGAGACATCTGAGAAAGACTTGGTGAGGCGACGATTGGAGCCACTGTTTGCCGCTGAACGTCATGCTTAGGCTGATCCATAGCGATGAACATGGGTAGTGGAAAATCTTCCGCGGGGTTCGGGAGTACAATCGCAGGCTCAGAGGAGAAGCGATGGTGGTCTGTATCGATTGCCATGATGTCCTCATAGCGAGTCACGGACCAGTATGGGCCGATCGGCTCCATATCCTCGGGACGCTCGTCGGCCATCCAACCCTCTTTGCAGTAATGAAGTGGATCCTCATCACGCAGTCGCTCAAAGATGGCCCACATTTCCTGTGATGGCCACAGGTGGGGATTCGATGGGTCGAGGTCAGTAAGCGGGGTGCTAAACGCTTTGTCGTAACCTGGCAACGCGGATCGTTTGATGGCTTGGTTCACGAGTGTCTCCTTGTCGCGTACCGCGGGATTTTTCTCGCTGATGCGCTAGCTTTCTGTTTTTATTTATCGATTTTTTTGCATCCGTGATAAGGCAATAACTTTGGTGCCTTGATGCTTTCCCTCAACAATAAGGCAACGGTTCCCACAGTCAAGTTTTGCCTCATGACCTCTTCAGCGATAAGCGAGAAATGCGATCGATTGCCTTGTGGTTCTAAGGTGCCCAATAAATCGACGCGGGATTTGCGAGTGCTTTTAACGCTGCACCAAGCTTTGTACGCGCGATTAGTCGAGTCAAAAGCGTTTTGCCAGATCGGTGCCCATACAGCCTATTGAGAAGGGTGGCGCGTGGAGGAGAAGGTCAGGAGGAGGGTCCGCTTCGCTCTTACAATAATTGGCATTGCTGCTCGCGATCAGACGCGATCAAGCACGTCGACAGATACATCAACCGTGATATCCAGCTTTTCGACTTCTGCCAGCTTAGCAAGCCCATCTTTAGGTGCCCGATAAAGGTGTGGTGTCATTGCGAGCAGGTTACTCAATGCTTCTTTGTCGAGCGCTACCTGATACGTTATGGACTTCTGAACGGACTGCGTAAAGCTATTTGGATACTGGCGGATGCGGCTCCTTCTGACTTCGGGGTAGATAATTTTTCGCAGCTCAAGGAGGTGATTTTCGCCAGGTGTTGCGCAAAGAAGCTTGCCATTTGGTTTCAAGATTCGCGCGAACTGGTCGAAGTCAGGGAAGCCAAACATATCCAGTAAGAGATCAGCTGAGTTGTCTGCCAGTGGAATATGCTTGTTGCTCGCGACGAACCAAGTCGCGTGGCAGCGTCTTGTCGCACGCTGAATTGCCCACTTAGAGATATCAAAACCGACCAGGTGTAGCTGTTTTTCCACGAGCGAGTTTATTGTCTCTAGGTAATAACCTTCACCACAGCCTGCGTCTATAAGAGTGAGATCATCTCTCTCCTGCGCTGAGATGATGTCGGCCAGATGACAGGCAATCGGTTTATAGAAGCCCTTGGTCAAAAACGCTGCTCGCGCATTGACCATCTCTTTGGAGTCTCCAGGCGCTTTCGAACGCTTGTGTTGGACGCTCAATAAGTTTGCGTAGCCTGGTTTGCCGATGTCGTATTGATGACCGGAGGAGCAGGACAGAGTGCCATTTTCTAACAGCAAAGGGAGCCCATCGATAGGGCAAATCAAACTGGGGTGGGCGGTAAATGACATCGTATTTTTTACAACAGAAAATTGATCCTTAGGGGGAAGTATAGGCGTACAAGTCGAATGAGCGACATCTACGTGCTTCGAGAGGAGTTTCTAGCCGCTCGCGGGCGTTCACCCAATTTGGGTTAGTGCACAAATTTTATAAACATGGCTTTAGGGAGAGAAGTTATGGACAAAATACTCATCAATATCCCCGCGGTATTATCACTGACAATCCAAGCCACTATGGTGCTGGGTATGTTTCTCGTCGCTACCCTGCTCGACGGTATCAACATCACAGCCTTCTTTGCTGTGTATATTGTCTTTTGGTCGCTTCAGTACACCAGAGCCTTTCGTACTTACCTCGACGAGGTGCAGGCCGAGCGAGGAAGCAACTAAAACAGAGCAAAAGCTCATCAGTTGGTAGGTTTTGGCTGTACTATATCGCGGCCGGTGATAGGCTCCACAGCTGAGCGTGTGGAGCTTTTTTTATGTCAGAAACTTTCGTTTCCAACGATGTGTCTGCCAAGCGGATCGGTTTACTGGGAGGGATGTCAGCGACATCCTCACAACTATATTACGCCGAGCTTTGCAGGCTCACTCAACGAGAGCGAGGGGGACTTAGTTCACCCGATCTGATTCTCAGGTCGCTCGACTTCGCGACGCTTGAGGCTTGGATGACGTCGGGTAATTGGGCCGCTATCGCAGAAACCCTCAGCCATGAAGCGTCTCAGTTGGAAGCTGCCGGAGCTGAGGTGATTGCTCTAGCTACTAATACCATGCACAACGTTGCGGCTGAGATTGAAACCGTTATCGACGTACCTTTAGTGCATATCGCTGACGCCACCGCCGCAGCGCTTAACGCTGCAGGGAGCAAGACGCCTGGTTTCATCGGTACTCAGTTCACCATGGAGCAGGCGTTTTACCTTGATCGTCTTCGTGCTCAAGGTCTGGATCCACTGGTGCCCCAGGCGTCTTCTCGATCTGTAATCAACAGCATCATTTTCGAAGAGTTGTGCAAGGGTATTGTGCAAGTGGAAAGTGCAGAGACGTTTGTCAAAGCCGCCACTGAGCTCGCTTTTGGTGGTGCAGACAGCCTGATCCTTGGTTGTACCGAGGTTTGTATGTTGCTCAATGAGGACAACACACCATTACCGGTATTTGATACGACCGCTATCCATTGCGAGGCTATTCTCAACGCAGCTTGGCATTAATGGCTGCGGCGTGTTCTGTGATCCGTTAGACAACGCCTTCCCTGAACACGAACTAACGGAAGACGCCTCGGCGTTTTTTCATTTCTTCTAAGGCTGAGCTACTGATATTGCGTGTTGGGCTTATACTAAAGAGGAACCTCAGAGCTCAGAGATAAAGGCCGGATAATGCGAGATACAGTGCCATCCGCAGAGACGCGCGTTTACTTGAGATGAGATCAAACTGCGTGTTGAGCGAAGTTAAACTTGCTCACGACGGTTGCGCCGCAATGTGTTCTGCAGGTGCACCGACTACCCAGACTGCGCCATAGAGCGGAACCAAATTTACCGAAATTGTCGAAGCGAGTTAGCACCCAGATCTGAGCAGAAAAGAGTTGTCGTTGTAGGCCGCTAAGTTAAATGCAGGGAATAAGTCACCAAGCAATACAGCTATTAGTGGGTGCTATCACCAACTATCGATTTGAGCAAAACGCCGAGTCCTAGCAGGGTGATGATGCAAACCACGAATGCTATGACGATTAAAGCCTCGGCCATACTGACGCCAAACGCGATTTCCGGGGTGTAGGAGCAAATATTCCGTACTTCAAACAGCGCAGGGAACCATTGATCGACCGCAAACCATGAGGGCATGCCGAGCGTGAACTCGCAGCTACCATCGCCCCGAAAATTTTCAATCTCGTAGAGATAGTAGGCGCGCTCACCCATACCTGCACTCGCAACAAATGTGAGTGCGAGACCAAATAGTCGAGTAACCGGACTTTCGGGTAAGAGCAACATCAATGCACCAACCAAAGCCAAAGCAACGGCCCATAGGCGTGCTTGGATACACACCTGGCAGGGATCATCACCTATCACGTATTGCCAATACAAAGCTGCAGCGAGCAGGCTGCTACTCAGAGCAAAAACCGCCCACCACAAGCCCCTACCGTTGGTGAGCCCTCTCTTGACCGATACTAGATAGGACATTGACGCTTTCCGATCGCAAGCCGAGCCTCTAATTATCGCAGCTGGGCTGCAACGCCACGCATGACCCGCGCCGCTGACTCGCCGCCACCAGAGGCCACTTTCCGAGCAAGCTTCTCGATCTTGCGAGATGCCCGCGTATCACTGTCGCCAGCCTCGATTGCCACCAATGCCTCCACCATCGCATCGCTAGCAGCCTTGACCGTCTCAATGTCCGAGGTGTCACGTGCGAGTTGGTCGAGTAAAGCCATTGCGACCACAGGGTGATCGGGCCAGCGGACCGGAAACTGTTGCTGCGGATTGAACACACCATCTAAGTCAGCGAGACCCGCCGCAGCGATCTCGTTAGCCGTCAAATACTCGCTCTCATTCAGTGAAAGTACATCCAGACCGCGTATGATTTCGGTGCCGTAGATATGGTTTTTGTACCAGTACGTGGACCAGAAGCCGCCAGTCACTAACTCCTTCTCATCAATGGGTCCCCGGTCAAAGTGGGCGATCTCAACTGGGTTGGCGGAATCAGTGAAGTCAATCACCGAGATTCCACCCTGATACCAAGCTTGAACAAAGATATCGCGACCGGGAACGGGAACAATCGAACCGTTGTGTGCTACGCAGTTCTCGTATTCGCGCTGCGGTGCAGGGATTTTGAAGTGGCTTCGGTACTCTAGTTTTCCATCAACAATGTCATATATCGCGTCGGCTCCCCAATCCAGAGGATCAAACGCGCGACATCTCGCACGGCTTCCGCCACCCCATTCATCGGTGAATAGGACCTTAGTGCCATCGTTGTTGAACGTGGCTGAGTGCCAGTAGGCAAAGCCATTGTCGGAGACAACATCGAGACGCTTTGGATCAAGTGGGTTCGTGATGTCGAACAAGATGCCGTTACCAGAGCAAGCGCCAGCGGCGAGGTTCTTGGATGGGAACACGGTGATATCATGGCACTCATCCGTGGTTCGCGTTTCCTGTGTGTCGTCCCCGTGATCACCACCACGCCACAGACCCGCAATCGCTCCGGTCTCCTCATCAGCAAAAACGGTAGGTGAGTGAACAATGCGTGAGGCTGATGGGGCATCAATAGGGATTTCGATGACGTCAATGCGGAAGAGGGCGGTTCTGGGGTCTCCGGGCGTGTCGTCAAAACAGGAGGCCATTTCCTCACGTTCGCGAATGCTGGACGTGCCCGAGTTGTAAACAACAATCTTTCCGTCTTCACCAGGGCCCGATACAACGGAATGCGTGTGTGAACCGCGGCAAGTTTGCACTGCGCCGACTTGTACGGGGTTTTCCAAGTCCGCGATGTTGAAAATACGGATGCCGCGGAAGCGCTCATCACTCACGTCCTCGGCAATACCTTGCAAGCCACAATCCAAGCGACTGCGGGTTTCTTGTACCGACATGATCAAAAGATCCCCAACAATGCTCACGTCACCTTGCCCACCTGGACAGACAACAGAGCTTAGTAGGTCTGGTACGCCGTCTGCCTTGATCTTATAGACGTTAAAGCCGTGATAACTACCGGCGACGAGCGTGTCGCCCGAGAAGGCCATATCCGTGTTGCTAAAGCTTAATAGCGGTGACCGTTTACGAGCACCACCCTCAACCGGAGATTTCTTCTTGTCCTCGTTTGGAGCGGCTTTCTCCTCACCGTCTTTGTGGTCTTTAGGTTTGTGCTCAGGACCTTTTGACATCTCGATGGGGTTGTTAGGATCAATAAATCCCGCTGGCTTGGGTAGCGAGGCAACCAATGTCATATTCTTGATCGCTATTCCTGCATCCATAAGCCCTGCTTTCAGATTGGCCCTTGGATCTTCAGACAGGCTCACCAACAAGCCATTCATTTGGTCGATTTCGACGGCCTGATCGTTTTTGATGTCACCGACGAACTCGTACAGCACAGGGTCGTAGGCAGAACCGGGCTTGTCGAGTAAGTCCTCGACCATATCGACGGCGCCTTCGTGGTGACGAATCATCAGCGTTAGGAACTGGCGGTCGAAATCGACAGATTCAGAGGCGGCGAGCGCGGACATCTGCTTGTCAGTTGCCATGCCCATCTCCATTTTATGGTGCATGCTCATCATGTGATGTGCATGCGCCGTGGGTGACTCACCCCGATCGGTGAGCCAGCCTTCCATAAAACTGATTTCATCGCTTTGCGAGGCCTTAATGCGCCCGGCGATGCTCAGCAGATCTGGATGATTTGTGCGTGCCTCCACAAGGTCAGCCATCTCGAGTGCTTGGGCGTGGTGCGGAATCATCATCTGCATGAAGCTGACATCAGCAGGCGAGTAGCTCGTATCGGTGATTTTGACCGCGTCTTCTGGACTTAATGTTTGGCTTGGTTGTCCGGGCGCACCGGGCAGAACAATTGGGGACGCGAATGCTGTTGCGCTAAGGACGCTGCTGAGCACTGTAACTGCACAAGCGCATCGTAAAGCTTTTATATTATGAGATAGCGAGGCCATTGAAGTTTCCTGTAATTCAGACATCTGTCTCTTGTTAGTTCGGTGCAAGTCCTAGGTTCAAATCGAAATACGCCCTGAATTAGTTACTAACAACTCACACCGCAGCGGGCGCTGAATAGACGCCAGTTGATTGGTCATAACGAGACGCTAACGCATCTACAGACGGCGTGGCAATAGGGAAAGAATACGCGTTAGCTAATCGTTTTTCCGCGCTATCTCTTGATGTGCAGGACGGTGCTGCCCGAGCGCTTAGATGCACGCTTCCCCTAATAGCCGCACGTTAATTACACCCTCTACCGTCCTCAACTGTTCAAGAAGTGCATTTGTAGGTGAGGCGTTGATATCGAGAAGGTTATAAGCAATGTCTCCTCGGCTCTTATTGAGAAGATCAACCACGTTGACTTCGGCATCTCCGAGTACATTGAGGATATGGCTCAATGCGCCTGGCGAGTTCACATTGGTAATCGCAAGTCGAGTATTCGAATTGCGCTCGAGCTCGATGGATGGAAAGTTGACCGAATTTCGGATGTTGCCGTGGTTTAAGAAAGCTTTGATCTGGTCAGCTGCCATAATTGCGCAGTTTTCCTCGGCTTCAGCAGTACTCGCGCCGATGTGCGGCATCAATAGTGTGTCTTTTCGTCCGACCAGTTCAGGGTTGGGAAAGTCTGTCACGTACTTCCGAAGGCGCCCGTTGTTCAGCGCATCGATAACGTCGGTAGTGCTAACGATTTGCTCGCGTGCGAAGTTCAGGAGGCAGGCTCCGGGTTTAAACTGGTCCAGTGTTTTCGCGTTGATAAGACCGCGGGTGCTATCGAGTACCGGAATATGGAGCGACACATAGTCAGAGCGCGAGAAAAGCGCTTGCATATTGTCCATCTTCTTGACTGAGCTCGGCAGACGCCATGCAGCTTCAATGGAGATGGCTGGGTCATAGCCCACGACATCCATGCCAAGATCAAGGCCTAGTCTCGCGATAAGGCTACCGATCGCACCTAAGCCAAGAACCCCCAGTGTCTTACCCTGCAGTTCAGAGCCTGCAAATTGCTTTTTGCTAGCTTCTAACAGTGGCCCCATGTCCTCAGCCGAGAGTTCGGGATCCAGCGAGTTGATGAAGTTCATGCCCCCGACAATGTCGCGTGAGGCGAGAAGCATACCGGCTGCCACAAGCTCTTTTACGGCGTTGGCGTTCGCGCCAGGCGTGTTGAATACAACGATGCCTTGGTCTGTGCACGTGTCTATTGGGATGTTGTTCACCCCAGCCCCAGCTCGAGCGATTGCCCTTACGGAGTTTGGGATGTCGTGTGGGCTCAACTTGTGACTTCGTAGCAAAATCGCATCAGGGGCAGACATGTCACTTCCAACCTCAAAGCAGTCGCGACCCAGTCGGTCGAG
>CBFHHL010000185.1:0-29402 GCA_965655685.1 Luminiphilus sp.
CTCGGCCCCATGGACCTCGGTATGACCGGCGTCTTCATCGGTGCGGTAGGTGGAATGTTTGCCTACACAGCTATCGTAACGGCTTCCATGAAAGGCGGCGCGTGGCGAAGGCAAGTCCCAATAACCCAGAGCAGCGACTAATCCAGACCACATTGCTCTTTTGACTGGTTAGCCGCCGTTCCAAATATCCCCTTGGCCATAAGCGACGTCTCGCCCTCGCGGCGCTTCTGGTACACCTCTGCGCGCAGGCGGTGAACCGCTTTATTCTCGGGTTCAGCTTGCGCCGCAAATTCAGCTAAGTGGCAGGCAAGTCTCGAATCGGTTTCCGCCAATTCGCGAGCACGCTCAGCCAACTTCAAGGCTCCGCCCGATAGCTTTGCAATCTCAGCTGCCACCGCGACATCGCGAGCTGGCTTAAGTTGAGCTGGATTCCCTTCGTACCATCCACCGTACAAGCGCCAAATATTTCTCACTACGAACTCTGGCTCGTCGTACGTAGGCCCCAAATAAGGCTTGGCTAACAGTTCAGGTGACACCTTAACGGCGTGGATAATATCGTTCAGGGAGGCGCCCTGATTCATTAAATCAAGTGTTTGAGTCACCATCGTCTCCAACACGGTCGCCACTTCGTTCAACACCTGTTTTATGCGCTCTTTGCCCGCAATAGGTAAACCATGAGCGGGGAGAAAAAGTTCAGCATCGCGGGAAGCCATATCACGCAGCGCCGCCGCCCACTCCTTCGGATACCGTTGCGCTTTCTGGGGGTTACCGGCGTTAGGAAACGCCCAAATAAAGAAATCACCCGCACAAATCGCTTTGTGCTTAGGAATCCACGCCCAGGTATGGTCATCCGTCTCACCTTTGGCGTGGTTAAGCTGGATATCAAGACCGCCTACATTCATTGCAAGATTATTGGTGTAGGTAATTTCGGGCGCTGGGGTAGCAAGAGGCAAAAAATGTGACTGCCCTGCCAAGTCATATCCCTTTCGCTTGAACTGACCAAACTGACGCTCATTAATAACGTGGTTATAGCCATTGGTCATGCGATATCGATCAAAGCGTGCGGCTACATTCTCGTGTCCCACAATTGTTGGTTTACGCCCCTCATACGCCGCACAAAAAGCCCCACAACCACCGACATGATCGATATGCCCATGAGTAAAGACAACCGTATTAAACGGGTCCTGCGTCCATGACTGAATCGCATGAACGCACTTTGTACCGCCGTGCTCATTCGATGTATCGAAGGTCACTAAACCGTCGTCTGTCTTAAAGACAATCGAATGCGAAAAGGCCTCAACCACTGCAACCTCAGGAGACAATTCGGATAGCTGATGATTTATTCGGTTGATCGTTCCTGACGCTTGCATATCAGTTCGCCCGTCGATGAGATCTGCGGACATTTTGAGTAAATCAGCCATGTATTTTCCTTATTATTGTTAAGGCGCCCCTTTTGCACTGGGCTGGGCTACGCCACGCAGCCAGACCAATAAGCTATTTGTCTGCCCTATGCCGTTACTCTAAGTTTTCGACTACACTCAGCGCAACGGCTTATCCGCCTGAGATGGCCGGTCATAGGCTTCGGGGGCAGGTGATATGGAACAGGTTATTGCGGTAATGCAAGACGATTGGGTAATGATGGCCCTGCCCTTTTTCTTCGGGGCTCTGGCCCTCGAGGTCCTATGGGCTTACAACGTCACCACGAAGCATTACGAGTCCGTCGATTTTTGGACGAGTATGCGCGTGATGTTGCTGACCGTTTTCGTAGATTTGATCCCAAAGTTTCTTGGTATCTCGTTGATGTTCGCCGCCTACTCAGTATCGCCACTGAAAGGTTTTATCGACACAAGCTGGTACTGGTGGGTGTTACTGTTCTTTCTCGATGACCTGACCTACTACTGTTTCCATCGAGGTAATCATGAGGTCCGGTTGCTGTGGGCGGGCCATGTTTCGCACCATAGCTCGCAATACTACAACCTCGGGACAGCACTCAGACAGGGCGTGGGCGAGCGCATTTTGAAATATCCGTTCTGGGTACCACTGGCAATCATCGGTTATCACCCTGCGATGATCGTCACGATGCTAAGCGTGAGTTTGATCTACCAGTACTGGCTGCACACGGAGGCTTTCTATAAGTTTCCAAAAATCATCGAACTTATTTTCAATACGCCGTCACACCATCGCGTACATCATGGTTCCAACATTCGTTATCTCGACCGCAACCACGGCGCGACGCTCATTATTTGGGATCGTCTTTTCGGTACGTTTTCTGAGGAATTAGTTGAGGAACCTGTTCGATACGGTTTAACCAAAAACATCAGCACCAACAAGGTCATGCATGTGGCCTTCGGTGAATATGGTTCGATATGGCGCGATATGCGTCGTGCAAAACATTGGCGAGACAAGCTTGCCTACATCTTCAAGGCGCCAGGCTGGAGTCACGACGGCCCCGATTTACGATCCGATACGCTGCGAGCAACTGTACTACCATCCAGCGGTGTCTGAGCAGTAGCTACCCCGTACGTGCAACTTTGGTTGCCCGTTTTAGCACGATTAATCTGGCGTCAGTTGAGAGGCGTAGCCCTAACATGGAAGAGGAACTACTAGCCATTTACGATGCAGATTTTACCGTCCTCGGCGAAATTGCTTACGCGATCGGTAAAGTCACCGGCACACGTAGCTGCTCGCTGTGTGATATTACCCACGGTTTAAACCCACTTGGGAAGAGAAACTGGCGTAGCTACTGCGAGACGCGTCCCGAAATCGCATGGATCCATCGCAACGATCTTGATCCAGACACGCGAGCAGCGCTCACTTGCGCACTGCCATGTGTGGTGGCGAAGGACGCGATGGGCTGCTGTCATACCCTCTTAGACAACGAGGAACTACGCGCTTGTAACGGCGATATCACAGAATTTGACGCAAAGTTATCAAACTCATTAGCGCGGCGAATTGCTAACCTCGATGACGCACTCGCATCATGACTTGCTCCGCAGGCCGGGTAGTTAATCTCGCGGCAGGAACGACCTTTTGATCAGGCAATAATTTAAAATCGAACTTACTGACTAGCTGCGACATGATGAGCAAGCTTTCGACTTGCGCAAACCCGGCCCCAACACATAAGTGGGGCCCTTGCCCGAAGGGGATGTACGCGCCCTGAGCGAGATTCTTCTCGTTCTCCGGAAGAAAACGCTCGGGTTTGAAGGCGTGCGGATCGTCCCAATATTTGCTGTGGCGTTGTAATGTCCACGGTGCAATCATCACCAGCGCACCTCGCGGCAAGCGCTTGCCTTCAATCTCAACCTTCTCCAAAGCAACTCTTGGGACAAAAGTAATGGGCGGGTAAAGCCGGAGCGCTTCTTTAAAGAAAGCGCGCGTCAGAGGCAGCTTCTTGGTAGCTTCGAAAGACAGATCACCTTCGCGCATATACGGATCAATCTCCTCTCGCAATCGATCTAGCCACTCGGGCCTCTCCGCCAACATATAGAAAACCCAGGTAAGCGCGCTTGCCGTGGTCTCATGGCCCGCTAGGAAGAAAACACCCAGCTGATCGATCAACTCATCTCGCGTGAATGCTAATCCGGTGTCCTTATCTTTAGCTTCGATGACCGCTGAGGCTATGTCATTAAACTCACCTTCAGCTGCGTTTAAGTGGGTGTCGATCAAAGCACCAATGTGATTTCTTATGCGCTCGCAAGCAGCAAGGACGTCCGGGGTTTGCTTGATCTCTGACCACGCAGGTTTCAGTATCATTCCGAGTATATCGACCTGAGCCACAGACTTTTCGAAGAGGGTGAAATCTTCAAACACTTCTTTAGCAACATTAGAGGCCAAAGGTGTTGAAAAAACGGTTCGGCAAATCACATCGGCCGTGAGGTGACTCATAGCCAAGTCCAAAGAAAACGGCTCCCCTCGGTCAGCTAAATCATCCATTGCCGCAACATGATCGTGGGTAGCAGCGCACATCGCGCCGTAAGCCACGTTCAACCGCATCAAGCTAAAAGCCGGATCGATCATAGCGCGCTGACGCCGCCACTTAGGTCCGTCGGTGACAAACATGCTCTCACCTATTAACGGGTCCAGTGCGCCGACCATCAGGTCACTTTTCGGGAAAACGCCCTGCTCGTCACGCATGATTTCTTTCACCGCGGATGGACGATTGAAAAGTACTGTGCCACGCCTAGATCGTCCTAGGTGGCCGATATCAAAGTGGTAGGCCTCTGCAGGGAGTAGCTCGAGGAGATTGCCATCTCCCTTCCAAAGCGACCGAATTAACGCAATAACCGCAGGTAATGAGTTTGGCTTTGGTGGTATGTAAAGTGTTTCATCCACGGAAACTATCCAATAGTATTGACACTATGCACAGTATGGAGCGCCAACATGAGCCTGTCGACCCATAGCATTTTTGAATCGCTGGTGATCATGCACATCATTACGGGGACGGTAGGACTCATCTCTGTCTGGATCCCTATTGCGGGTCAGAAAGGTGGCAAACTCCACCGGCAGGCGGGCAACCTATTCATTATCAGCATGTTGACTACGGGACTTGTTGCAACGGGCATTTCGATCACGACGCTCTCCGATCCAATAGGCACGCATCCACATCTGACAGATCATGAATTATTTGAAGATCCACAGCTCATTGCCGGCATATTCGGGTGGATGATGCTTTACCTTGCAACGCTGACGATCAACTTGGCATGGCACGGCTGGCTATGTATGAGGAATAAGCGCGAGCACCATAAAAATGCTGCCTGGCATAACCTATTTCTACAGGCCGTTCTGACGGCAACATCGGCAAATTGCTTCGCTCGGGGGGTTGAACTTAACCAACCGATGATGATGGGCATTGCTTTTGTCGGCTTTGCAACCGTCGCAACTAACCTTTGGTTCATCTATCGACAGCCCTCGTCGCCCAAGGCCCGAATTAAGGAGCATATCAAGTCGTTGGTGGGCGCGGGGATTTCCGTCTACACCGCCTTCTTTGCGTTCGGCGCTGTTCGATTACTGCCGGAAATCGCGCTTACACCGGGTCTTTGGGCTATCCCGCTGGTAACAGGACTCGCATTGATCATTTACCACCAGCGCGCTGTGATGGCCCCACCTCGCGGCGTCCACGCAACCTAATGGCGAGAAAAGCAATCATTGTCGGGGCAGGTGCGGGCGGACTTGGCTCCGCGATCGAACTCGCCGCGGCCGGCTGGCAAGTCGACGTCTTCGAAGCACAAAATGAGCCCGGCGGTAAAATGCACCAGCGTGAGATAGGCGGCGTTGGGGTGGACGGTGGCCCCACCGTATTCACCATGCGCTGGGTGTTCGACCAGCTATTTAAGCGCGGAGGCAAACACTTTAGTGATTGTGTGGCCCTCACAGAGAGTCGTCGCTTAGCGCGACATGCCTGGACAGACGGCAGCCATCTCGATTTATTCCACGATATCGATCAATCCAGTGAGGCTATTGCGCAATTTTCTGACGACGAAAACGTCGCTGGTTACCGACGCTTTTGTAAGGACGGACAAATCATCCATGACTTACTCAAAGATAACTTTATGGCAAGCCCCCAACCCTCCCCAGCCAAGCTAGCGTACAGATTACTCAGAGATGGCGGCATAACCGCCCTTTCAGTAGCGCCACACAAATCCCTGTGGCAGTCACTAGGTAACTATTTCCGCGATCCAAGGCTACGCCAGCTTTATGGCCGATACGCGACTTATGTGGGTTCATCGCCGTTACTCACGCCCTCGACTCTTATGCTCATTGCGCATGTCGAGCGCCAAGGCGTTTGGTGTGTCGAGGGTGGAATGCGCGCACTGGCTCACGCGATGGCGGATGTCGCTATCGAGAGCGGAGCAACGTTTCACTACAACAGCCCAGTTAGTGAGATTACAGGTGATGAACGTGGCGTCCGCGGGATAAGGCTCACTTCAGGCCAACACTATAAGGCTGACGTCGTAATTTTTAACGGTGACTCAGCTGCGTTAAGCGAGGGACTTCTTGGCGAACGAGTTCGAAAAGCAGTACCACCGCGCACGCGCAATCAGCGAGGACTTTCAGCCATCACTTGGTGTATGAGAGCCACAACGTCTGGCCTAGACCTCGATCATCACAATGTTTTCTTTACCGATAATTATGAAAACGAGTTTTCCAGTATATTCGATAAGCGAGACATTTGTCCTGAACCCACCGTCTATTTGTGCGCTCAAGATCGGGTCAATGGCCAGTGCACATCAACGGGTGACGAGCGATTGTTATTACTTATCAATGCACCCGCCGACGGCGATCACAAAGCCTCGACACCCGCCAAGCTACGAGAGCGGAGAGACCGGGCGATAGAGGTGATAAGACGCGGGCGGGTGAAGATCGAATTCGAGGAGGATAATTGTATTGCGACCTGCCCTGACGATTGGCACAGACGTTTTCCAGCCAGTGGCGGTTCTCTCTATGGCGCGGCATCGCACGGTATGTTCTCGAGTTTTAGCCGCGCTTCCGCTAAAACTAAGGTCCGCGGCCTGTATCTAGCAGGCGGTAGTGTGCATCCGGGCCCGGGAGTTCCCATGGCTACCTTGTCAGGCACGCTGGCAGCACGTGAAATTCTAGGGTAGTCGCTTAGCACTCAGCGAAGAAATTTTGGATCGCTAATGTCGTGTCACCAGGGTGTTCCCAATGTGGCATGCCCAAGCTCGGCGTAATGCGATGAAAGCGCCAATTAGGCGCGTCTTCAAAATCAGCGAATCGTTCAAAAGATATGTTTGGATCGCGGTCAAAAATGACTAGAACGGGCAACTCCAAGCGCCGATAGAGGGTCTCAACCGCATTGTCTGTAAACAGTCCCATCGACAAAAACTGCAGGGGCATGACATGTGCGTCAGCGACTCTTGTTGTTTTTAAGGCGTAGCTCACTAACTCATTGGGGATAAAGCCAGAAAAATTCATACCATAGAAATGGCGAATACTTCGCTCTGTGCGGAGAAGTTTAAACGCATTCCTTCCAAATCCCGCAAATCCAAAAAGCTTCTTTAGGCGTTGCTGAGCCTTCTTTGAAGGTGTTCCGCGATCCGAGAACCCCGTGGGAGAGATAAACGTAACACTACGCGCTTTCGCTCCAAATTCTGTAATGGCTCGTGCGACAAATTCGCAACCCAGCGATAGAGCAATCACATCCGGAGCCTCATCTCCCGGTAAGGCTTCGATCATTGCAGCGATTTCTCTCGCGAAATCACTCGGTGCGAACTCTCCTACATTACGCTCTGAGCGACCAAAACCCGGCAGGTCAGGCGCGAAAACGGGTCGCGATATCTTGAAATGGTTGAACAGCGGTTTCAGTTCAATGGCGCTGGGGGCGGCGTTGATGCTGTGAATGAATAATAAAGGTCTCCCTGCTTCCTCCGCAGAGTAGTACCAGTAGAGGCTGTGCTCCTGACATCCACGAAAGTACTCACCGCTACAATCAATGGCGCTGTCTAACTGATGCATTCCTACCCACTCCCCGCTGTCGCATGTGTATACGTTGCTCGGCAAACCCAGACCTATGAAAACAAAAAAATAAATAAATTTTGACAATTTTTGTGTTTAAATAAAGTGACATAAAAAGGACTGATCACCATCAGACCGATACGCCTGTTCTCGCACAGGCATAAGTTGGGGGACTTATCATGACCGTAGCGTATCCCTTCACGGCGATCGTCGGGCAGGATGATATGAAGCTGGCACTTGCAATCGCAGCCGTAGACCCTGGCATTGGCGGTGTGCTCGTCTTTGGTGAGCGCGGTACCGGTAAGTCCACGACGATTCGTGCTCTGGCGCAACTCCTACCCAAAATTTCAGCCGTCAAGAATTGTCCTTACAACTGCGACCCTGAGGCGTTGCAGAAAAATCTTTGCCCAAGCTGCAAGGGCAAGACAAAGACAAAGGCACACAAAATACCGATTCCCGTCGTAGACCTACCACTGGGCGCCACAGAGGACCGCGTGCTCGGTGCGCTCGATATAGAAAAAGCCATTCACAGTGGCGAAAAAGCCTTCCAACCGGGCTTGCTCGCAGCCGCCAATCGCGGCTTTCTGTATATCGATGAGGTGAATTTACTTGAGGACCATATTGTCGACGCCCTTCTTGATGTTGCGGCTTCGGGCGTAAACGTCGTCGAAAGAGAAGGACTGAGTATTCGACACCCAGCTAGATTCGTTTTGGTTGGAAGCGGCAACCCTGAAGAGGGCGAATTGCGACCCCAACTCCTCGATCGTTTCGGGCTCTCACTCGATGTAAGGACACCGCGCGACATCCCGACACGCGTCGAGATCATTAAGCTACGTGATGCTTTTGATCTCGACCCGGAAGGATTCAGCAAAAGATTCTCGCGAAAAGAGGGAGCGCTTCGACGAAAGATCGACGCTGCGAGAGACGTGGTTGAGAGCGTCAATGTGCCGGCTGAAGTACTCGAGAAAGCGGCAGAGCTCTGCCTGGCACTGGGCACAGACGGACTCCGCGGCGAACTGACGCTTATTAGAAGCGCTCGCGCCCTTGCGGCTCTCGAGGGCTGTGATGCGGCGACTATGCACCACCTAAAGAGCGTCGCTTTATTTGTACTGCGCCACCGATTGAGGCGCGATCCTATGGATGAGTCTAGTGCCGATGCTCGCGTCGAGCGAACCATTGCAGCCGTCCTCCCCTGAACTCGAAGTCTCGAGTTTATGGCATGACGCACAGCTAGCAGCCGCAGTTACAGCTGTTACGGGGCACCAGTGCGGCGGTGTTCGCGTATCCGCCCAGCCCGGACCCGTGAGAGATTTTTGGCTATCAATGCTCGAGCATCTCCAGCAGACACCTACTCGAAAAATACCCCCCAGCACCGCCACTGATCGTCTGCTCGGCGGGATGGATATCAGTGAAAGCATGCGACTCGGCAAGCCAGTATTAGCGACAGGCGTGCTCGCTGAATGCCATCAGCGGACCATTGTTATGCCAATGGCTGAGCGATTACTCAAAGAGTATTCAGGTCATTGGTGCGCCGCTTTGGACACCGGAAAAACCCATATAGCCAGAGATGGCCTCATACAAACAAAAAATGCTGCCATTACTTTAATCGCCTTGGACGAGGGCATTGACGAAGAATCACCGCCGCCGGCTTTACTCGAGCGCCTAGCTTTAAACATTCAGCTAGACCCCATATCGATTCACGGCGTTGATGACACAGACTTCACTCCCTCAGATATCCTACGCGTCAGAGAACAACTTCGCCAAAGCCCGGCCAATGATGCAACTATCAGACTTCTAGCAGAACTCGCTGCATCCTTAGGCGTTCACTCCACGCGCTCGCTCATTTTTGCGGTCACGACCTGCAGAACAATTGCGCTACTTCTTAACTTGCCCGAGACCCATGAAGAAGTAATTGGATCCGTCATTCGCCTAGTTTTACTTCCACGGGCAACCCAGTTACCGCAGCAAGAAGCGCCCGAATCGCCCGCAGAAGAGGACCAACTCGAAGAGCCCGAGGAAAGTGAGTCCCAGTGCCAATCACGCGAGCCACCCAAGGATACCGAGGAGATCGTTCAAGCTGCTGTCGCGGCCCTCCCGCCCGACATTCTCACTATGCTGCTGGGCAGAGCACAGCGAAGCCGGCAACGACAGAACAAGACAGGGAGCGCCGGGCACCTCTCGCAGAACAAGCAGCGCGGGCGACCTGTGGGCGTGCGACGTGGTGACATCAAGCAAGGCCATCGTGTCGATATTCCCGCCACTCTCAGAACCGCAGCACCGTTTCAAAGAGCCAGGGCTCGCTGGGATAAGTCCGGCGAGACAAGACGGGGGCTGTTCATTGAGCGCTCGGATATTCGGGTTAAGCGCTTCGAGCAGCGAAAGTCCAGCGTGATGATCTTTGTCGTCGATGCATCAGGAAGTAGCGCCTACCAGCGAATGGCCGAGGCAAAAGGTGCGATTGAACTTATACTCGCGGATTGTTACTCGCACCGAACAGAGGTCGCATTGATCGCCTTCAAAGGCGACAGCGCTGACTTATTACTCCCACCCACTCGCTCACTGGTCCGCGCCAAACGCGCCCTCGCGCAGCTACCCGGCGGCGGTGGCACTCCAATGGGCGCCGCACTGGAAGCCATGCATACGCTTGCCATCTCAGTTGCGGCTTCTGGCGCGACACCCAGCTTTATCTTACTCACCGATGGCGCTGCGAACGTGGCTAGAGATGGGACCAAAAGTCGCAGCGCTGGAACTGACGATGCTATGAATGCAGCTAAGACAGTTGCCACCGCAGACTACCGCGGGATCTTGGTGGATACCGCTTCTCGACCCAGCTCTCGTGCACGGGACCTTGCAACAGCCCTTGGTGCCGTATACCTACCACTACCTCATGCGTCGGCTGAGTCAATCAACGACTCTGTGCGCGCTTTAAGCCGATAGGTCTTCAGCTTGAGGCCCTCGGATATGCCTTCTAACTGGCCATTAAGGCAGGCGAGCCAATTTCTGGAACTCGACAAAGTTCGGTGGCACTTCCAACTATTAGGAAAAGGGCCGCCGGTGCTTCTCCTTCATGGAACAGGTGCCTCAACCCACTCTATGGCCGATCTAGCACTTGCTCTGAGTGAGCGATTCACGTGCCTACTCGTCGACCTTCCTGGCCACGCCTTTTCAGCGCCGCTCGAGGAGCGAAAGCATCTGCTGCCCGCTATGTCGCATGCGGTGAATACGCTCTGCAAGACGGTAGGAATCGAGCCCAGCTACATTATTGGACACTCTGCGGGTGGCGCAGTCGCGATTAGGATGTGCTTGGACACTGATGCGTCACCGAGAGCCATACTCTCTATCAACGGCGCGCTACTCCCCTTTGGTGCCTTTATCGAGCCGATCATGCTGAAGGCTGCGCGCCTACTCAGCAGATCACAGTCAGTTACCCAATTTCTCGCTCAGCGGGGCACAGGAACGGCCGACGTCAGACGGGCTTTGCGGGATACGGGAGCAGACATTTCTGAACCAATGATCGAGCGCTACTCTTTTCTGATATCTCACAAAACCCATATCGAAGGCGCGCTGCGGATGATGGGTGGCTGGGAGCTTGGCCAACTCGCAAGCGATCTTCCGAAGGTATCGACACCTATTCATCTAATTGGTTGCGATAAAGACCACATTGTTCCCGCGGTTCGCGCACACAGGGTACAGCGCCTCATCCCGAACGCCACAGCCGAAACACTCACCAACGCCGGACACTTGATCCATGAAGCCGCGCCCGAGCGAATATTTCAGGTGTTTATGCGCTTTGCCAATCAACACAAATAACGGGTGTGCAACAGAGAATCCAGTGCTAGACTGTCAATAATAATTGACAAAATTGACGTAATTATAAATGAACACCGCGTACCCGGATTTTGACAAGCTTCATCATGCCAGCGCTGACGAGCGCGCCATTGTCATCGGCAGCGGTTTTGGCGGATTAGCATCTGCGATTCGTTTGGCTGCTAAGGGATACCACGTCACATTGCTTGAGAAACTCGACGCTCTCGGCGGCCGCGGGTACACCTATAGGCAGGATGGTTTTACGTTCGATGGCGGCCCAACCATTGTCACCGTCCCCGAGCTTTTTGAAGAGCTTTGGACACTTTGCGGCAAAACCATGAGCGATGATGTTGATCTGCGCCTGATGGATCCGTTCTACCGCATACGTTTTGACGATGGACGTACGTTCGACTACTCGAGTGAAAAATCAGAAAATCTACGCCAAATCCTTGAATACAATCCTGCCGACGCAGAAGGCTATGAGCGCTACCTCAAGGCAAGTGAAGCGCGCCACAAGGTGGGTTTTGCCCTACTTGATAAGCCCTTCAGCACATTTGCTCAACTCATGCGTTTTGCGCCAGATCTTGTTCGACTCCGTGGCGACCAAAGCGTCTATACCTTGGTTTCGAAATACATTAAAAATGAACAACTACGCCAAGCAGTGAGCTTCCATCCGCTATTGATTGGCGGCAACCCCTACACTGCCAGCAGTCTCTACTCCCTGATTTCCCACCTTGAAGTAACGGGCGGCGTCTGGTCCGCAATGGGCGGCACCGGAAGAATCGTTGAGGCACTCGGCGACCTGATTAAAGAGCAAGGAAGCGACATTCGTTTCAACGCCGAGGTCGATCAAATAACGACATCAAGCGGCAAGGTAACGGGGGTGCGACTAAAATCAGGCGAACACCTATCCGCCAACTTAGTGGTGTCGAACGCAGACTCCGCCTGGACTTACAAGTACTTACTTTCTGAGACGGTAAAGCGCAAATGGACTGAGCGACGTATCGACAGAGCCCACTATTCAAATGGACTTTTTGTTTGGTATTTCGGCACCAAAGAACAATATCCAGAAGTCGCTCACCACTCGATTATTTTAGGCCCACGGTACAAAGGCCTACTGACTGATATTTTCAAGCACAAAAAACCAACCGAAGATTTCAGCCTGTATCTGCATCGTCCCACCGCCACGGACCCTTCAATGGCACCAGAAGGGTGCGACACGTTTTATGCGTTGGTACCGGTCCCTCACCTCGATTCCGGTACTGACTGGACCACACATGCGGAGAGCTTCAGGAAGGCCGTTGAGGAACGACTAGAAGAGACTTGCCTGCCCGGGCTCGGAGAAAACCTAGCTACTTCACTGATGCTAACGCCATTGGACTTCCAGAACAGACTCAACTCGGTCAAAGGCGCAGGCTTCTCTCTGGAACCTCGTATTACCCAAAGCGCCTACTTCAGACCCCACAATAAGAGCGAGGAAGTGGATGGTTTGTATTTAGTGGGCGCTGGCACTCACCCTGGAGCCGGAATGCCTGCAGTGCTGTCATCGGCAAAAGTGATCGACAGCCTGATTCCCGCGGTAACATATGCCAGTTAACCATTTTCTGCCAACGCCCAGCACAGACATGGGCCTTTGTAAGCAACAGCTGTCAAATGGCTCACGCTCGTTCTACTTCGCATCGCACCTACTGCCTTCAGTTATGCAACACGCCGCCTGCGGGCTTTACGCTTTTTGCCGGGAAGCTGACGATCTTGTCGATGAAGGCGACGACCCAAAAGCCGCCCTTGAACTCCTTCATCAAAGGCTCGACAAAATTTATGACGCCAAACCCGAATATAGACACACCGACCGCGTCTTGACCCAGATCGTACATACCTATCACATGCCTCGAGGCCTTCTAAACGCCCTACTTGAGGGTTTCGCTTGGGATGCAGAGGGGAAGATCTATCACTCAATTGATGATGTTTACGACTACAGCGCCCGTGTCGCAGGCGCGGTAGGTGTCATGATGTCGGTACTGATGGGCGTCCGTGACCCTGAAATACTGGCACGAGCCGCGGACCTTGGTACCGCCATGCAACTCACCAACATTGCGAGAGATGTGGGCGAAGATGCGCGACTCGGTCGAATTTATTTACCGTTAGACGAGTTAGCATCGGAAGGCATAGATCCAAAGCAATTGTTAGCAAACCCGCAATTCAACGAAGGGATTGGCGTTGTCACAGAGCGACTACTGCAACGAGCCCAGTGGCTTTATCAACGGGCAGACAATGGCATTGCGCAATTACCTCGAAAGTACCAACCTGGTATACGAGCAGCGCGAAAGCTCTATTCAGCCATAGGCGATAAAGTTGGAGACCTAGGTTACAACTCGGTAGACCAGCGTGCCATCGTTGCGACTGGCAAGAAATTTAGCTTGCTGTCCACCGCGATTGTGTTCACCCAGGCACGCAGCGAAAGAATCGATACCCCCGCATTACCGCAAAATCAATTCCTTATCGACGCTGTGGTTGAAACGGGGACAACAGCGCCACCAGTGAAATCGGATCCCTTCAAGGTTCGCACTCTGTGGATGCTAGATCTATTTGAGACTCTTCGAGAAAGGGATCGCAATGCTCGAGTCGCCCGACTTCGATAAGCCGTAACTAATCTTCCGCATACGGAACGGTAACAATCTCTGGACCCAGAAAGACGAAAAGCGGTCCAAATCTAAACTTTCATGCATCACGCTGTTGCCCGAGGCGTCATGGAGATGACTTCGAGTATAAAACGGTGTGTCCTCAAGGGTTTTTTGTACTGTAAATCCTTGGTAGCTACGAGCAGGACGCTTAACTCTCCATACAGGCCCGATACCGAGATCCCGCCGGGGTGCAGCGTGTTCCGCGGCCATACCCTCTTTACCGTTACCGAATAAAGTAAGTAGGCAGGATTCGCCGTCACGAGCATGCGCTTCGTAAACAATGCGGGAGTGATCACCAAGATCTGCACGAGACCAGTGCCAATCACTAAAAGTCTCTTCCAATGGCACAGTTCCACCATTGGTATCCATGTAAGCTTTGCCGGACCACTTTATAGCAGGCGCTTCCAACGACACATCTACTTTCGCTGTAGGCGCAATCGGCCACCACCGATGCTGACCGTCCGAATGCAGGCCAAAGCACTTATCTGTTCTTTCTTGCAAATCGATAGACACAGTTCCCCGAATGGGCCGGCGCATCGGCGCAGAGCGCTCATCTAATACCACCTTAAGATAACGGCCATCGAAGCTCATCGATGACGGGCCGATGGTTACCGAATTAGACGTCGTTTGCAGATCAAGCATTCGACGTTCGGTCATAGCCCAATACTTACGCTTGGGCTCATAGAACACCGCATTCACGCACACGAAATCGCGAGGATCTGCATCTCCTTGCCTTCGCGCTGAGGCGTAAAAGGGTGAAAAAACCGTGCCTATGAAGAAAATCAACGTCACACCGTGCTGGCCGCACTCACTGAATCCATCGACATACCACCATCGATAGCCGTTTTTGCGGACTGGAAAATCGAAACCCAAACCTTCGGTACTTGCTAGTGGTCGCTGCTCCATCATTTATCTCTGGCTCACCGCTTGCAGGGCCTGCAAGATCGGCGTAATGTGTAAAGTAATATAGACATTATAAATGTACAAATAAAATAACACCTTCCCGCGGAGTATTTGCCATGGACAACGCATTACTTGATTGCGAACAGCACATAGAACAGGCGATGGCGGAGCATGCCACCGCTCAATGCCCGCCACTGTTGTCACAAGCGCTAAACTATGCGGTTTTTCCTGGTGGCGCCCGCGTGAGACCGCAGCTTTGTAAAGCCGTGGCTCTGGCCAACAATTCGAGCGATGTAGGTCTTGCGAGCGCAGCGGCAACTGCCGTTGAGCTTTTACATTGCGCGTCTTTAGTACACGACGATCTACCCTGCTTTGACGATGCCACTCAACGGCGCGGGAAACCTTCAGTTCACGCCAAGTTTGGCGAGCGGATTGCAGTACTAACGGGCGATGCACTCATCGTCGCCGCTTTCCAAACCCTGGCTGCGCATGCTGTCCACGCTGTCAGAATCGAGCGAGTGCCTCTCGTGACAACGATTGTTGCGAGGGGTGTTGGTGCGCCACATGGTATCTGTGCAGGCCAAGCCTGGGAATGCGAGCAGCGCGTCGATCTATCACGTTATCACCGCGCAAAAACTGGCGCCCTATTTGTTGCAGCGACCTGCGCCGGCGCTGCATCTGCCGGGGTAGACCCAGGGCCCTGGGTTAATCTTGGAGCGAGTATCGGCGAGGCCTATCAAATTGCCGATGACATAAAAGATGCAGTCTCTGACTCCGAGACACTAGGAAAACCCGTAGGGATTGATGTAAAGCTCGATCGTCCAAGCGCCGTCCGCGAGCTTGGTCTTGAAGGGGCCGTGAGTCGGCTGAAGGATTGCCTAGAATCAGGCCTAGACAGCATGCCCTCTTGTGCAGGGCAAAATATGCTTTACAGGCTGGTGCGAGCACAGTCGAGTCGGTTTATTCCTGCAAAGCTCGGCCAAGTGGCGGCCTAATGCCCTCGCGATCCGCAACAAGCCAAGACTTCGAGCTTAGCGGCGATAAACAAAAAGGTCGCTACGCTCGATTCCTACTATGGCGCAACCGTTTGCTGCGTAGTTCCACTTTTCAGAAATGGGCAGCGAGACTCCCCATCAGTCAGTCGATCGCCCGACAACGAGCGACCGATTTACATCACATTCTTGCTGGCTTTGTGTATTCCCAGACCTTGAGCGCATCATACAAGCTAGGCTTACTCGAGTGTCTCAAAGATCGGATTGCCACCTTGGACGAAATCGCCGATCACTGCGATTTGGAAAGAGAAGCGGCCTTCACCTTAGTGCAGGCTGCAACGTCCATCGACTTACTACAGCAAGCCAGCGACACACATTGGACTCTAGGGGAGCTCGGAGCCTCGATACATGGCAATCCGGGTGTCCAGAGCATGCTTCGTCACCATGATTTGCTTTATCACGACTTGGCGGACCCTGCCCAGCTACTGCGCCGCAGAGAGCTAGCGTCTTTGAGAGGCTACTGGCCCTATGTTGATGGCGATCATAGCGACCCAGCAGCAGCAGCGAGGTATAGCGAACTCATGGCAGATTCGCAGCACTTAATCGCCAATCACATTCTGGATGCCATTAAATTGTCAGCCGAAACAAGGCTCCTAGATGTAGGTGGCGGTACAGGGACGTTCTCCAGATTAGCCGCCGAGCGTTTTCCCGCCGCAGAAACCGCGGTTTTCGATCTGCCTCAAGTTATAGCCTCCATACCACCCAAGCACAGTTATCTGTTGCAAACTTTCGCGGGCGACATGTTCAAAGACGCGTTACCCCAAGACTTCAATGCCATCAGTCTCGTCCGAATTCTGCACGATCACGATGACGCACCAGTCGAACACCTCCTATCGCGGTGCTTTGATGCGCTTCCAGCCGGTGGACAACTCATTATTGCCGAACCAATGGCCGGAACACGTGGCGCTGAACCCATTGGGCACACCTATTTTGGTTTTTATCTGTGGGCAATGGGTAGCGGCCGTCCGAGGACAAAATCTGAGCTAACGAAAATGCTCAAGCGAGCGGGGTTCAGAGGAATACGCGAAAAGAAGACGCACATTCCAGCGTTAGTGCGAGTTATCACAGCAAAGAAACCAAATGTCATTTTTTATTGACACTTTTATGTGTACCATTATTATTACATTAATGGTGTAACTGTTTTTTTGACAGACCCAGTCTGCACGCGACTGGAATTGAGGCTCTTACAACCGTGACTTATAAAAAAACAACAGCGGTTATTTTTGAAAAGCCCGGAGCCTTAGGGCTCCGAGAGGCCTCTCTGCGCGCACCTACCGCCAATGAATGTCTCATCGAGTCTCACTGGTCGGGGATATCAACAGGTACCGAGCGATTGATGCTGACAGGGCAGATGCCACCCTTTCCTGGCTTGGGCTATCCACTGGTTCCCGGCTACGAAACGACAGGTCGAGTAATACAAGCACCAAAGGGCTCCAGTATTTCTGAAGGTATGCGCGTTTTCGTCCCAGGAGGCGTCGGATTTACCGACGCAAAAAACCTCTTTGGTGGAAGCGCCCGTCACGTCATTTGCCCCGAAAACCGACTTGTTCCTATCAATGATGCGCTTGCTCAAGATGGCGTGCTTCTCGCTCTCGCAGCAACAGCGCGGCATGCTCTCAGACGGAGTGAATCTGTTGGCCCACCCGAACTTATCGTTGGACACGGGGTATTAGGGCAACTGTTGGCTCGGCTAACCGAATCACTCTACGGGCAGTCTCCCGTTGTATGGGAGACAAACCCACAGCGGCGGGTCAGCAAAGGTAATTACCGTGTTTGCGATATGGAGAGTGACGCGCGGCACGACTATGGCGTCGTCTGCGATGTCAGTGGCAGTGCCGACGCTCTTAATCAAATGATTTCACGCTGTCGCCCCGGAGCGACTGTTGTCATGGCTGGATTTTATTCCTCCGCTGTGACGTTCGACTTTCCACCCGCATTTATGAGGGAAATCAATCTCTTAATAAGTGCGGAATGGCAACCCAAAGACCTACAAGAAACAGCAGAACTCGCGTCTAACGGGAGATTGGATCTAACCGATCTCATTACCGATGTGTTGCCGGCTAACCAAGCCGAATCAGCCTATGACCGAGCCTTCAACGATAACAGCTGTCTAAAAATGGTCATCGACTGGAGATCGATATGAGCGCAACAATTGCAACCGCAACTGAATATGATCCTGGCTTAGAAGCAAGTGGAGAACGGGCAGACCTGCTTGCAACTTCAGCCGAAAACGCCGAAGGCACGCAAATTATCGCCATTTATGGCAAAGGCGGCATTGGCAAGAGCTTCACGCTCGCAAATTTAAGCTACATGATGGCTCAGCAGGGCAAAAAAGTACTGCTCATCGGATGCGATCCCAAGAGTGACACCACGTCGCTTCTCTTTGGCGGAAAAGCGTGTCCAACTATTATCGAAACCGCCTCCGCGAAAAAGGCGGCGGGAGAGGAATGTCGTGTTGAAGACGTATGCTTCAAACGCGATGGTGTTTATGCCATGGAGCTGGGTGGTCCAGAAGTTGGCCGTGGTTGCGGCGGACGAGGTATCATTCACGGCTTCGAAACACTTGAAAAACTGGGTTTCCACGATTGGGACTTTGACTACGTATTGCTCGACTTCCTTGGTGATGTCGTCTGTGGTGGCTTTGGCCTCCCTATTGCGCGTGATATGTGCCAAAAAGTCATCGTTGTTGCCTCTAATGACCTTCAATCACTCTACGTAGCCAACAATGTCTGCTCGGCGGTCGAATATTTCCGAAAACTGGGCGGAAACGTTGGTGTTGCGGGGATGGTCACTAACAAGGATGACGGAACCGGTCAGGCTCAAGCGTTTTGTAAGGCAGTCGGCATTCCCGAGCTCGCCTCTATTCCAGCAAATGAAGATATTCGTCGCAAAAGCGCCAGTTACGAAATTATTGGACACCCTGACGGTGAATGGGGCTCTCTTTTCGCTGGACTAGCGAAAAATGCCGCTGAATCGTCCCCTCACAGACCAACACCAATGACTCAAGATGAACTCTTGGGGCTATTTGATAGCGACGAGGTCGGTCGGAACGTTGTACTCGAACCCGCAACACTTGCAGACCTGTGCAGCGTCGAAACACTCAACAAGCCGTCTCTCGAGGTCGTCTATGACAACGTCTAACGTCGATATTATCGAGACAAAGGAGCTTAGGTGCCATGCTAGCGCCGAGCAATTGGCGGCCGCGGCGACCGCGGCGGGTAAAAATGAACTCATGGCGCAGTTTGCCGAGGATTACCCCAAGGGCCCACACGACCAACCGCAGAGCATGTGTCCTGCATTTGGCTCATTACGTGTAGGCCTGCGAATGCGCAGAACGGCAACGGTTCTGTCAGGATCGGCCTGTTGCGTCTATGGCCTGACCTTTACTTCGCACTTCTACGGCGCAAAGCGCACCGTTGGCTACGTTCCTTTCGACTCGGAATCCCTCGTAACAGGAAAGCTCTTCGAAGATATCCGCGAAGCCGCTCACGATCTCGCAGATCCTGAAGCCAATGACGCCGTAGTTATCATTAATTTGTGTGTGCCAACCGCGTCTGGCGTGCCTCTTGACCTCCTACCGAAGGAAATCAACGGGGTGAGAATTGTGGGCATCGATGTCCCAGGCTTCGGAGTCCCGACACATGCTGAGGCAAAAGATGTGCTTGCTGGCGCCATGTTGCAATACGCTCGAGGTGAAATCGAAGCAGGCCCAGTTGCACGCCCGGTTCAGAGTGAATCCCAAAAAGATAAGCCGACCGTAGCACTCGTGGGCGAAATGTTTCCTGTAGATGCGATTACCATTGATCGACTTCTCAACTCACTAGGTGCTGCTGCAGGACCCGTAGTTCCTACCCGAGAGTGGCGAGAGCTTTACGCGGCTCTCGACTGCAAAGCCGCGGCGATGATACATCCGTTTTACGCAGCAACCGCGCGGCAATTTAGAGCAGCGGGACGACCCTTGTTAGGATCAGCGCCAGTCGGTGTTGAAGGCACTGCTGTATGGCTTGAAGCCATGGGTGAACTCTTGGGTACTGATCGAGCCTCAATCGATGCCGCGATCAGCACCCAAAAAAGTGCTATTCGCGCCGCACTGGACACCAACCCAATTGACGCCAAGATTACACTATCGGGCTACGAAGGTTCCGAGCTTCTTGTCGCAAGATTACTGATAGAAAGTGGTGCTGACGTTGCCTATGTTGGTTCCGCTTGCCCTAAAACTGAATTTTCGGCACTAGATGCTGAATGGCTCGAGAGCAAGGGCGTTTCGGTCAAGTTTAGAGCGTCGCTCGAGGACGATCTTATCGCGATGGAGACCTTCCAGCCTGATCTCGTCATCGGTACGACCCCCATTGTGCAGAAAGCGAAAGAGCGATCTCTTCCAAGCTTGTATTTCACAAACCTTATCTCTGCCCGCCCACTCATGGGAGCCGCTGGCGCAGGATCGGTGGCACAAGTCATTAACAGTGCTCTCGCTAACCAGCCTCGCATGATAGCAATGGAGTCTTTCTTCGAAGGTGTCGGTGAAGGACCAACCAGCGGTGTATGGACACCCGAAATTATCGCCAAAACGGGCGTGGGAGGTACCTGCTAATGCTCGTACTTGATCACGATCGCGCGGGCGGCTATTGGGGTTCGGTTTATGTCTTCACAGCTGTCAAAGGTCTGCAAGTCATCATTGACGGCCCCGTAGGTTGCGAGAATCTACCTGTGACGTCGGTACTTCACTACACCGATGGTTTACCTCCGCACGAACTACCCATTGTGGTAACTGGGCTTGCAGAAGAGGAACTCGGGCAACACGGTACAGAAGGCGCACTTCGTCGAGCGCATCAAACGCTTGATCCTAAGAAGCCTTCGGTCGTAGTCACAGGCTCTATCGCCGAGATGATCGGCGGTGGCGTGACGCCGGAAGACACTAATATTAAGCGCTTCCTGCCCCGCACCATTGACGAAGATCAATGGCAAAGTGCCGACCGCGCACTCGTTTGGCTCTGGGAGCAATATGGTGCCAGCAAAAAACGCAAAGCGAAGAAGACATCAGATGTACCGTCAAAGGCCGTCAATATCATTGGTCCTGCGTACGGGTATTTCAACACATGGTCAGACCTAGCTGAAATCCAACGGCTACTTGCCGGAATGGGCGTCGAGGTCAACATGGTGTTCCCATTGGGTTGTCACCTCAATGAGATTTCGAAACTCGACGATGCAGCTGTGAACATCTGTATGTATCGAGAATTCGGAAGAAAGCTTTGCGAAACCTTGGAAAAGCCTTATCTACAGGCGCCAATTGGTCTGAATAGCACAACAAAATTCTTGCGCTCTCTTGGAGAACTGCTGGATATCGATCCAGAGCCCTTTATCGCCCAAGAGAAGATGACCACGCTCAAACCTGTTTGGGATCTTTGGCGATCTGTTACTCAAGACTTTTTTGCAACGGCCAACTTTGGTGTTGTCGCCACTGAAACCTATACCCGTGGACTCAGACACTTCTTAGAAGAGGATCTGGGGCTGCCCTGTGCCTTCCACTACTCACGAAAAGCGGGCGTAAAACCCGACAACAAAAAGGTGAGAGAAGCCATCTATCGAACTGGCCCTCTGATTGTGTTTGGCGGCTACAACGAGCGTATGTATGTCGCAGAAGCAGGCGGTAGGAGCATGTTTATACCCGCGTCACTGCCCGGCACCATTATTCGGCGTCATACCGGCACGCCTTTTATGGGCTATGCAGGTGCCTGTTACTTAATTCAGGAAGTTTGCAACGCGCTCTTTGACGCACTTTTCAATATTTTGCCACTCGGCACAGACCTTGATCAAACCATTGCCACGCCGACGCGAGCGAGCCTCCCTTGGCTGGACGATGCGCAGACGCTTCTGGATCAAATTATTGAAGAACAACCGGTATTAGTTCGGATTTCCGCAGCCAAACGTCTCCGAGACAGCGCAGAGCAAGCTGCTCGAGAAGATGACTCGGAATCGGTGGCCGAAATACATGTACTCAATGCAGGCCAAGATCTCCAGTTAAGGGGGGTTGCGTGAGCAATACGAATTACAACAACGCGGCACGACAAACGTCGATGACGGGAGGAAGTATGACCACAACCAAGCGAAATACAGAACGAAAGACTGTTTGGGAGCACCTTCAGTTTCGGTTGCTGTTTATCACTATGTTCATGTGGTTTTTGGGGCAGGCAGTGATTAACCGGGTGAAGTTGGTGCGACAGCACGAACTTAATTGTTGGCAAGAAGCGAAGCGAGCAGCAAGCAGTGTAGCGCCCTATGCCTTCATGAGAATTTAGCTACGCGTGGTTCCAAGCCTTCGGGCTTGGAGATAGATAACGAGGTCCAAGAGCCACCGAGGACCATGAGAACGGAGCGCCTGGCGCTCGGAAGGGAGAAGTATGCAATGTCGATGATGAGCTTTGAGAAAAAGTATCGAGTCCGAGGGGGAACCCTTCTCGGCGGAGATCTTTTCGATTTCTGGATGGGGCCGTTTTACGTCGGTTTCTTCGGGATAACGACCCTTTTCTTCGCCGTCACAGGAACAGCACTAATATTCTATGGCGCAGCCCTGGGCGATACGTGGAACATTTGGCGAATAAATATCGCACCACCCGATCTGTCATATGGATTGGGATTGGCACCGCTGAAGGAGGGCGGACTTTGGCAAATCATCACGATTTGTGCAACGGGCGCCTTCGTATCGTGGATTCTTCGCCAGGTGGAGATATCGCGAAAACTCGGAATGGGCTTGCACGTCCCCTTTGCCTTTTCGTTTGCCGTTCTAGCCTATGTAACGCTTGTCATCATTCGACCAGTGCTTTTAGGTGCATGGGGTCACGGCTTCCCGTACGGCATTATGAGTCACCTAGACTGGGTGTCTAACGTGGGATATCAGTTCCTCCACTTTCATTACAACCCCGCACACATGCTCGCAGTGACGTTCTTCTTCACAACGGCACTCGCATTGTCGATGCATGGTTCGCTCATCCTAATGGCTACCAACCCTCGGGCGGGTGAGACAGTGAAAACGGGCGAGCATGAAAACACGTTCTTCCGTGACGATATTGGCTACTCAATCGGCGCATTGGGCATCCACCGTCTCGGTATGTTTGTTGCTATCTCTGCGGCTTTCTGGAGCGCCGTTTGTATTGTTATCAGTGGACCATTCTGGACGAAAGGATGGCCTGAATGGTGGAACTGGTGGCTAACGCTCCCAATTTGGTACTGATAAGGGGATCACGACGATGATTGAATATCAAAATATCTTTACAACAGTTCAGGTCGCGGCACCGGACTACGCAGGCGTCCCCGTAGAGAATACTCACGATGATCGGACAGGCATCCTGACTCACAGCTACTGGATGGGTAAGTTAGGTGATGCTCAGATTGGCCCTATCTACCTAGGTCCTCTGGGTGTCGCTGCCCTATTCACGGGCACCATTGCCTTCCTAATCATCGGACTCAACATGTTTGCGTCTGTGAACTGGGATCCCATCGAGTTTGTGCGCCAGCTCTTCTGGTTGGCACTGGAGCCCCCTGGCCCTCAATACGGCCTATCTTTCCCACCGCTCAATGATGGTGGTTGGTGGCTGATCGCCGGTGCGTTCCTCACGTTGTCCATTATGTTGTGGTGGTGGCGGACCTTTTCGCTGAGCAACAACCTTGGAATGGGCAACCAAATGGCTTGGGCATTTGCTGCCGCTATTTGGCTTTACCTGGTACTTGGCTTTATTCGCCCTGTGCTGATGGGAAGCTGGTCAGAGGCTGTGCCTTTTGGGATTTTCCCACACCTCGACTGGACGGCAGCCTTCTCGCTCCGATACGGGAACTTGTTCTACAACCCCTTCCACATGTGGAGCATTTTCTTCCTATACGGATCCGCAGTTCTTTTCGCCATGCACGGCGCCACCATTCTCGCGACTAGCCGGTACGGCGCAGATCGAGAAATCGACCAGATCACTGACCGCGGCACAGCTGCTGAGCGCGGCGCCCTCTTCTGGAGATGGACCATGGGCTTTAACGCCTCTATGGAGTCAATCCATAAATGGGCATGGTGGTTCGGTGTACTGACCTGCGTTACCGGCGGTATCGGCATCATCCTAACGGGCACCGTTGTTGAGAACTGGTACCTATGGGGCATGAAGCACGGACTGGTTCCAAGCTATCCAATGATTGGCGAAGCCGCCATCGATCCACTACTGACTGAGGGTGCACAATGAAAACGCTAACGACCAAACTCTTTGCAACTGTTGGTCTGGGCACTGCGCTATTGCTCGGTGGCTGCGAAATGCCACCACCCGAATCAACTCAATGGGGCTATCGAGGCACCGGAATGGAAGGTTTGTATAACCCAGACCGTCTCGACGAGCTCGCGGCTGACAACGTCATGCCAGAAGCAATACCTGCCGTACCCGCTGTGGGCCCAAAGGCAAAGGACATTTATCAAAATGTTCAGGTATTGGGTGATCTCTCTGTTGGCGAGTTCACACGCCTAATGGCGGCGATAACACAGTGGGTATCTCCTGAAGAAGGCTGTAATTACTGCCACGTCGCAGGTGAGGGCTTTGCCGCTGATACGCTCTATACCAAGAAAGTTGCGCGAGTCATGATTCAGATGACGCAGAACGCCAACGAGAACTGGAGCCAGCACGTCGGTGGCGCAGGCGTTACCTGCTACACCTGTCACCGTGGCAACAACGTGCCTGAGTACGTTTGGAATATAAACCCAGGCCATAAGGTCGCGGGTGGTATGAAGAACCAGATGCAGAATGTCTCGTCTGTTGCAGCTGGCTTAGCGTCGCTCCCTGTCGACCCTTTCACCCCTTATCTACTCGACGATCGTAATGGACGTCATGCCGGCACAACGGCGCTACGAGATAAAGGTGGGGTATCACTGAAAGAATCTGAGTGGGGTTACAGCCTCATGATGCATTTCTCCAGTGCACTCGGCGTTAACTGTACCTATTGCCACAACTCACGAGCCTTCTTCTCTTGGGAAGAAAGTTCACCACAGCGAGTGCGGGCGTGGCACGGCATCCGAATGGTCCGAGAGATGAACAACGAGTACGTTGATCCGACCACTGATTGGCTACCACCACACCGCCTTGGAAAGCTCGGCGATGCGCAAAAGGTTAACTGCGAAACTTGTCACCAAGGCGCTTTCAAGCCCCTGCTTGGCGCGAACATGATCAAGGACTATCCCAACCTTGCGAAGCTCGCCAAGCCAAAGCCTGAGGCATCTGCCGAGGAAGGTGAGGAGATGTCTGAAACTGCAAGCGGTATGGCAGACATGACCACCGGTGGTGACCAGTAGATAGCTCGGCAGAGAGTGAATACATTAATTCGCGAGGGCATCTGCTAAGCCCTCGCCTCCACAGAAAAATGTGGACAAATCTACCCAGGGTTGCGTGCTCAGATAGGCGTTTCTCCGGGAAGATCATTTGACTCGCCGTGCTCTGCACCTACGGTCATATGAAGAGCGTCGTAACACGGTATTTATTACTGAGCTGCGACAGATCGCGAACTACTACATGGGAGGAAAAACCATGAGTGATGAAAATGTAGGCATGTCAGGACTCACTGCTAGCGAAGCTAGCGAGTTCATGAAGTCTTACGAAAAAGGCATGTGGACGTTTGTGGCTATCGCCAGCGCGGCTCACATTGCTGTATGGAAGTGGCAGCCCTGGTTCGGAATGTAATCCGGGACTATCACCTTAACCTAGCGACTGTCCGGCTTGACGGGCTTGTCGTGATTCCAAATGGAGAGATGAAATGATTCTAACGCAACCCTTCTCACGGATCTGGAGAATATTTGATCCACGTCGGGTACTTGTAGCGCAGGGCGTGTTCCTGTTCTCGGTAGCTGTATTGATCCACTTCGTCCTGTTGAGCTCTGCGAAGTACAACTGGATCGATGGTCCATATGCGGCACCTGCAGCCATGGCGGAGGCACTCCCTCCCTCACGGCAGTAAGTACCGTCAATGAATCGGGCCCCTCAAGGGCCCCGATATTTTGACCCACGCACCGGCTGCCCCCAGACGATGCAGTGTGAACCCAATCGGGACTTCGCGATCACCCTGCCCCCAGAGCTACGATCGCCGATCTCCACCCGACTTGCTAAGTTCATACGTCCTTTCCCAAGGAGTGGGTCTTTTTACTTTATTTCATGCGTTGACGGCAAGAGGTACTCACTATGAGTGATGACATAACCATCGTATCGTTCGACGACGAACCTCTCATGCTTGTTGACCCCAGCGACAACGTTATCGGCTTTGAAGAGAAGTTAAACGCCCATAAAGGCAAGGGAAAACTTCATAGAGCATTCTCAATTTTCTTGTTTAACAATTTTGGTGAAGTGCTCCTTCAGCGACGCAGCGAACTCAAACCTCTCTGGCCTAACTATTGGTCAAACACCTGCTGCAGCCATCCTAGACGGGGCGAAACGCTTGAGGAAGCAACTCGAAGACGATTGAAAGAGGAGCTAGAACTCTCAGCGACACTCACGTTCTTGTTTAAATTCGAGTATCGGGCGCAATTCAAAGATGTAGGTAGCGAACACGAACTTTGTTCTGTCTTTGTTGGACATGTCGATGGGCGCCCGCGCCCTTCTTACAACCCTTCAGAGATCCAAGAATGCCAGTGGCTTGCCTGCGAAGAGGTCGATTCCTGGCTCCAAAGTGACTTGATTGGCACGACGCCCTGGTTTGCATTAGAGTGGCAACGACTGCGGGCCGAATTCGAGTCTGAACTTAAACTATCGGCCTGAGTAACTAAAGCCAGCGATACCGTGGCGAAGAATCCGACCAAAAATGCGGTAACGCTAGCCGTCCCAAGGAGGTGAGGCAAATTAAGTCCCCCTCTCTCTCCGTATATCCCTGACTTTCCAGAGAGTCGACAAGCTCGGCTATCTTGGGCTGCGTTACCTTAGAAATGGGCACGCTGGTATTACACATCAGACGACGCATCACCGACTTTCTTGCCAACTCAAACTCAGTTGTTTCCACCAAAAACTGTGTTGCTAGATGCCCCTGCTCCACAGCAACCTTCCATGCATCAATATCTACATAGCTCTGGGCAACAACATCGCCAACTTCGCTGACAGCGCCAATGCCTACACCTAGGGTCTGGTCACTCTTCACCGAACTGTATCCGAGACCGTTATATTCCAGGGTGTGATCTCGTTGTGCTTGAGCAAGCGGGTGTCCCGGCTTTACAAAAGCATTTAGCCCAACCCAGTAGTAACCGCGATTCTCGAGACCAACAACGATAGAGTTAAAAATGGCTAACTTCTCAGCCAAACTCGGCATCGAGTTCTCATCGATGGCAGCCTGATGAGGGAATTGATGCGGGCGCCGCGTATATTGTTGGCAAAGCAAAACGTCTGGACCAAGTTCTGCGATCATGGCGACGCTGTCTTTTACACTTGCGGACGTCTGACCCGGCAACCCGAACAAAAAGTCCATGGCTATCGATTCAAAACGCATTTCTCGAGCCATTCCGTACACGTCTTCCAACAGACTAAAAGACTGAGTTCGTCCCAGTTCGCTTTGAACCTTTGAATCTACGTCGCGGACCTCGAGCTGAAGGTTTTTAATGCCTAAGCCTTGAAGTAATTCAAACTGCGAACGTGACGTGCGACGTGGATTAATCTCCATTGAGACTTCCGCGTCGGCGGTTATCTCGAAAACGCTATGAATACTAGCCATCAATTTGGCCAGCTGAATATCATTAAGATAATTGGGTGAACCACCACCAATGTGGAGCCGGTGAATTTTAGTGACGCTTTGAGACGCTTGAGCCATCAACTCCAACTCTGCGGCCAAGGTTTCCAAATAAATATCGATAGCATTTCGATCATGCTCGATAACTGCTAGGTGGTCGCAGCTCAGGCAACGGCTAGGGCAGAATGGAATATGTACGTAGAGTTCCGACCTTGCTGCATTGGAATTCGCTACGGCTTTTGCCAGTGTTTGGTGTGAGGTGCTGTCAACTAACACCACCGTCTCGCCCCCAATGACGTGAGGACTATGGTGTCTTTCGAGAATATCGTTTAAGCCCGGGGGCTTATGCCGTGACCATTTCATGTTACCTGCATCCCGTTCAATACCGCGTAAATCGCTGGCTGGGTTCGTCAACCGAAGACCTCAAACGGAAGCGCTACTGGAGCACCAGTCAGTTGTGAGCGCACAAATTGCATTCCCACTCCGCTACCCTATTCCCCCAAAAACACGTCGTCAAGAAGACTTGGACAAATTTATGACAAGTAAAGTGGCGAATTCGGACTAACTCTTCTGCTTTACTGCGCGAACTTCAGAGTCTTCATTCCTTGCCCAACGCCATAGTGCAGCTTCATTTACGGGAAAAAGTAAAAAAAGATGCTCTATTGACGCCAATAGCATCAAACTTGCAACAAGATTGAGCGAAAGTTGATACGACGTCACATTTGACTGATCTGCAAGCTCATATATTTGAAAGGTAATTAAAAAACCCACGATAGCCGAAATAGGCAGCAATAAACTCGATTTCCCAAGGCGTAAATACGACGTTAGATAATGCAAATGATCGGGGAGCCATCGATCGTTAAACGCCCTAACACCAAAAAACAGATTTAGTTTTGCACTCCACCGCATTAAACATAGCACCGAAACCGTGTAACACGCCGTGCGGTTAGGTTGATCAATGCTTATTGCAGCGAGAAACGCTACCGAAGCGACAACCGTCGCCTCATGATAGATTGTCGTCGCTAGTGCGCCTTTGAAGCGTCGCCATGTTGAGGACCCGCCGCTGTATATCTCGTGGTTTGGACCATTTACGTATCCCAACAGGTAACTTATTTCCAGCCACCCCCAGATAGTCAAACCGAGCAGAAATCCACCAGCAACGGCGATTGGCGAGTTTGTTGCAGCGTTGAATGGCACGCACAACCAGGCAGCTAAGGTAAGAATCGAATGGACCATAAAACCGCGATGCGCCACTTTCTGTGACTGATGGACTAACAGGAGTGCAAGACCGGTCAATAGCCACCAAGCGGACACAGCGATGACTATTGCGGGAACCAACATCAACGGAAGTTCGCTAATGCAGAGCTTGAATCATTCCGAGCGCGATCGAAGATGGCTCGAAACTCTCGATAACTTGCGGGTCCAAATGCTTCAATCGCAATCCAATACCCCGTGGTTTGGTCGCTTAAGATAAGGCCGCCTCGATCGGTTAACTCGAGATCAAACGTGGGGGCACTCTCGATATTTCGTGAAGCACGTTCACGCACCAGAGTTCGAATGACGCCTCTAAGAAAGCTTCCTTCACCCGGACCGTAAACACGCAGCTCCGAGTAATTATCGGCAGACAGTACTTTGACCGCACCGTTATCTGCATCCAACACGGCCAATGTTACGCTCGCGACGATGTTGGATTCAGGTTTTTCAGGCGGTCCCTGGTAACCCTCGTTGTTAACAGCAATTAAGGCCCAACCAAGCCCTAATGCCG
>CBFHHL010000186.1:0-17329 GCA_965655685.1 Luminiphilus sp.
TGAGGATGTCCGTGTTCTTTTGAGGCATATGGCGAGGGGCTATCTACCTTACCTAAACGCCAACGTCGACGCTGTAGGGAGTGGGGCTTCGCGGTTTAATGCGACCGTTGATGGTGTTACTTACAGAGGCGCTAGAGCCTCCCAATATCGGGTGTGGTGTCTCGATGAGTTACGTAAGCACTACCGACGTCTGACAGAGGCAAAGCAAGAGAACGAAACGTCTGATCTTGAGTGCCTATTAAAAGACACTGGGATTTGGGAGCCGCTCTGGGCTCACGATGGTTTGCCGCTGCTCAAAGACCAGGAAAGACGACTTCCTTTTTGGGCGGACAGCAAGATGACAAAGGTGAACGAGTAGCGCCTATCTACATTCCTTCGAGCGGCCACGCAGCGCCCGACGTGATGAGAAAAGTACGCAATGCACCCATCGCCTAAAAATCGGGATGGTGACGTTTAGATGATCGGGCGTCACAGCAATGCCAGCACGTCTTCTAAACTCAATACATCTACGTACTTTGCGTTAAGGTCATATAAATTTGCTAGATGGGCGTTCAGATCGCGATCTCCTGTCGCCTCCTCTGGGATGACAACCTTGAAGTTATGCTGCAGCCCATCGACCGCCGAAGCTCGCACGCAGCCGCTTGTCGTGAGTCCCGTAACGATAAGAGAGTCGATGCCTTTGTTTATCAATTGCTCTGCTAGTCCTGTTCCATGAAATGCGCTGGCGTGGGTCTTCTCTACGATCACGTCTGACGCTGACAGCGGCAGACGCGGGTCGATATCACACCAGTGGGAACCTCTCGAGAGCACATTTAACGCAGGCACCCGAGCCCGAAAAACGGAGGCTTGGTCGTCGCTGTCGTAAACAACGGTGGTTAGGTAAACAGGGTGGTTTTGTGCGTGGAATAGGTCCATCAGCTGGCGGTTCGCCTCGACAACCGATGTCGCTTCGCTGCCGAGGGGGCAGTCGGGATCGGTGAAACCCTTGATCATATCGACGATTAGCAGGGCCGGAGATTGACCTAGTCCCTGTGCCTCTCGCTCTAGTGCCTTTCGGTCTGTGCTCGACATTACGCCACCTCTGTAGAACCAAGTGTTTATGATGCTACGTAGATTAGCTGAGTCGCAAGCGCCACTCTAATGACCGGGTTTAGCCCGGGCGAAGGAAGCATCATTGATGCGCAGTGATGCGGAAGCAGAGGAGACGCTCAGGTGTCAGAGAAGTTCGATTTAACACACGTACACCATGTGAATATATTGGTTCGCGATATCGATAGCGCAAAGGCCGAGTATCGAGCCAATTTCAATATCGATTTTATCGATGAGACGCTGCCCTCTCGCGGTGTCTGTACATCACGATTTCGTGTTGGAGAGTCCTGGATCGTTTTGGTTCAGCCGGTTGCTGAGGGGGAGCCGATGCGCCAACTTCGCGAGCGCGGTGAAGGTTTGTTTCTGTTGTCGCTCGGCGTTGTTCAAACTGAAAGTCTTGTTGAAGCGTCGCTCAATAATGATGTGCGAGCCAACAGTGCCGCATCTAAAGTACGCGATGGCATTGCTGGCTGGCGGGTTGCGGATGTTCAGATGGGTGGTGAACCAAAGGGTCAGATACAGCTTGCTTTTCACCAAAATGCCTAAGTTCTGTAGTCCAAATCTTAATCTGCAGTCTAGTCAGAGCAGTATAAACAAAGTAAAACCACGGACGGGAAGGATGCCCGCGACTCGCACTATTCAAACCAAAGATAGCAGTGTGACAACTTGATACTTCTCTGAGATGAGTACCTAGATGAACGATATCGTTACGATCAAGGAAGTGGCTGCGCGCGACGGTCTGCAAGCTCAGTCCGTCGAGATAACGCTTGAGCAACGCCGAGAACTGATCGAAGCCTTAGCAAAGGCGAATGTGCCAGAACTTGAGATTGGCTCTTTTGTCTCACCCATAGCCGTTCCTCAAATGGCCGGAACGGATGAGTTAGCGAGAACGCTCCCAAAGAGCGGTGCTAAGTTCAGCGCACTCGTGCCGAATATGAAAGGCTATGAACTAGCGCGGCGAGAAGGCATAGATCAGATCGCGATTGTGCTGTCAGCGACTGAGCAGATGAATCAGAATAATATTCGCAAGAGCCTTGCGGATACATTCGGCATGGCAAGTGACATTTTGGCGCGGGCTCGAGATGAGGGCGTTGAGATTCATGCCTATTTAGCGGTTGCTTTTGAGTGTCCCTATGAGGGGAAAGTTGCCCCGTCCATCGTGCTCGCCCAAGCGGAAGAACTTATGTGCAACGAGCCAGGGCGACTCGTTATTGCTGACACTATAGGTGCTGCGAATCCGCGGGATGTTAAATCGATGATGGCAGAGCTTGTTAGCCAATACGGTGCTGAACGATTGGGTTGCCACTTCCACGATACCCGCGCCATGGGGCTTGCCAATGTTTTTGCGGCACTCGATGCCGGTATTCGTCATTTCGATAGCTCCGCCGGTGGTCTCGGAGGTTGCCCCTTTGCGCCAGGTGCGAAAGGAAATGTTGCAACCGAGGACGTGGTCATGCTCTGCGAGAGTGCTGGCTTGTCGACAGGCATCGATATGGAGGCACTTTTACAAAGCGTTGAGTGCTTGACGCAGATGATGGGTGCTCAGCAAGGCGGCCGCGCACATTACTGGCTTACCAATAACTGGCAGAAAATCGCCAACTGAATAACGAGATAAGAGGACGTAAAACATGTCATACCGTCTTGGCGTCGACGTGGGAGGAACGTTTACCGACTTCCTGCTACTCAATGAAGATACGGGCGAGACCAACACGGCGAAGGTGCCGTCGACTCCCGAGGACTCATCAATTGGTGTATTAAATGGCGTCGCAAAAATTTGCGACTCCTCGGGCATTGACCCTGCAGACATTAAGCTTGTGATGCACGGAACGACGGTTGCGACGAATGCTGTTTTGACGGGCCGCGGTGCCAAAGTTGGTCTCATTACAACCTCAGGTTTTGAAGATACGCTTCAAGTCGCTCGCTCCTTCTGTCCCGGGGGACTAGGTGGCTGGGTGACGTTTGTTAAAAAGCCTCTGTTGGCGCCTCTTGAACTTACGATTGGAGCAAAAGAGCGAATCGCCGCTGATGGAAGCGTTGTAGCAGATCTCGATGAGGCAGCGCTTCGTGAGTCGCTGAAGACGGACATGTCTGACGACATAGAGGCGCTGACAATTTGCTTTATTAATGCCTACATCAACGGTGAACACGAGCAGCGCGCGCGTGACATTGCGCAGGAGTTCTTCCCCAATATTCCTATCTCGATCTCCAGCGAAGTCGTACCTGAAATGCAGGAGTACGAGCGCACTGAGACAACCGTGGTGAACAGTTATGTTCGCCCCGAGGTTGCGAGGTATGTGAATAATCTTCAGGGCGCGTTGAACGAGCGCTTGGGTGAAGATACTCAGCTGTCAATTTTGCGCTCTGATGGTGGGCTCGCGTCGAGTCGAGCCGCTGCTGAATCTCCAGTGAATTTGCTCATGTCAGGTCCCGCGGGCGGGGTAACAGGGGCACTATTCTTCTGCACCAAAGCCGGTTTCAGCAATATTCTGACCTTTGATATGGGCGGCACCTCTACTGATGTGGCGCTTATTCAAAATGGGCGCGCCCGTGTCCGTCGTGAGACAGTCGTGGGGGATGTGCGGGTGCGTGCTCCGTCAGTCGATGTTCGCACCGTGGGTGCAGGTGGGGGCTCAATCGCGTTTGTCCCAGAACTCACTAAAGCGTTACGCGTCGGCCCTGAGTCTGCCGGTGCTGTACCGGGTCCTGCGTGTTACATGAAGGGCGGCGAGGCGCCAACCGTTTGTGACGCAAACGTGGTGCTAGGTTACCTGCCATCAGATGTGCAGCTCGGCGGCGATATGCAGATCAATCGTAATGCGTCGGTTACCGCCGTTCAGAGTGTCGCTGATGCCATGGGCGTTGATCTTATGGTCGCGGCTGAGGGCATCATCAAGATTGTTAACGAATCGATGTTTGGAGCCCTTAGGCTCGTGTCTGTGGAGCAGGGGTACGATCCTCGCGACTTTGCGCTGGTCGGTTTTGGCGGTGCTGGGCCCTTACATGCGAATGCTTTGGGTATTCTCACTGAAGCCTGGCCGGTCATCGTTCCCCCTGGCCCCGGGGTTTTATGTGCTTACGGTGATGCGACGACACGTGTGCAGGATGAAGCTGCTCGGACTTACATCACAATGGCATCGGATCTTACCACCGAGAAGCTGGCGGACGATTTACTGACGCTCAAAGCACGCGCCAGCGAATCGCTCATTGAAGACGGAATCGACGAGAATCGATTGGAGGTCACTTATCAGGCGGACCTTCGTTACGCCGGTCAGGCTTTCCAGATTACCGTCGAATTTACCGAAGCGGAGCTCAGGGCAAAGGGTGTAGCGGTGCTCACGGATCAATTCGACGCGGAGCACGAGCAGTTATTTACCTTCAAGCTGGGCGATGGCCACGAGATTCTGATGATCCGCGCTGTTGTGGGCGCTTCGGTTACCTTAAAAGCCGATATTTCGATTCCGAAAGGGTCGGGTGACGTTAGTGGAGCGCTAATTCACCAGAGCCGTTTTTTCTACGAGGGAGATTGGCACGATGCGGGCATCTATGACCGCGGGCGCCTGGGTGCTGAGGATGTTGTCGTCGGGCCAGCGATTGTATCGGAGATGGACTCGACTACGGTCGTTTTACCAGGGTATTCAGCAACCGTAGATGCGGTGGGCAATTTGCTCATCCAGCCTGCGTAATCGGGAGGACTCACGATGACTGCAACGATTATTCAGACCAATAACCAACCTCTTCAATCCGTTGATGTTGATGGCGTGACGGTTGATTTGATTGAAAACGCGCTTCGCAATGCGCGTGAAGAAATGGACGCCGTTTTGTTCCGCACCGCCATGTCACCTGGCATCCGAGAGCAGGGCGATTGCTTCCCCATGATCGCCAACGTCGAAGGCAAAATGGTGGTGGGTCAGTTCGGCTCGTTTATCGGCCCCTTCTTGAGCGCCTACGATGCTGAGATCGAGGAGGGTGACATTATCCTCACCAACGACCCTTATCTGTGTAATGCAGCGGTATCTCACTTACCGGACTGGGTGGTTTTGGTTCCTATCTTCAGGAACGGCCGTCACATTGCCTGGTCGGCGATGTTCGGCCACATGTCCGATAACGGGGGAATGGTGCCCGGCTCGATCCCGATCGAGGCGACAACTATTTTCCAAGAGGGCATCCGCATTCCACCCACTAAGCTTTACAAGAAAGGGGTTCTTCAGGAAGACCTGCTTGAGCTTATTCTGCACAACGTGCGAACGCCGCAATGGAACCGCTTTGACCTGAACGCCCTGGTTGCTGCCTGTAACACGGCGTCTAAGCGCGTGGTCGAGTTAGCGGAGCGTTTTGGTGATGACGTGCTGTACTCAACGATGGATACGATGCTTCAGCGCAACTACGACGCTATGAAGCACATCATCGGTATGTTCATTCCGGAGGAGCCGCGCGAGTTCGAGGACTATATTTGCGATGACGGTATGGGCATGGGTCCTTACAAGATCAAGTGCACGCTCTGGCGTGAGGGTGATAAGGCGATCTTCGATTTTGCAGGAACTGATCCGCAAGCGCAGAGCTCGGTGAATTTCTTCCTAAACGAAGACATGTTCAAGATGTTCTTTGGTTCGTTCACTATTAACGTGGTCGACCCGCAAATTGTTTTCAATGATGGATTCTATGACCTGGTGGATGTTCGAATCCCTGAAGGCACGTTATTGAAGCCAAAGTACCCTGCCGCCCTGTCAGGACGGACACACGCACTGGGACGGATCTTCGATATCTTGGGCGCGCTACTCGGTATGGGTGCGCCCGAGATGATGCTAAACGCCGCCGGTTTCTCGGACTCGCCGCACCTCTTTTACAGCGGTTATGACAAGAAAGGCGAGTGGTTCCAGCTTTTCCAGATTGGCTTTGGTGGTGTGCCCGGTCGACCTGTGGGTGATGGACCTGATGGACATAGCTTGTGGCCTGGGTTCACCAACGTCCCAAATGAATTTATTGAGTCTTACTTCCCACTGCGTATCGAGCGTTACGAAACGATACCCGATTCCGGTGGTGCGGGATTGCATCGAGGTGGTAATGGGTTGTCTGTGGCCTACCGCTTCTTGGCAGATGGGCAAATCGGTATCCATGATGAGCGCTGGCTCACCTATCCATGGGGTGTGTTGGGTGGTGAGACGGGTCGCCGCTCAACGAAAAAACTCGTGCGCACCGACGGTAGTGAAGAGTGGCTTCCGGCTAAGGTCGAGGGTATCAAGGTCAAAGAGGGCGATGTTCTCTACTTCAATACCTGGGGTGGCGGCGGCTGGGGTGACCCTTTTGCGCGCGATCCCCAACTGGTGAAGACCGATGTGGACCGTGGTTTGGTTACCCAAGAGGGCGCGCGACGCTACGGCGTTGTTATCGAGGATGGTGCTGTGAACGCAGAGGCGACCAGCGCACTGCGTGAGCAACTTGTTGCGGATCGAAGTGATATCGCGCTGTTTAATCGCGGCGGTACCGTCGAAGAGCTGCGCAGTCGCTGCGAGGCGGAAACGCATATGCCGGCACCGGTTGCACCCACTTTCTGATTTTGGCCGTATAAAACACGAGATCGGCGCTCTTCACTATGAAGAGCGTTGTTTTGATTTTCAAAAGCCGCACAAACGGCAGAACAACAAAGGAGTCAACGCATGTTGAACAAAAAGTCACCGCTAATGCTAGCTGTTTTGGCAGCAACAGCGGCCACTCAAGCCCCTACGGCACTGTCACAGGAGTCTGGCTTTGCCATTGAAGAGGTTGTAGTCACAGCGCGTAAGCGTGCGGAAAACCTTCAAGAAGTGCCTATTGCAATTAGTGCGATCGACGCAACGACCATTGAGCGCGCTGGCATCGAGCGCGCGGGTGACTATATCAGTTTGATTCCTAATGTAACGTTGGTAGATACCGCAAACGTCGGTGATACCCAGGTCAGTATTCGCGGCATCGTCTCAACTCGTGACGCAGAATCGACTTTTGCTTATGTTGTTGATGGTGTTTTGAGCACCAACCCAAACAGCTTTAATGAAGAAATGTTCGACGTTGAGCAAATCGAAGTCCTAAAAGGCCCGCAGGGGGCGCTTTATGGGCGAAATGCGGTGTCTGGTGCGATTATCGTGACCACCAAAAAACCCGGCGATGAGGTTGAGGCAGAAGTTGCTGTGGGAGCCGGAAACAACAACAGTTACAAGGCGAGAGCGGTCGTCAGCGGGCCGGTTGGCGAGAACGCTGCGGGACGAATCGCCCTCAGCACACGCGAAACTGATGGCTTTTATAGCAACAGCTTTGCTGGTGGCAAAGGAACCGTTGATTACCTTGAGGACACCAGTGCACGCGGTCGTCTTGTCTGGAACGTGAGTGACGATCTGGAACTGGATTTCCGAGCGGGCTATACCGATGTCAGTGGCGGTGCGATTAACTTTAATGCGGCTTTTGCTATCCCAGCATTCGAAGCTGCGTTTGGTAGCCCAGCGTTTTTTGCTGATCCCAACGATCTTGATTTTAACTTCACCTTTAATGTGCCTGGCGAGAACGAGCAGACTACGACTGACTTCTCGGTCAAAGCTGACTACGCCATGGACGGTATGGATCTCGTTGCGAGCTTTGCTTACACAGATCTCGAGGAGTATTTGCTTTCCGATGGCACTGCGGCGACGTTTTATGGCTATGAGCTAACCCCGCAATGCCAGGAAGATCGCACGACACTCAATAGCTTCGCGCGCGCCGACTTGTTTGGACCGGCTGCCGCGCCATTTCTAGTTTTACCGTCGGGTGATCCTGCTAATGACTTTGCAGGTGTCTATGGCCCTTATACGCCAACATCCTGCGACGGGTATCAATACCAAGAGCGTAACCAGGAAGACATGAGTATCGACGTGCGATTGGTCTCGAATAACGAGACAGGTCCGCGTTGGATTGCCGGTGCCTACTGGGCAGAAATTGAACGAGAGGTTGTGGTTGCTTATGGCGCTGACACCGGAAACGGTTTCTTGCGTCAACCCTACGTCTCTGCGTCAGGCCCTAACCCGACTGATCTTTTGTTTTGGGATAATTTTGATACCACGGTGACCGCGGTTTATGGGCAGGTGGAATGGGATCTGTCTGACACCCTCGAGCTTGCTATCGCGGGTCGTTACGACCGTGAGGAGCGAACCGTCGACAATCAGGTACCCAACGTCTCCAACTCAGGTCTAAACGTGAACTTGGTCGACCCTGCGACGTTCGCACCGCTTCCGATTAACCCTGCGCTGGCGGGCGGTTCAATTCCTAATCGAAGCGCCGACTTTAATCAGTTCCAGCCCAAAGTAACGCTCAGCTGGGCGGCGTCTGACGCGGTGAATTGGTACGCATCTTACGGCGTTGGTTTCCGCTCAGGTGGCTTCAACAGTGTCGGTACGAGCGATACGCTTAACTTCTGGTTCAACTCTGGATTTGGTGGTCCCGGTGAAGCGGTTGATGCTCAGCTACAGATCACTGACGACTACGACAAAGAAGTATCGACGTCGGTCGAAGTCGGCTTCAAGGCTGAATTCATGGACCGTCGTGTCCGCATCAACGGTGCGGCTTTCCGCACTGATGTGGAAGACAACCAGTTCTTCGAATTCTTTGCCGGTCCCTTTGGTCTTCTGAGAACAGTGACAACGATTGACGAGCTCACTATCAGTGGTTTTGAAATCGACGCCTCGTTTGCAATGACTGAAAACCTGACGGTTTACGGTGGTGCAGGATTCCTCAGCTCCGAGATCGAAGAGAATAGAAACCGTCCGTTGTCCGTCGGTAATGACGTTCCTCAGGCACCCGATACGAGCGGTAACCTCGGTGTGGAGTGGGTAAGCTCGGTAGGTGCTGGCATGGATCTTGTGGCTCGTGTTGATTATCAATACGTGGGCGAGACGCAGTTCCATACGCTCCAAGGCGAGCAGACTCCAACCATCTGGAATGCGTTCTTCGCGCCTGGATTTAACTCGGACTTCTCGAAATCTGCACGTGATGCCTATTCAACGGTTGATGCACGGATAAGCCTCGAGGCCGCGAAGTGGACGCTTACAGCGTGGGGCCGCAACCTGACCGATGAAAAGTACCTTCAGGAAGTGATCCCAGCGCCTGAGTTTGGTGGCACCTTCAACCACCCGTCAGCCCTCCGAGGTTATGGTCTGGACTTCAGCTATCGCTTCTAAACATCGAGCGCAATTGAAGAGGGGGCTGATGCCCCCTTTTTTTAGCCTTAAATAAAGTGTGTACAGGCAATTTTGACACGGATGTTTTTGGGCTTAACGCCCGGCACTCAAGGTTTTACGGTTTCGAAAGGGTGTGATCCGCCCTTAGTATAACTGCGAGCGTATTCCCTCACGTGGATTACAGTCCTGCTATTTCCTTATCTGAAAGACCCAATAATCCACCTAAGATCTCTTCGTTATGCTCGCCAATGGCTGCCCCCGGCCAAAGAGTTTCGCCAGGTGTCCGCGATAGCTTGGGCATAATTGCAGGAATCTTTAGAGGCTCGCCATTGATTTCAACGGTCTCGAACATGCCCCGAGCGTTGTAGTGCGGATCAGCGAGCATGTCTTCGACATTGTAAATGGGGCCAACGGGCACGCGAACGGCCTCTAGCTTTTCGATGATCTTTGAAGAGTCATTCTCTGCGCACCACTCTGAAAGGGCTTTATCGATCCGCTCTTGGTGAATTACGCGGCCGGGATTGTGCGCAAGTTCAGGGTCCTCTGCGATGTCAGATCTGCCTGCTTCCGTCATTAGCCGTTTAAATATGCTATCTCCATTGCCACCGATAACAACGTGTTTTCCATCCTTACAGAGGTACGTATTTGTCGGAACAATGCCGGTAATCGTGGTACCGGAGGGTTCGCGAATGACTCCCGCACCATCGAATTCAGGCACGATGCCCTCGAGCAGATTGAAAACAGACTCGTAAAGTGCAACGTCCACTACCTGTCCTTCGCCCGATTGGTGGCGCTGTATAATAGCGAGCGCAACGCCGAATGCCGCATGAATTCCGGCGAGTGTATCGCCAATTGAAATGTTGGGCCGCACCGGCGCCTGCCCGGGTTCGCCGTTAATGTAACGAAAACCACCATAGCCTTCGGTCACCGATGCATAACCGGGCTTGGTCGCGAACGGACCTGTCTGCCCGTAGCCGGAAATGCGTGCGTAGATAACGCCAGGGTTCTTTTCTTTCACTTTCTCCGGTCCGAGTCCCCAGCTCTCCATCAGTCCGGGTCTGAAATTTTCGACGACGACATCTGCCTTACAGAGCAAATCGAAGGCGATCTCTTGGCCTCGTTCGGATTTAAGATCCAGCGTCACACTTTTCTTGTTTCGTGCGAGTGAGTGATACCACAGCGAGGTGCCGTCTTTTACCTCTCGCCACTGCCGAATGGGGTCGCCGGTCGGGGGTTCAACTTTTATTACCTCGGCGCCGAAGTAACCGAGAATAGTCCCTGTGAAGGGGCCTGCAAGAAGTTGGCCTAATTCAACAACACGGAGTCCTGCTAAGGGTCTTTGATCTGACATTTTGAAATCCTTGATAATGCGATAGCTATACGCAAGTTTGTATCAGACAGCTTCAAACTCGTTCGAGCGCTTTGCTTTTTTGTAATGATATCGCCCTGCACTGTTTGAGGGCATACCCAAGGTGGAGTTGTGCAATAGGAGTCGCGTCGTTGATTTAACGTTAAGGCTGAACTCTGACTAGAGATTGAGTACAGTCAGGGCACAAATACTTATAAAAGCCAGCCCAGGCTGCGAATAGCCAAAGAGGAGAGACATATGACGGATTTAGCAAACAAGGTTATCTGGATTACCGGTGCCTCATCAGGCATTGGCAAAGCGCTCGCGCAAACCGCAGCGCAACAGGACACAAAGCTGATTCTCTCCGGCCGAAGGTTGGATGCACTCGAGGCGTTGTCAGCAGAGTTGCCCGTCGATTGCTTGGTACTGCCCTTCGAGGTGACAGATTATGCGGTGCTTGCACAGAAGGTGGATGAAGCGTGGGCGTGGCAAGGAAGGGTTGATGTACTTGTGAACAACGCGGGTATCAGCCAGCGTTGCCTAGCAATCGACGCAAAGCCAGAGGTGTACACGGAGCTGATCAACATCGATTTGATTGCACCGATTTGGCTGACGCAGCTGCAACTCTCACGCATGGCGGACGCGGGCGGGGGTCATATTATTGGCATTAGCTCAGTAGCAGGCCGTATTGGTGCTCCGCTTCGAACGGCATACTCCGCCGCTAAGTTTGGTTTGATTGGTTATATGGATGCGCTGCGCACTGAGGTTGATCGTACTCACAACATCAAAGTGACGAACATTCTTCCCGGCTCTGTCGCGACCGACGTTTCGCGTAATGCCTTGACGGGTGATGGCTCGCAACGGGGTATCTCAGATGCGGTGATCGATGCGGGTGATGATCCTATGGATTGCGCACGCTGTATTTGGGAGGCAGTGAATGCTGACAAACCCGAATACATTTATGCCAAAGAGATGGAAATGGGCTTAGCGCAGATGCGTCACAGTGACCCCGATACCTTCTTTAATGCGATTGCCGACTTTGGTGCGCAAACGGTTGCTGCCTATTGGAAAGAGAAAGAGGGCGTTTAAAACGCTCGACTGTTTTATTGCTCGGTCCTTATCCCTCGGACAGAGCACCTTCTTAATGCTGACGCGGTTGCGATCAATCAGCGGACGCGCGCTCTTTTAGAGCGCATCCCAACATGGCTCTTGTGACCAGTCATTCTGTGTTCACTCGTAATCCTTATTCGCGTGCGACATAAAGCGTTGTCGTTGACCACCTTTGGTTTCGGTAACTGATAATGCCTGATACGGGAGAGTACCGAAGCACCCAAATTAGTCTCCTAGATCAAGGATGCACCAACAATAGCGTCCTTACGAATTCGGACTTACTGCTAGTTTTTCATTGCCTGTCGCGGTGACTCTGACTACGAAGCCGTTGTAGGTCGTTGAGCATTAGACGTATTTTACGTGGGTACACTTCGATTGCTTGGATGCCCTCTTCGGACAAAAGCTGTCCAATTTAGCAAGACCTTCACCGTAAAAAGTGCACATCAAAATACTGGTACCGACTGTCACTTTTCTGTAACGTCTCGAACCGGACCGTCAGGAGCAGTTATAAAAACTGACAAATTTTTCGAAAGATCGATTTACAACAGGCGGTCTTAGGTGGAGTAGCCACTCCAAAACATCATGAATCTCTAAAGGAGAGTGATTGTGAATACATTTTTCCCACGCAAAAAGCTGGCAATACTGGCTTTAGCTGTCCCCGTAGCTATGGGCCTTCCCCTCCAAGCTGCTGCACAGGATAGCGATCTTGAGGAAGTCATCGTAACGGGTACACGCGTTGCTGATCGTTCAGCTGCCGATTCTCCCGTTCCTGTAGACGTCATTACGGGATCTGAATTCCGTGACAACGGCTCAACTGACATCCAAGAGATGCTGCGAACGTCGGTTCCTTCATTCGACGTAAACGCTCAACCCATCAGTGACGCGGCAACCATCGTTCGTCCAGCAAACCTTCGTGGCTTGTCGCCTGACAATACGCTAGTACTGGTAAACGGTAAGCGTCGTCACCGTGGTTCTGTCATTTCATTCCTCGGTGGTGGTATTTCCGACGGCGCGCAAGGCGTTGATATTTCTTCAATTCCATCTCTCGCGCTCAAACAAGTCGAAGTGTTGCGTGACGGCGCCTCTTCTCAGTACGGCTCTGATGCGATTGCCGGTGTAATGAACTTCTTGCTCCGAGACGATGCTGAAGGCTTCGAGGTTGTTACGCGCTACGGTTCCACCTTTGAAGACGATGGCGCTAATTACATGGTTGCGGCAAACCTAGGTCTGCCTCTCGGTGACAATGGGTTTGTTAACATTACGGGTGAAGTTCGTGATGTGGAAGGCACTGTCCGCTCGGTTGTTCGAAATGACGTTCTTGCGGGCATTGCTGGCGGCTATGCGCCCGTATCAGATTTCCAGACAATCAACTCGTACACGAACGAAGTACCTCAATATTGGGGTCAGCCAGACGTTGAAGATGACGTCAAGCTCTTGATTAATGCAGCTATCGAACTTAATGATTCGACGGAAGTCTATGCTTTTGGTAACTATGCAGAGCGATCCGTTACCGGCGGCTTTTTCTACCGTAACGTAGTTGGTAATGGTAGCGGCGGCGGACAGCGGGGTGGTGTATATCGTGGACCTCTTGTTGATCCTGCCACAGGCTTGGCATCTAGCGGTCCTGACGCTGTAGCCTCCGTACTTGTTGGCGACATGGATGGTGGAAGTAGCTGTATCGACGGTATTCCATTGCCCGGCAACGGTGTTATCCCTGATGCAGGCTTCTTGGCATCTGTAACAGCAGATCCAAATTGCTTCTCATTCATCGAAACCATTCCAGGTGGCTTCGTACCTCGTTTTGGTGGCGATAACGAAGACTCAGCAATCGCGGTTGGTATCCGTGGTGATTCCAACTTTATGGGTGGCATTTCTTACGATCTGAGTGCGCAGCGTGGTTCGAACCGCACTGACTACTTTATCCGTAACACTGTGAATGCATCGCTCGGCCCAAACACACCTCGTGATTTCGTACCCGGTGGTCAAGAGCAGACTGAGACGGTATACAACCTTAACTTCGTTAAGGGTGTTGATGCTGGCCTCGCATCTGATCTCAATATCGCATTTGGTGCAGAATACCGTGAGGAAGAGTTCGATCTTTTCGCCGGTGATGCAGCATCCTATGCCTTAGGTCCGTTGTCGTCGCAAGGATTCTCATCAAGTTCTAACGGCTTTGGTGGCTTCCCCAACGATACATCTGCTTCTCAAGACAGTACTGCTTACTTCGTCGATCTCGAAGCTGATGTGACTGACGCGTTGACTCTGCAAGTAGCAGCACGCTACGAAGACTTCAGCGCCTTCGGCACAACCACCAACTACAAGTTGGCGGGTGTTTACCGTCTGAGTGACGACGTGCGTATACGTGCAGCGCGCTCAACGGGCTTCCACGCACCGACTTCGGGTCAGGCAAATATCACCAACGTAACCACGCAAAACGTTAATGGTGTTCTTGTCGATCAAGGTACTTTGCCTTTCGCCTCGGCGGCGGGTCAGCTGGCGGCAGACTACATTGAGAGTTTTGGTAACGGACGTCCTACGCTGGGTACAGAAGATGCTGATAACTACTCAATAGGCATTGCGGTTGATGTTGAAAACTGGTCGTTCACACTGGACTACTACAACATCAAGGTTGAAGACCGAATTGCGCTTGGCGCCAACGTCGACTTCTTGGCTGCGCTTGAGTTTGCAGACACAGCTGGTGGCAGCTACAACTCTGTGGGTGAGGCGCTAACAGCACTCGACGCGAATGGCACTATTAACCGTCAGCAGTTCCTAGGATTGGATGATCTTGCCGAGTTCCGTTTCTTCACTAATGGCTTTGGCACAACCACAAAAGGGTTGGATTTGGTCGGTAGTGTCGACTTCGATGCCATGGGTGGTGCGTCTACTCTGACATTTGCGTTTAACTACAACGAAACCACCGTTGATAACCGAGGATCGATCAACCCTATCTCTGATGGTCGTGTTGAAGCACTGGAAGATCAGCTTCCTAACATCAAAGGTAATGTTGCGTGGAACCACACCATGGGTGACATACGTGCACTTGTTCGTGCGAACTACTATGGTGCCTGGACATCGACAAGTAACGGTTACAGCGTAGGTGCAACCACGTTGGTAGACGTTCAGTTGGCGTATCAGGTCACTGAAAGCCTAGAGCTTACTGTGGGTGTCGATAACCTCTTCGACGAGTACCCTGATCGTAACCCAGGCGCCGGTGGCGTAGGCCAGCTTTACCCAGAGGACAGCCCCTTCGGCTTCAATGGCGGTAGCTGGTACGTACAAGGTCGTTACAACTTCTAAGGGAGTTGAATACCTAAAAAAGAAACCCGCCGTTATGGCGGGTTTTTTTTGTCTCGGATTAGCGGAGATGAGTCGATAGAAGCATATTTGCTCTTACGCAGTTTTCGGCACTGCTTTCAGGGGGCTGTATAGACAACCTCACCTGCGACAATGGTCATTGCCACATCCGTTGAGAGAATTTCCGTTTCTTCAATGGTCATGATGTCCCTATCCAGTAAGGTTAAGTCTGCACGCTTACCCACTTCAATCGATCCCAAGTCGCGCTCTTCAAAGGCGGCATACGCGTTCCAAATCGTCATTGACTTCAATGTTTCCTCGCGTGTCATTCGCTGCTCTATTTCGAAGCCATTCGCGGGTGTGCCCTCTAACGTCTTTCTTGCCACTGCAGCATAAAAGTTAGCGATGGGGTTGATTGGCTCAACCGGTACGTCGGTACCGTTCGCTAGATGGACTCCTGCGTTTAAAAGGTCGCGCCACACATAAGCACCGGATTCGATGCGTTCCTGACCAAGGCGATCGATCGCCCAGGGTCTATCTGAACTCATATGGATGGTTTGAATAGATGCGATAACGCCTAGGTCTGCAAAACGCGAAATATCGGAGGAAATCAGATGTTGGGAGTGTTCAATGCGCGCACGGTGGTCACGATCTTCCAGCCCCGCAGAAGCAATCGCGTCTAAGACCACCGTATTTGCCTTATCGCCAATCGCGTGCGTATTGATTTGCCAACCATGCTGAGTCGATTGCTTCATAATCTCGACTAGACGATCTTCGTCGAAGGTTTGCACACCTGACGTACCAGGATCATCGGTATAAGGCGCGTGGAGCCAGGCTGTTCTTGACCCCAAAGCCCCATCCATAACAGCCTTAAACGAGCGAATGGTCAATCGAGAATTTTCGTCAGCAACCACCGGTGGGCGCCCAAGCCAGTAGTTGGCGAGCGCTTCGTCTTGCGCACTTACCATCGTATAAACGCGAAGCTTAAGCTCACCTGAAGCGTCGAGCGCTTGCTGTGCGTCGATGTCGGTCTTGCCTGCGCCCGCATCGTGGAAGTTGGTAATACCCCAGCGAAACGCGTGATCTTGTGCGGCCAAAGTGGCCGTCTTGGCAGAGTCGAAAGACAGCGCGATCAGTGGATAGGCAAGATCAACGGCGTTTTCGTGCAGGATGCCTGTCGGATTGCCTTTAGCGTCCTTAACAATAACGCCACCTTCAGGGGGTGTTGTGTTGTAAGAGAGATTGATCGCGTCCATGGCGGCTTGATTTATAAGCGCCGAGTGTCCATTAGCGTGGCCGAGGAAAACCGGATTATTTGGGCTCACCTCTGATAAAGACCGGTGTGTGGGAAAGCCGTCAACCGAGGTTTTGGGCTGAGAATCCCACTTACTTTGATGCCAACCGCGCCCTTTGATAACTTGCCCGGGGGCTGCCTTTGCGGCTGCGTCGGCTACCATCCCAACGATGGTTTGATAGCTGTCCACCCCATTCAAATCAAGGTTGGTGATGGCTTCGCCGAGACTTGATAAGTGCCCGTGACTTTCGATAAACCCTGGGTAAGCAACTCGTGATCCCAGCTCAATTCGTTGGTGGTCCTCGGCAACATTTTCTAAAGCACCTTCCAAGCTTCCGACATAGTAAAAGCGGCCATCGCGGATGATTACGGCTTCTACCGTCGGCGCCGTATCATTAGCGGTGTAGATCGTGCCTGAGAGCAGCAGGTCAGCAAAACCACGATCAGTTTCGCTCGCATTAGCAGTGCTACCAATGTGCGGAAGGGTGAGTAGCGTAAAAGAAAGTGCAGTCAGTGCGCGCTTCAGAGTATTGCGCATAATGTATGGCCTCGCCTGTAAGGTTTATTGGCAAAGCGCCAGTGTAGTAGGAAAATACAGTCCGCGAACACTGCAAGTCTGCGTCAGGTGATAGTGGGGGAGTGGATGAAGTTGGCGGTTCTAAAAGCGTAGCGTCTAAAATAAAGCCCAGCCAGCCGCTTCGTAAGTGTCTAAATCCGCAGTTTTGGGGAAGCTGTAGTAGCTACCCTTGGGAAGGTCTGTCTTAACGTGATTGGCCAGCATCTCGATATTTGCGACAGCTTCGAGGATTTGTTCCACCCCAGGCTCGTAAAGTGCAAGGACTTGCTCGCTGTAGGTAAGGTCTGTCTTAACGCTCTGACGACACCGGGAAATGACCTGTCCTGAATCGATTTTACTGTCGGTTACCCAATGGAGTGTGGTGCCCAAATGTGACTCGCCGTTAAGCAGAGACCAGAAGCTCGCCATAACGCCCTTGTAGGCAGGCAGTAGACCCG
>CBFHHL010000187.1:0-1898 GCA_965655685.1 Luminiphilus sp.
CCTAACATCGATCGGATTGCTAACGAGGGTGCTAAGTTCACCGATTACTATGGTCAGCAGAGCTGCACCGCAGGTCGGTCGGCCTTTATCCTCGGGCAGTCACCCATTAGAACCGGTTTAACAAAAGTAGGTTCACCGGGTGCGGATTTAGGTATCAGGCCTGAAGACGTTACCCTCGCCTCGCTGCTCAAAGATGAGGGTTACGTCACCGCACATTTCGGCAAAAACCATTTGGGTGACAAAGACGAGTTTCTCCCTACAAACCATGGTTTTGATGAATTCTTTGGCAATCTTTACCACTTAAATGCAGAGGAAGAGCCTGAGGACCCGGACTACCCCTCCGACAATGAAATGTTGGTTAAGTTGTTTTCACCGCGTGGCGTAATCCATAGCTTTGCAGATGGCGATATCGTCGATACGGGTGCGCTGACCCGTGAGCGCATGAAGACAGTCGATCGCGAGTTTAAACTTGCTGCCCTCGACTTCATGACGCGTGCTGTTGACCAAGGCAAGCCATTCTTTGTTTGGTACAACACCACACGAATGCACTTTTTCACCCACACCGCTGACGACGAGCGAGGACTCTCTGGTCAGGGGTTCTATAACGACGCCATGGTTGGTCACGACATGATGGTCGGTGAGCTACTCGACCATCTCGATAAATTGGGGGTCGCCGATAACACGATTGTTATGTACTCGACCGACAACGGGCCGCACTACAACACCTGGCCCGATGCGGCAATTACGCCTTTTAGAAGTGAAAAGAATACGAACTGGGAAGGTGGGTTCCGTGTGCCGGCGATGGTGCGCTGGCCAGGGAAGATCAAGGAAGGTCAGGTCATCAACGAGATCATGTCGCATGAGGATTGGGTCCCGACATTGATGGCCGCTGCAGGTCGACCTAATGTGGTCGACCAGTTAAAGGCGGGAGTAACCGTAGATGGGAAGCCGTATAAAAATCACCTCGATGGCTACGATTTCCTTCCGTTATTGACTGGAGAGACGGACTTGGGCCCACGAAAATCCTTTTTCTACTGGAGCGACGATGGGGTGTTGACCGCCATACGCACGGGGGATTGGAAAGTGGTTTTTGCTGAACAAAGGGCAAAAGGCTTTGCTGTTTGGCGAGAGCAGTTTGACGAGGTGCGAATTCCCAAATTATTTAACCTACGCCGCGATCCCTTCGAGCGAGCTGATGAGAATGCGGATAACTATGAAGATTGGTGGGTCCGTAAAGTTCCGCCGCGCATTGCTGTAGCGCGTATGGAGCTTCAAAAGTTTTTAATGTCTTTGGCGCAATTTCCGCCTCGGCAGCGCCCAGCCACCTTTGGTGTCGATCAAATGATGGAGCCGCTATACAACCAACAAAAAGCGCAGGGGCAGTAGTTTAGGACTGCCTAGCGCTGCGCTGAAACAAACTGCGCGATTACAAGCATTGCGCAAGTAACGACGCAGCCAAAAAAAGCCCCAATCAAAATGATCGGGGCTTTTTTAATGGGTAATGTTTTATCGCGACGCCTCAGGGGCTGATGGTCTCAGCAGCATGACCGTAGACAACGCCGCCATCTACAGCGATGGTCTCTCCGACCACGTAGTCGCCGCTGCGTGCCGCGAGATAAATAGCGACCGCTGCCATATCCTCATCGCGACCAATACGCCCTGCAGGGACCCCGCTACCTACCGCATCACCGAAGTCGCGTGCCGCTTTGTTCATCTCTGACGCAAATGCACCGGGCGCAATCGCCGTCACGTTAATACTGTCTTTGATTAAACGGGTTGCCATGCGGCGAGTCAGCTGAATAACTGCAGCCTTCGAGGCTTGATAGCTGTAGGTCTCCCAAGGGTTGATGCGGATACCATCGATGGAAGCAATGTTGATCACCTTACCCGGTTGCTCG
>CBFHHL010000188.1:0-1717 GCA_965655685.1 Luminiphilus sp.
CTAGCTCGTCGAAGGTGATGTTCCGGAAACTCGGGTCTTCAACCTTCGGACTGATCGACGCTGTCCGATTCGTTGGGCCCAAGACTCCCGCAACCAGCTTTGGAATATCAGCGGTCTCCATCTCATTGCAAACTGCACGCGCTAGCTGGGCGGCCTCTTCGTTTAGGCGTGCAACCAAATCAACCATACCGTAGTCACCCATCGAAGGCGCATTGGTGTTAAAGGTATTGGTCTCGATAATGTCCGAGCCAGCCGCCACATACTGTCGATGTATCTGTGCGATTAAGGGGGTCTGCGTGAGGGTGAGAAGATCGTTATTGCCTTTGAGGTCTGACGACCAATCAGCAAACTCAGTCCCTCGGTAGTCTGACTCCGAGAGCCCCGCCTGCTGGATCATAGTACCCATGCCACCGTCGAGGAGAACAACGCGCTCGGCCAGTGTTTTCTTAAGCCAGCCAATACGGCTGTTACGATTCCATTGAGACATCAGGCGACCTCGCTCAATGACGGCCGCAGCCCCATTGCATGGCAAACCGCGTAAACGCTCTCTGATTTGTTGAGCGTGTAGAAATGAAACTGGTCAACGCCCTCTGCAATGAGTGCCTCGCATTGTTTTATCGAAAAATGGGTCGCAATAAGACGTCGCGTCTCCGCGTCTTCGTCCAGACCGTCAAACCTTGCTAGCAGCGCGTTGGGAACTGATGCGCCACAGCCCGCCGCAAAACGGCGTACGCCGTCGATATTTTCCGGTACCATGATGCCGGGAATAAGAGGTAGGCCGACGCCCGTCGCATACACTGTGTCTCGATACCTCAAATAATCATCATTAGAGAAAAAGAACTGCGTTATCGCCGCCTTGGCGCCGTTTTGCTGCTTCTTCTTCAAAACATCAATATCGAAGTCCAGTGAAGCCGCCGCTGGGTGCTTTTCCGGATAGGCCGACACATAAATCTCGAGATCAGGAAAAGTCCCTAACCCCTCTACCAAATCTGACGCATAAGCAAAGCCATCCGGATGTGGCGTGTAAGTTCCCTCAACTCCATCGCGCGGGTCACCCCGCAACGCCACAATTTTACGAACACCGCTCTCAACGTATGAACGAGCAATACCCAGCGTCTCATCACGAGTCGCCTCAACGCAGGTGAGATGGGGCGCGACATCCAATCCCAGAGACTCCCTCAAGAATCGCACGGCATTCGCAGTGGTGTCTTGAGTAGATCCTCCTGCGCCGTAAGTGACCGAGGCGAACTCCGGTCCAAAGGCCTTTAAACGATCAGCAGCCTGCAACAACCCCTGTAAACCCGCCGGGGTCTTGGGGGGAAAGAACTCGAATGAAACGTTTGGTATCGCCATGGCATTGACCCATTTACAAAATTCAAATCGCAAAAAAGCTTTAAATCAAAATATAAAGATATCCTTATTATTGTCAAATAAATTATTTGTGACGGCCGAAACAAGGCGGTGGAAATTAGGTTTTGTTGCACAACGCTCAGACACACAACAAGCAACAACAAAGCTGCGGACAAGCAGTCCCTGCTAGGGCCAAGACAGAAGCGGCAAGCGCGCATTTGGCGGGGTTGGGAGGAAGTACTCAACGATTTGAGACAAGAAGCAGGGAGCGAGTGTTGGCGAACCGGAGCGAACATCCAGTGGTTAGGAGTGAATAGCAACTATTGATGAAAGATGGCGATGCGAGGCCGGCAAGCAGTGGCCTCGG